>NZ_NPJZ01000002.1:300000-600000 GCF_002245895.1 Rhodococcus sp. OK302
CCGACACCGCCGGCAGCCCTCCCGGACTCGATCCCTTGGGGGCTGTGCTGGCGACGCTCGGGATCTCGATCGGAAGTTACGGTCTCATCCTCAGCCTCGAGAACTCCTGGACGTCTGCTGGAGTTCTCGTGTCGCTCGTGATCGGTCTCGCGCTCCTCGTCGCGTTCACCGTGATCGAGCGCCGAGTAAGGCAGCCGCTACTCCCCGCTGGATTCATCGGGCGAGGTCAGCGTTTGTTCGGTCTGGTCGGGATCCTGCTTTCAGCTGCTGGATCGGGGTTGATTGCCTTCTTGCTTGCACTGTATTTGCAGAACGAACGTGGGTGGACGACCCTTGCGACAGCTGGTGCGTTCATTCCGTACACGGCAGCTTTAATCGCTTCGAATCGTGCAGCGGGACCGTTGATCGGCCGGTTCGGTGCCATGCGTGTTGCGACAGCTGGCCTGATCATCAGCGCGACCGGCCTGGCGTTGCTCGCAAACTTGCACCCGGACACAGACTTTGTCGTAGGTCTACTACCAGGTTTGATTCTACTTCCGGCCGGTGCGTCGCTGGTCTTCTCCGCTGGGGCTGTCCTGGCCATCGCGGGTGTGCCGGCGAGCCAGTCAGGTCTGGCTGGCGGCGTGATGAACACTGCGATGGAGCTCGGACCGACGGTAGGGTTTGCCGTATTGATGGCAGTAGCCGCGACACGAATCGATACCATCGACGGCTATGCCTGGGCTTTCGGAGCCGCCGCCGCAGCTCACATCGTTGCGGCAATAGTCGGAGTGGTTTCTGCTCGACGAACATCCACATCCGCCGGTGACAGCATCCGAACAACTGTATAGCCGTGGACGTGCTCCCGGAACTTGCAGCGCATCGGCGTGCAGGTAGAAGTGGATGTGCGTTGAACGATGACCGGCGAACCCCTATGGCAGGGGTTCGCCGGCGCGACGCCGAGCTGCGTCGACGAACTCCACCACGCTCTGCACAAGAATTCCGCACACCGGAGTACAGCTCCGAACAGAAAGTGAGCGGGGGAAATCGTCAACTTAACTGGGTCGTAATCACGATCGGGTCGATCACAGTCGACAAGGGTGCGGGCGCATACGGAGCCGCCAAAGCCGCTGTCGCAACATGGAATATCGATCTGGCTGCCGAACTCGGCCCCGAAGGAATCACAGCCAACATCGTGTCTCCCGGATACATCGGGGACACCGAATTCTTTCGCGATATCCTCACCGACGAGCGGCGTGATGCCATGATCGAATCCACCAGCACCAAGCGTGCGGGAACACCGGAAGACATCGCGGCCGCAGTCTTCTTCCTCGCATCATCAGGTGCCCGGCAGATCACCGGCCAGGTGCTGGCAGTGAACGGCGGTGAACGCACCAGTCGGTAATCAACCGAGGTGCCGACCGAAAGGCTCATAGACCACGACTGCGCCGAGCCACCCGCCCGGCGCAGTCGACGTTTCACTAGATGCGACTACACCCGCATCGACCACCACAACAGAATTGAGGCTTCGCCAAAACGCCTCCATGTGTAACAACCGAAACTGATTACCCACCAACCGATCACCCAAAGTTACCGAAACACAACAACATTCAAAAACACTCGAAAATCGGCCTTCCCGAGCCCGCCACACACCCTCATCGCCGAGCAATAGCAGCTCCCCACCCGCAGCCGGCACCCACCGAACGATCGACCCGAACCCAGCCGGCACCCCACTGCCGGCACCCAACCGACTCGACGATCACCCACCACCTGGACATGTCATCACCGCAGGTCAGACCACATAAACGGTGCACCCACCACGATCTCGAACCCCGACAACCACCTTTAACGTGGATGGCGCTCGAGGTGCTCGCTTTCGGTGCCCGTAGGCGGGCGGGCGATGCTGACAATCACCGGTTGCCTTTGGTGGCTTGGCGTGGAAAGCCACCCCGCTCGCCGCGGACGTTCTGGCTGCTGATTGAGATCTGTTCGCGAATTCGTCGCTGTTTATGGGTGTGCCGGCGGACCGTCCCACGGGTGACCGGTTGGGGAACGGAGGACACTGTGGCAGTACAAGATCAGCAGGTTTGGGTGGGCATTGACGTCGGGAAACGCGCTCACCACGCGGCCGCGATCAACATGGGACGGTGTCGTCAAACGATCATTTGCGCAGCGCTATCGGAACGACACCAACAGTTCGTCCGACGCTTGCAAGGGGGCGTACCCGTCAGCGATGACACGGCGACAGCCGTCGAGTTCGACGGTGAGCAATCGTTCCTCATTCGTGACACCGTCCAGGTACATCCTCGACGCCACCTCGGTGGCCACTGCGTCACAGTCAGGTGCAGGTGGGAGACCGTCGACGGTTTCCGTTGTCCACGATGTACCGACGAATTCGGTGGAGGAGAATCGACAGAAACCGCCTCTCGCCGACAGCGATGTCGGCAGCGTGGTACCTGCTGTGGGAGGTCGGTACGTCGGCCAACAATGCGAGCGTTCGTAGATCTGATCGTCGGACAACGTTGTTCGATGTTCGGTACTGCTGACCGACGTCAATTCTTTAATGGCAGCCAGGCCGCCGGGTTTGGGTAGTCCACACGAGTCGGAGGGATGCCCCGGCCGTATTGCTCGGCCTCGATCGTCGACCAACCAGAATTCGTCCAGCACCGCCAGGCTGTAGTTGTCGCCGCAGCCGCCGGGAAACCAGGTCGTGTGCGCGGACGACCGGTTCAGCAGTTTCACCGCCCGACCGAAATCACCCTCCCAACGGTGAGCAGAGAAGCTGACGGTTCGATCGGCTGCCACGGCGTCGCTGACATAGGGGTCGCACGTGACGGCGGCGACCGGTACGAAATCGTCGGGAACCGTCGCCGTTGATCTCGCCTGGCGTGGGCCGATGGGATACGGGGGCGCGCACTCGAGCGTCTCGGCGTCGACTATTGCGGCAACAGGTCGGTCGGGGGTGGTCAGCTGCCAGATTCCGGCGACAGCGAGTACAGCGATCACGACTGCGAACCAACGCCAGAGCATGAGCACACCGTATCGGTCTTAACGCGCGCCGCAGCTCAATGAAGGGTGTCGAGTTGCTGTGCGGCTGTCGGCGTCACAGTGTCCGACAGCTACGCGATTCAATCTCAGTTGCTTCCCGCATTGAGATCCACACCCGCACCCCGCCGCACACCCGGAGCTGATGAGAGAATTCCGGCCGCGGCGCTCAGGGCGAACCGTGAAGTGCCCAAACGTAATCGGTTGGACACTTCACGTGTCAGGACGATCCAAGCGTCCCTGGGAGCAGGCCGGGCGGGGTCGGGACCGGATTGATGGTGTGCAAGTTCTGTGAGAACGGGACCCGCATCACCTGATGGGTCTGCCGCCATGGATCGAGCTGAAAGCAGTCGAACGGAAGCGGGCCGGTCACGGCCCCCGGGTAGGTGTAGCAGTAGATGTCGCTAGTGCCGAACGGACTGAGCAGGTTCGAGTTGTTGTCCCACGACCTGCTGGGCTCCCACGGCAGCTTGAACCACCTTGTGTTCAGCTCGTACCCGGGCGGCGGAACGTACGCCTCCGCCGCACTCGCCTGCGGCGCCGCTACGCCCGCGCCGAGCGCCGCGAGTCCGACGGCCACTGCGCCAGCTCGGACGAGAAATGAGCGCTTCATTCAGATCTACCTCCTACAAAAGAAACGGACGGTCTGTATATCCGCTGGGGCAGGCGCATCGTTACTGGCGGTGGCCGCGAGGGCGCTTGAACTCTCGGGTTCGTCTCAACAATCCGGAAATGTCCGATTTCTATCTCAACATCTCAACGTGTCCGACCTTTGTCTCAAGTTTCCGTGTCCGCGGCAGCACCTAGATTGACGGGCACGGCGGACACACCCGAGTTTCGTCAAAGTAGCCCGGCGTGTCCCGTCAATCTTTCTTGCATCTCGACAACGCTCTAGCCAGCTGAACGTGTGGGGGTTGAGGCAGCCGAAGCCGCAGTCGGGTACCCCCGAGCAGACTCTCCGACAGGCCGGCGGTGCCGCCGTGCAACGCGGCCTGCTGAGCGATCAACGCCAGACCGAGTCCGGAGCCCTCGACCTGCGCGGCCGAGCCCCGAGTAAACCTGACGAACATCCCCGCCCGCTCGTACTCGGGGATACCGATACCGTCATCGTCCACCGTGACGGCGATGCCGTGAGCACCGTTCTCGGCGAGGGTGATCCGTACCCGCTCGGCGTGCCCGTGACGGACAGCGTTGATGATCGCATTGTCGAGCACCAGCCGCAGCCCCGACGGAATCCCGCGCACCGTCAACGCGTCCGGGCCACACAGTTCGATCTCCAGGTCGGGTAGCCGCCGCGCGGACTCTTGCACACAGCGATCCGCAAGGTCGACGAGGTCCACCTCCTCATGGTCGGCCACGTCGGAGAGTTCACCGACCGCCAGACGCTCGAGGTCCGTGAGCGTCGTCTCGACCTCACGCTGCGTGAGCAGGACATCACGCACGATCTCGGCGCGCTGCTCGTCGGAGAGCGGCATCGTCGCCAGCACCTCGAGATCGGTGCGCATCGACGTGAGCGGGGTGCGCAGCTCGTGAGCGGACACCGCGGCGAAGTCGCGAGCCGAGCGGAGCGCCTCCTGGGTTCGGTTACGCGCCTGCTGCATCCGTCCGAGCATGTCCGTGATCGCGTCGGAGAGTTCCTCCGCCTCGCGGGCGCCCCGAACGTTCGCAAGCACATTGGACGGGTCGTCCCCGACAGTGCGCATGGCGGCAGCAAGCCGTTGCAGGGGCCGCACGGCACGGCCGGCGAGCAGCCAGCCGAGCCCGGCCGCCACCGCGATCGCCGCGACCGCGGCTGCCGCGACCTGCCACTGTTGTCGGCGGATCGCCTGCGACAGTGTGTCTTCCGGGACGGTGACGGCGAGGTACGTGCCGTCTGTGCCGTTGACCGGGACGTCGCGGGCGCGCACGGTCGTCCCCGCCAGGGTTTCCGTTCGGACCGTGCCGGATTCGGCGACGTGGTCGCCGGGTGCGGTCACCGCCGGTTCGGGGGTCCCCGCGCTCGGGAGCTCCGAGGTTTCCGCGATCGTCGTCTCGGCGGCCACGCTCAACACCACCGAGTCGAGTGTGCGGTCGAGCTGAGCGGATCCGTTCACTCGCAGGAACACAGCGCATGCAATACCGATCGCGGCTATGACGACGGCCGCCGCCAGTGCCGACACCATTGCCACCCGGGTCCGGAGGGACGGTGATCGCCGGCGCACCCTCATAGCTGCTCCGGCAGTACGAATCCGACTCCCCCGCACGGTGTGCAGCACTCGCGGCATTCCCGTCGCCTCCAGTTTTCTATGCAGGTACGTGACGAACACGTCGACGACGTCGGTGTCCGTGTCGAACACGTCGACGACATTGGTGTCAGTGTCGACGTCGTAGCCCCACACCCGGCGCTTCAGTTGCGCCCGACCGAGCACAGCGCGGAGGCTCCGTCTGCGCGGTCTCGATGCCGAAACCGGACAGACGGAACCCCCGGACAGAGGGACGAGAGGACCTTGGTGTCGTCGTCGACGATCAGGATGCGGGCGGTGTCAGCAGGCCGGCGCGGCGGGTGTGACGCCGCCGTTCTGCGCGTCCGTGCTCACGGCCGCCTCGCCGGTACCGGTCCCCTCGGCGTAGGCACGCATCTCCTCGGCGCTGGCGACGACCGCGGGTTCGATGGCGGCTGCGGGCGTGATGTCGGCCAGGCTGATCTCACCCTTCTCGACCAGCGCGTCGACCTCTTCCTGGGTCAGGTCGCGGCCACACTCGCTGTTCGGGGTGTCGGACTGCGTGGCCGGGGCCGGATTCACAGCGGGGGCGGAGATTACGACCGGTGCGGTCTCGGAGAGGCCACCGCTGGCCCAGGCAACGCCGGGCACGGCGATCGCCGCGACAGCAGCGATTCCGGCTGCGGTGATGGCTACTCGCCGGCGGACGGGGTTGTCGATGATGGAATTACGCATGGGTGATCTCCTCGCTCGGTGCCGCGGCCCTGCTGGCCTCGACATCAACGAATCTATGGGCGGAAAACTTGGCGCTCGCTAGCGAACTCTTAGGGATTGGTTAGAGAATCCTGCTCGTCGCAGCTTGTCCACTGACTCCTCGGCCGATTCCCTTTCTGTGCCGTATTGGGCTTCCACTGCTCCTCCAACGCCGGCATATGCAGATCAGCGTGTGCATGCCACTGCGTTCGCGTCCGGGTCTGCACCGACGCGGCGACGAGCGGAACACCGAGCGGCAACCCGTGCGCCGCACGGTAAGTCTCCGAGAGCATGTCGTGGGTTTGCGCGAGGTGCGTCAAATGCAGATAGGTGTGCCCGCACTCGTGGCAGATCAGCCAGCCATCGGTGTCGTCGAGGATCGCCTACCTACTGTGACCGTCCGGGTCACCGCCCCATCAGCGCGCTTTGCCGAGCCAGTTAAGGATCGTCATCCGGTCCACCCCCACCGCGCGGGCAGTCGTTGCTTCCGCGCCACCGTCTTCGACCGTCATCACGGCGATCTGTTGGGCCGCTGCACGTGCTTGCGTGAGTTCGGCACGGGCGCGATTCAGTCGCTCGCGCACCTCGGGGGCGGTTGTCTCCCCCAGCATGTATTGCACGGCAGTCGAGAGAGCTGCATCCCGCTCCGGCTGATCGTCCGGGTCCGGATAGCGTTCGTCGATCGCCTCTGCCGCGCGCACGAGACGCGCCTGTTGCGTTGCGTCCAGCTCAGCCCAGGCGTCGCCAGCCCAATCGCGGATATCCATTCTCATGCCTCCAGTGCGTCGTAAGCGGAGTCGATCAGGTCGAGCAAGCTGTCGGTGATCGGGGTGACCGAGACAATTGAGGTCGGCATGATCAGGCGCGCGCCGAGATGGCTGTCTCGTCGGTGTCGTCGGAATCCGGTCCGTCCAGCTCGACCACTATCGAGGTGGCGTCGAACGGGACGCCACTTCCGGCGAGATAGGCGGCGAGTTCTTCGAGGGAGTCGCAGACGGAGATGCCGGCGCGGACGGTGCCTGAGCAGTAGGACTCGGAGACCTGCATGTCCGGGCTCAGGAGGGCTGCGGGGTCTGCGGGGTCTGCGGGGTCTGCGGGGTCTGCGGGGTCTGCGCCTGCGGACTGCACCCGAAAGAAGCTCATGTAGAGCACTTACAGACGAAGTGTAGAGCGGTCTACAGTGGCGATCGCGTTCCATGAGCCGTTGAGAGCAGTGCGCGATTCCAAACGGAGCGACCACCGCTTTGGGCGCGTAACACGCTCTAGCCTCAACCTATCATACTAAGGTTGCCAATTACGCTGCGCCAGAACTAATCACACGCGCACTACAAGGTTCTCCGCTGCCCGCCGGCGATCCTTACCGCCATCCCTGCCCTGGCAGCTAGCTCGCCGCTGTTGTGTGGGTTCACTCTGCACGGGTCCATCTCAGGCAGCTGACTTCACGGCGATGCGAAACCAGACCGGCGTCGTCGTCCTCACGTTTCTCCGACGGCTGTCCGATTCCTCACGAACAAGATGGAAATATCCAACCTCGCAATCAGCACTGACACAGTGCAATTCGAATCTCGCTGAAGTTCCTTCATGCACAGCCATCGAAATGGTTACCCCAACTGAACATTTAAAGTCACTGAAACACAACAACATTCAAAAATAGCCCGAAAATCGGTTTCCACGCGCACGCCCCACCCGAACCTACGAGCAGCAGCATCTCCCCGCGCAGCCGGCACTCACCGAGCCCAGTCGACTCGGTGAACACCACCACAGGGACATGTCATCGCCCCAGTACACAGATCGATACAGTGATACAAAATCCCCTTTGGTCGAGATTCGGAGATCGAAATGTCACAAGTTCCCTGGAGTCGATACGAAGGTGAACTATGAGCGATGACTTCGACGAGCTGGAGCTGCGTCTGATGCGCGAGTTCCTGGAGAGCGCGTCCACGACCCAGTGGCTGGTGACTGCACTCACGATGAACTACGACGGCAAGTCCGAGCTGATCGCATGGATGACCACGCATCCGAACCTCGATCGTGCCACGGCGGCGGCCCTGTTCTGGTACTCCCAGCCCGGCTACTACCAGAGGTTCCGCAGCGAGGCCGATGTCCCGTCGGTCAATCGCGCGGGATGGGCGAATGTGCATGCGCTGCAGGACCGTGTCGTCTCCGACACGGTGTCGGTGGCCGGCGCGTCGTTCGACCCTGCGAACGATCTCTCGACTCCGACCGGGAATCCGAAGCACCCCGGCCAGGACTGGACGGCGGAAGCGCTCGGCGCACACGACGATCCGGGATGGCTGATCTCTCCGGTGATGTTCGAGCCCGTCACCGGAGACGGCGTCGACATCCGCGGATACGTGGAGTCCAACGGATGGAACGAGGGAATGCCGCCTTCCGTACTCGATGCACTCGAAGCTGCCTGGCGGGCTGACGAGGACGAGGACGAGGAATGATGACCTGCAATCCGGTAAGCGCGCTTTCGAATCCGAGTCCGAGGGACTCTCGGCTTCTGCAGAGACGGCGAAACCGATCCTCTTCGCGAACGGACCCTTTGACATGATCACCAGTGCGGCAGCGCGTTCCCGGGTCAGGATCATGCGGGCCGATCCGAGCGATAACCAGCCGGCGATAGATCTCACCGCAACAGGCAGCCACTCGGTCATGGTCAGCGCGACAAGCACCCTTGCGTACGACAGCATGCGGCCGCAGGAGCCCGCAGTCACGGAACTGACCACTGTCCGTGATGAGTACGCCCCACGACCCGGAGTCCCGGGCCAATATGCAACGGTCTCTCCCACATCCCGACCAGGAGCTACGAAACGCGACGAACCTCGCCGAGGCTGGAAAGGCGGCGCGGCGTGAGGAGCTATCAGGAAGTCGAGAACTCCGTTCGTGAGTATGCAGCCCACGCTACGGCCGAGGCGCAGGTCGAGTTCGGGATCGCGGTCACGCGGGAGCTCCTCACCGCGCATGGCGTGGCGGTGGCAGCGGCAGCAGAGCTGACGGAGGCCGGAGCACGCGCCGTCAGCGCGGCGGCCAACACAGTGGGTACGGCCTCTGCCGAGCAGCTTCGGGTATGGATTGTGGAGATCGACGAAGGCGACCTGTCAGATGGCGACATGGATCCCGATCTCCTGCGCGCGATCACCGCACTGGACACGTGGGCCGCGTATCTGGAGGAACGATCGTCGGAGCCGATCGCCGCACTCGGCATCTCTCTGCTCGAGCAGGCGGACTTCCAGTCGAGTGGGGCGCCGTTGGATGACTTCCTCGCACCGTCGGAGACTCGCCAGGCGTTCGAACGGATTCGTGCGGCACTCACCGTGCCGGCGACGCATGGAAGCGAGCCGCGGTCTGTGTTCGAAAACAGCATCACGATCGACGGGGCGGACAAGGCGGCTGTCCGGCGGGCGTTTGTCGATGCGGCAGTGACGCGTCGCCTGCGGATCACAGGCATGATCGTGCTCCCGATCGCACTGGTCGTCGGCATTGTGTTGGCGGTGTCGGGTCGCCCCATCGGGGTGTTCGCATTCGGGGTGATCGCGGCCCTCACGCTGCTGCTTGTCGTCTTCGTGGTCATCCTTCGTCGCGTTGCCGCGAAGGCGGTTGAAGACGGCATGAGTGTCGGATCTCGACTCACGGTGCGGATCGATGCTGACGGGCTGGGGTTGGACGGCAGGTTCGGCTCATCGCGTGCGCCGTGGAATTCGCTCTCCGGCGCGGTGCGCATCAAGGACGGCATCGTGTTTCGGAACATGGCGGGGAAGACGGCGTTCTTCGTGCCAGGTCGCACGCTCGACGACAGTGCGCTTGCACTGGTCGAGCAGTACATCAATCGGGGTCGAACAAGGACCGGAGATGAGTGACGAGGGTCCCGGCCAGGCGTGGCGGGACGAGCTGATCGGCCTGGGCGGCAGTATCCATCAGGACGCGGCAGGGCCGCTCAGCGAAGAGGAGGACGCCGTCCAGCAGGCAGGCGTCGATCGGTACCTCGCGATGCTCGATGCCCTCGACGGGCGGGCCATCGAGGCGGAAACCATCGATGCGATCCTGTGGTCGTTGCACCCGCTCGACGACTACGGCATCTACGAGGCCGCCTACAGTCTGCTCTCGCAAGCCGATTCGGCAACGGGTGGAGCCGCCACCACCCGGGTGCTGCCGAACTGGCTAGAGTCGCGCGGGGATCACGAGAGCATCCGCATCGGCTCGATGTTCGTCACGGGTAGCGAGGACGCGACCCGCGCGTTCCTCACTGTGACCGATAACTGGGGCGATGCGCAGCGCGCGCTCGTGCGCCGAACGCTCGGCCGCTGGGTCCGTGAAGACGAGGAGTGGGAACCGATCCACGAGGCACTCGGCGGCACGAACAGAAAGCCGGTGCTCGACCCGATCCCGGACGACTGGCCCGAGGACTGGAGATCCGCAGCCGAGGCGTTCCGCGAGAGCGGTCGCGTCGATCACGCCTGGACGAACGAGAAGGACTTCCCGAGCAACTTCGACCGCGTGTTCGCGATCATGGAACTCGGCCACGGCGCGCGCTGGCGAGAGGTACCCGACTTCCTCAACCCACTGCTCATGCGTCGGAGGAACGAACTCCCGAAGTTCATCGGTGCGCTCGCCGCGCTCGCTGACGATCGCCGCGAACACATCGTCACAGCCGTCAACGCCGCGCACCCGGACACCGCCGAGTACCTGCGCGGACTCTTGGAGGAGCGATGAGGGATATCGCTTGGAGTGACGAAGGAGAGTACACAGCATATCTGCTGGCGGAACGTCGGTGTATGGCATGGGCGTTGGAGATGCTGGGTCACCTGGATCCTGATGCGGCAGCACATTTCGCGAAAACCATGTATCTGTACGAGTCTGCTGATGACCCCGACCGCGGCGCGATCTTTCATGACCAAGCGTGGCACTACGCCATGCTGCGAGTATTCGGAGAAGGCTACTGGCAGAAGCATTCTGACCGGCTCAACCCGTCTACGGCATACGACGATCTTTGGGCGGCGACATACGAGAACTCGCGCAAGGCATCTCGCTCATCCATCTGAGTGGTTGCGCCTGACGTTGCAATTCTGGAGTGGGAACAGCGCGCCGCATAGAATCAAGTCTGTGAGTGATCAGTCACGTTCCGCTCGAACTGTCGTCACGGTATGGCTCTACGGCGGACCGCGACATGGCGACTCCAAGGACGTTTCAATCCCCCTGCCGCCAACAATCACCACCTCCGCGAACGCGGTCTATGCCAGGGTGGGCCCCGAGCTCAACGAATCTGGCCAACCGCTATCCACATGGTGCTATCGCTGGGAACCCCACGTCGCGCTCGACGCACCGCTCGAGCCCTAGAGTTCTTCGACAGACGCGCGATGCATCCTGCCAACGGCAGTGAGAGAACGCGTTGTTGACCGCCAAGAACTCGAATCGCAGTTCTTCCTCGAATGTGCGTCGGACGCCCTACCGGCTCATACCCAGAGCCGTCCACGAGTTGCTCCGGCCGCCATCGATGGGTCGCCCAACTAACCGGTACACCGCCGTATGTGTCGACTTGCAGCGAAGATCAGCGAAGATCAGCGAAACGCGACACTAGTTTAACTCGCGCGGTTCGACGCGATCCTGGGCTCTACCTGCGATGTCTACGGTCAACTGGCGTCCGATGTCGGGCGAGGAGTACTGCCGGATCCCTGCAGTGGCCGGACACGAACGCGTCGTGTTCCTGGTGTGGGACTGACAGTCGCCGCCTTCCCTCCATCCGGCTCCAGGGGCGCGGCTCCAGCAACCCGACCATAATCGAGTCATGAGTGTCCCCACGCCTGAATCCCCCTCGTTCGAGCATGTCGACTTCGAGGCACTCGATTCGTTCCGTTTCCCGGACGGCGGCGGGTACCCCCAGAGCTACCGCGAGTTTGTTCGCTCCTGCGGCTGGGCCCGCACGTTCGGCCTGTGGCTCATCTACCCGCCCGTGCAATCCGGTTTCGCGGACGGGCGGGCCCGTGCAGCGAACCTCACCGAACACTTCCACACGGTCTTCCGCGACGGCGAAGAGGAGGAATTCGACTGGATGATCGAGCCCGACGGTAGCTGGGACCTCGCCGAACGACTCGAAGTCTTCGGCTGGAGCGAGAACGGCGACCTTCTCCTCTGGGACGTCGCAAGCCGCAATGCCGACGAGGAGTTTCCGGTGTGGGAATCGCGCGGCATGAACACCCTCCACCTGCTCGGCCCGAGCCTTGACGAGGCGCTTCTCAAGCTGCGCGAGCGCTCCGAGGCCCAGGTCATTGAGCCGCTGAGGCCTGCCCGTCTCTGACCCACAGCTCATCCGGATCCGCTCGAGGCTGAGATCCGCCGGGACGCCACCGCGACCCGAGGCGCTCGGGCGTCAAGCAGCAGCGCCTGCAAGCCACGGACACGTTCACCTCGCGCTACACGCCGATCGCTCGCTCACTCCGCGTTGACGTAGACCTGAGCCACAGAGCCAGAAGCGACGGCGCTCACGCGCCAAGTCTCGACGTCCTTCCCGGCCGACCCTGCCAACGAAAACGAGGCCACGGACTCTTTCGAGTTCGTGACCTCGTTCGTTGCAGTCCGTGGAACTGCTCCGGCAGCCCCGCCCGGGACGTGCCATCTACGCAGGTCGGAGAGCATTTCGAGATGCGTCGGGTCTCTTCTCCACCGGCCTTCTCGTAGCGGCACACCTCAGCGAACAGCGGCGTGTCCGGAACCATCACCTCGGCGGCGCCGGGGCGCGCGGGCCCGAACTCCCCGGACAGTCCGGACGAGCAATCCACCTACGGTTCCGCCTGCGTCCAACTACTGATGTCGTGGTGTCCGTGCTCTCGGCTCCTCGGTCGTCGTTCGTACATCCGGTGAGTACCAGCGCGATTCCCACGCCCACGCGCAGAGTCGATGCCGTCAGGACATGGCCGGATACTTTCGGTGATTCCCCCATGCCCGACGACTACGGTCCGTCGCCTTCTCGTCGACGGCAATCGGTACAAACCAGATGCAACCGCCATCCGGGACGTGCCATCACCCCAGGTCGCAGCACTGAAACTCTGATGTGAGGTTTCCAGCGGCGCAACTCTGGGCCGCTACTCGGTCCGTGGCGGCGATGTCGGACACTGAGACAGGGTGCGCTGGGCGTCAGCCCGGGGTGAGGGTCTCAGCGGCGTCAGCCCGGGGTGAGGGTCTCAGCGGCGTCGTCAAACGCGTCGAGGAACGTCACCGAGATTCCTTCTCGTTCAACGCTCGTTCCGGAGCGCACCGACCTGCCGGACACGCTCGGCGTCAGCAACCATTGCGGGGATCTGGTCGCAACGTCTTCGAAGGGTGCTTCATAGGCGCTCGAGTAGTGGCGCGGGATCGCAATGCGCTCAGACAAGAATGCCCGCAACTACCACTCCGACCACTGCCTCGCCGCCATCCCGCACTGGCTCACCACCGACCTTTCGCGACACCCTCCGGGAGCGATCGTCGAGTGCTCGGGGCGGCGCGCAGGTCAGCACTTTTCGGCGGGCACTGCGGTTCCTACTCAAACCACGGGACCTCGGCGTGCGCCACCGTGTCGTCAACACCGGCCGGAGAGACAACGAGCTCGAAGACCGGGCCGTCGTCGGATGCGAACTCGCGGAGCAGGATCCGATACCGTCCTGCGGGGACAGAGAGTCGGGAGTCGGGATCGTCGGTCTCCGGTCGTTCATCGTCGAACTGCGCGCCCATCGTGAGTTGCGTGTAGTCAGTCAACCAGACGCCGTCGGCCGCGTCGATCACTCCTGCCGCTTCCCGCTCGGCCCGCTGCGACGACCCCTCCGCGACGATTCGCAGCTCTCCGCCCGCGGCATCGGGGCCCGCGTAGGCGACGAACAGTGCACCGCGGCTCATCTGTTCGGCGAACCGCGTCAGGAGCTCGTCCAACTCCCAGTCTGTACCGACGAATCCGTCGTAATGGCCTGCGGCGACGAGGCATATGAACCCGTCCTCGTCCACGGAGGTGATACGCGGAAAACCGGGCATACTCATGCGATACATGGTAACCAGCGTGGCACCGATACCTGTTTGGCAACACACCCTATGTCCGGAAATGTACTGGGCACCAGCACTATTGATGATTCAGGCGCCCACCCAACGCGTTGACGGAGATCGGCTGGCGACTATTGACGCTGATCGAGCCGCCGAGTCAGTTCGACAACCAGCCATGTGATCCCGAGGAGGACGGCAACCGACCATCCGGCGATGGCGGCACCAGGAACGTCGATCAGGACACCGCCGAGAGTGCAGAGCACAATGGCGGCGCCAAACAATGGAATCAGGCGGCTACGGCTCATCGGATATCTCCTTGCAGCGGATCAAGTTCCTCGCACACCGCCAGTCCACGCTGACACACCGCACGACGCTTCGGGGTTGGGCATGTGCAGTCGCATGCGTGACGGTCACCGCTGGTGCCGAATCTTGCGTGCGCGCGAACGTGGCGGCTCCCGCGGTGTCGCACCCCTCGCGACAACCTGACGCACGAGACACCACTCTAATCGAACATATTTTCGAAACCGAGCGGGGTGAGCTGCACAAAGACTGATACTGACCTGTTACAGGGGAAGTTCTTGCCTCGGCGTTTCGGGAAGGAATATTGTGTGATGTGCGGAGCGGCGAGCCGAAGGGGTTCCTCCGCCCGTAACGCACAGATGGCCCGCCAACCGGCTGTGTACTCGCCGGGGGGTGGGCCACATGCAGCTTGATCGAGGTCGGCGATTCCGTCCTCAGTGAACTTGTAAGACATTGCCGGTCAGGTCTTTTCGATCACCGTCGTTCATCTCTACCATCCCAGATCACGAAAGAAGACGTGCGCGGTAACGCCTCGACAGCGCATTGCGCTTGATCCAGGACATCACGTCACATGCGGTGGGTGAGGTTGTCACGATGTGCACACACAATCGCATGGGCCGCCCGAAGACTGCGAGCTGCATCGGCGAGGTGAGCGACTATGTCCTGGTCTTCGGCTTCGACGGCGAGGAAAGTCTCGACCTCCGGCGACGCGGTAGGCCCCGCATACAGCGCCCGAAGCGTGCCGCGAACGTCGGTGATCGCGGCACGCAGAATCTGCACGGTAGTCGGGGCGGCACTCGGTGGTGTCGGTCATGCGAGTCCTCGATCGTGTGCGGTCGGCGTTGCATTCGTCAAATACGAGGAGAGCATGTCCGAGGTGCGAGTGGCGAGGTCGAGATCCTCACGCAGGATCTCGACACCGTGAACCGCTCCGGTGAATCCTGCGCACAGATTCCATGCAAGGCGGTGACCGGCCGCTGTGTCGCTGATCGCCCCGGAGCCGATGCCCTGGTCCATGAGGTCACAGGTGACGTCGACCCATTGCCGGTAGGCCTGATGCGCGCCGTCGACGGCAGGTTCGAGGGTCAGTTTCATTCCGTCGCGCAGGAGCAGATCACTGTCGCCTTTCCGCGCGAGATCGACGAATACGTTTCGTAGTTGGCCGGTAGCGGATTCGCCAGTGGCATGGGCGCGGGAGAATGTGGTCGCAACAGCGAGAGACCAGCCCTGAACGAGATGCTGGGCGATCGCCTCTTTGGACGGAAAGTCTTAGAACATAGAGCCTTTGGTGAGATTGCCGGCGGGCAGGGAGCGTTATTATGCACTCGTGTCGGTGAGCGAAGCGCTGTTCCGGTGCTGCGCCGAGCCCAGTTTCGCGGTGTGCTGCGGATCGCGCGGCAATCATCACAGCAGACGAGCAGGATTCTCTAACCAACCCCTAAGAGTTCACTAACGAACGCTGAGTTTCCCGCCCACAAATTCGGAGATGTCGAGGCCATCCTGGCCACGACCCCGAGCGAGGGGATCACCCATGCGTAAGTCCATCATCGACAACCCTGTCCGCCGGCGAGTAGCCATCACCGCAGCCGGAATCGCTGCTGTCGCGGCGATCGCCGTGCCCGGCGTTGCCTGGGCCAGCGGTGGCCTCTCCGAGACCGCACCGGTCGTAATCTCCACCCCCGCTGCGAATCCGGCCCCGGCCACGCAGTCCGACACCCCGAACAGCGAGTGTGGCCGCGACCTGACCCAGGAACGCGAGCGTCCCATCCGCCACGCCGGCCTGCTGACCCGGTCGGTGCTGCGGGCGGCCGGGGCCTCGTTCCTCCGCGCTCAGGCGCAACGAATCAGGTGACCGACACCGCCCGCATCCTGCTCGTCGACGACGACACCAAGGTCCTCTCGTCCCTCACCCCGGCCTACGTCCGCAGACCCGGCGCGCCCGTTTCCGCGCGGAACCTCACATCGAACCACCCCGACCGAAAACCACTGAACGCCTTTCTGCGGGTTTCGGTGTGCGTTTTGACGTGGGTGCATCAAACGCTGGGAAACTGACGCATGCTGAATCATCAACTCGTGCGGGAAATCGCATCGCAACTCGAGGACTATCTTCAGGCTGCGAGTTCGCTCCCAACCGAACCCTCCGCGCCGATCGAAGACGGCGCGGAGGGCTGGTTCGCGCCGGCGCCAGGTTCCCCCTCATACGGCCGAACGCCATGGGTGAACATGAGCGATGTCCTCGTACGCCCGATTGGCAGGACCATCGTCGTTTCATTTTCATGGCGGCTCGAGCCTTCTGGCCAAAAAGCCACCTACGTGTTGCCCCTAGAAGCACCGGACTTCGATGCAATTGGCGGTTCGGACAAGGTCATCACCTTGCTCGACTTCCGACTGGACGAACCAGATTGGCAACGAAACGCTCACCTAATGGGAGACGACCTCTACGTCCTCGTGATGTCCCGACAACGTCAGCCTGGCAGCGGCGGATTCTTGCCCGGCGACCAGCGGCCTCTGCGATCTGACTGACAGCCCGCCTATCCCCCGAATTCACGTTTACCGGGAAGCATGTCCGCAGCTGGGTCCGTCATGCGAATCCATCAACCGCGCACTGGCACCCTCTAACCTGAAACCATGACTTTCAGCACCTTAGGCGTTCGACCAGCCGCGAGTTCACTTGCCGCTATGTGCACTCTGGCAAGTCCTCTACCCGGGTCGCCCGCGCGTACGCGCAATCTGTCTGTCGACGAGTTCGAAAGGGTCCTCTCATGAACCCGCGGCACAGCGAAGAGTACAAGCGGCATCTTGTCGACGAAGCATTCAACCGGACGCCACCCGGTGGCTTCCCCGAAATCGAACGGCGCGAGGGACTTACCCCCGGCACCCTCTTCGACTGGGTAGATACCTATGGACCGCCGAAACCACTCGCCCCCTTCTCCGCTTTGCATTTCTGGATCGGCACGACCGAACAAACTGAAGCGGAGTTCTTCGCCTACTTCGATGTGCCCGACGCCTACTGGAAAGACGAGGACGTCTCCGCGATCGACGCCGGTGTCGGGTTCAACATTGACCTCGACGAGGCGTACGCCTACGACGACGATCTGCTGCTCAGCATTCACGATGATGTTCCGATGCTTGTCGCCGAACTCATCGCCGAGAGCACGCTCGAATCGGATGCCTCCGCAGCAGCAATCGTGAAGGCATGCGCTGAACGAGGCATCCATACCGCCAACGCCATGTTCGTCTACGCCGACCCGACGCAAAGCATCCAGGACACGACGAAGCTGTACAACCATTTGCCGTACATCGGCCTGTTCCCAAGCAGGGAAAGCATCTGAACACCGAACGTCGGGCCGCGAAACCGGGGAGCACCTCGAGACGACGCTGAAGGACACCCCACTTCAATGACTTCCAATCACCGCCGCCGCTGGCATCGCGGGCAGAAGTGAGAGCCGCGCGGGCCCGAGCTTGTGTATCGCCGGTCAGGGACCGGACGATGTTCGCTGACAGTGACAAGGCACCCGCCAACGCCCGAGATCCGTCGAAATTGCTACCGCACGTCAGCTCGTGTAGCTGAAGACCTGCTCCCAGGTTTCCTTGCTGGTGAGATGCGGTACCGCAGCGCGATACTCGTCCTTCAGTGCAGAGAACCGAGCCGTGAGTTCACGGCGCAGAGCGACGGGTTCCTTGAGCAACGCGCGGGCCTGGATGTTGTCGCGCTTGCGATAGACCACCCCGCCCCCATCGGCCGTCGTGACGGTGACCCCGTCGACCTGAGACAGCAGGAACCACCGGGCGTCGGCTGTGGGGTCGTTGAGCTGCGGACGATGGTGATGGCGTGCATTGGCCGGCCGTGTGTTGTGGACCAGGCCTCGCACCAATCGTGTGGCGATGCCAACCTTGCCGACCGGCACCGTCACGGCGGCACTGTCACGTTGCTGAACGCGGCAAACTGGGAGAATCGGTGGGGTGAGCACCGCAATGCCGTCGTACAAAAGTCACCGCTACCCGGTCGAGATCATCAACCACTGTGTGTGGTTGTACTTCCGGTTCCCGCTCAGCTTCCGTGAAGTCGAGGAACTCATGCTCGAACGCGGTGTCGTGGTGAGCTACGAAACGATCCGCCGGTGGTGCGCCAAGTTTGGGCAGGCCTACGCCAACCAGCTGCGCCGACGCCGGGCACAACCCGGCGACAAGTGGCACCTCGACGAGGTGTTCATCCGTATCAATGGTCGGCAACACTATCTGTGGCGGGCGGTCGACCAGCACGGCACTGTGCTTGACGTCCTGGTCCAGTCCCACCGAAACGGTAACGCCGCCAAGCGATTCTTCCGTAAGCTGCTCAAAGGCTTGCACTATGTGCCGCGGGTGATCGTCACCGACATTTAGATTGGGTGAGGGCCCACGAGACGAACGAAACACCGACTGGAACGCCTGGCGATTCCTGAAGCTTGAGTGTCCGCCCGCGGACCCGCCCGGGTCAGATCGGTGTCCCTGTTCAGGAACTTGGAGCTGCCTCGTGCAGACGGACTCCTGCTTACAGAATGTCTGGGCAATGCCGTCCCCCCGTTCCGGGCTTGTCGTCGACGTTCTCCCGAACAGAAAGGCACAGCACATGAACCTCACCCTCGGAATCGACCTCGCATGCCGGGCAGCGCATCAAGCCTCGCTCGCACGCCCAGATGGCACCTACATGTGGACCGGCAAAAAGTTCTTCACCCGACCAACAGACCTCGAAAAGCTTTGGACTGCAATCGGACTCAACCAAGAAGACGCCGTGACCGTCGTGTTGGAGCCGACCCGCAACGCGTGGGCGCCGGTCGCCTCGTGGTTTCGCCGCCGCGGCGCCACCATCGTCATGGTGCCCACCACACAGTCCGCTGACCTGCGGGCCTACTACTCCAAACACACCAAGAACGACCACCTCGACTCCAAACTGCTCGCCCGGCTACCGCTGCTCCATCCGGAAGGACTGCGCGAGCACACCAGCGACGGACCCGCCGACCCGCTGCGCAGAGCGGTCAAGATGCGATCGTCGATCGTCAAGCGGCGCACCGCGATCTACCAACGACTGGACGCGCAACTCGAACTGCTCGGCCCCACCTGGTACGACGCCTTGGGCAGTAACTACGGCAAATGCGCACTCGCCGTACTGATCCGCTACGCCGACCCCACCAGCATCCTGCGTCTGGGCCCCGCTCGTCTGACCCGATTCCTGATCCGGTATTCCCGCGGAGCCTGGCGCGACGAACACGCCCGAACGCTGCTGGCAGCGGCGCGCGAATCACTCGAACTGTGGGGTCCTGACGGCATCGACTTCGCCGAACTCGCCGCCGACATCGCGGTCGAGGCACTGCAGGCCCGAGTGCTCACCGAGCAGGTCGAGGATCTCGACGAGCGGATCGCCGATCTCTACGAGGAAGCCGACCCGACAGGGATTATCGCTTCCGCGCCGGGGATGGGGCCGGTCAATTCCGCTGTCGTCGCCGGCCGGATGGGTGACCCGCACCGGTTTCCCAGCCTCGCCGCGATCCGAGCCTATTCCGGACTGGTCCCCAAGGTCAGCCAGTCCGGACTGCGCAACCACCAGCACGGACTGACCAAGGCCGGGGACCCACTCCTGCGGGAGGCCTTGTTCAATGCCGCCGACCACGCTCGTAAGACGGACCCGCAGCTCGCGGCGAAGTATGTCCGGTTGATGAACTCCGAACGTCACCACGACTCTGCGATCTGTCACAGCGCGACCATGCTGCTGACCAGGATTGCCGCCTGCTGGCGTGCCGGAGAGCATTACGTGTTGCGCGATACCGACGGCCACGTCATCACGCCCGCGGAGGGCCTCAGCATCGTCCGTGAACACCACCAGGTTGACCCGAAGATTCGCGAGAAGGCCGCTCACCAACGTCAGTCGAAGCGGCTGAAGGTGAGGGCGGGTCGGGAGCAACAGGAGTCGCCGAGCGCTCCAACATCCCGGCCCACCGATTCCGAGTCTACGAGGCTCGATGTCGCTTGACTGTTGTTAGGAACTCAAGCTCGGCAGCTACCAGGTCGCCCACCGCGAGATGCTGGCCTCGGTCGAGCATCGGCAGTCGAAGTATTTTCAGCAACCGGGCCGAGAATTCCCATCAACCCGCCCGACAGCGGGAGCGGGCGATGAAACGCTTCACCTCAGCCGGGCACGCGCAACGCTTCTCTCCGCTTTCTCGGGTATTTCGCCGCATTTCCGGCCACGCCGACACCTGCTGACCACGGTCGAGTGGCGTACCGAGATGGCCGACCGATTCGTGGTTTGGCGGGAGATCACCGCGACCAACGCCGCCTGGAACTGAACTGCCCGGCGGTGTCCCGTAACAGACTGCCCCAAACTAGATGTGCCGCTACACTTTTAGATTAACGTGACGGTGCCTCACACCGGCATGAGTAAGAAACACCGGGGCAGGTCCAAGAATCGACACCAATAATGGTTACCGTCCCCCGTGTGCTGAAAGCTCGTCGAAGGCGGTAGTAGCAATTGGTGTCACACCGCCTGCCCCAATTGCTGCTACCTTCACCGTTCTGACTTGTTACAAAGCTGTAGCAGGTTGTAGCGCAGTCGACGAGTAGTCACCACCTCACTGTGACAGTAACCGAGCAGTCTCGGTTCCATGCCCATCGACCGCCGAATCATCTGCCTCCTCGCGCTCGGAGCACTCACACTCGGTTCCTGTTCAGCTGAGTCCCCCGATCAGCCAGGGCACGGTAGCCTCCTCCGCTATCTGCCGGACTCGGACACTTCTACCGACTCAAGACTTGGCGGCGGCGAGATCGAGGACAACGTCAGTCTCGGCGATACTTCTGTCGACTCGGGACCGGCCGGCGGCGAGATCGAGGACAGCATCAGCCCGTACAACACACAGTTGCCCGCATTGGCACGCTTGGACCCCGCGCTGCTCGCCGCACTTCACTCGGCAGCCGCCGATGCCCAGAAGTCCGGCGTTGCCATGCACGTCACCTCCGGTTGGCGATCGGCGGCATTTCAACAGCGCCTCTGGGACGAAGCAGTCGTAAAGTACCGCAGCGTAGTCGAAGCCGCACGGTGGGTGCACCCGCCGAACCTCTCGAAGCACGTCAGCGGACGAGCCGTCGACATCGGCCCGACAAATGCCGACGACTGGCTCATCCAGCACGGCAGCGACTACGGACTGTGTCAGACCTACGCCAATGAAATGTGGCATTTCGAATTGGCGACCCACCCCGGCGGCGATTGCCCGCCCCAATTGAGCAACCCCTCTGAAGAGGGAGAAGGCGCCTGACCATGCGGCGTGTCAAACTACCGAGACTGCTTGCCGCACTGGCACTCCTGATACTGGGAATCTTCGATTTCGAGTTCGCAGTCAACACCACCGGCGGCCAGATACTCGATCAGCAGATCATGGTGGGCGCGGCTGACTCCGACGATCTCGGGGCGACGTCCGCGGCATTCGTCGGACTGGTCACTCCGAATCTCATAGTGGGAGGAGTACTCGTGGTACTCATGATCACGTTGCGCAACGACCCGATTGCACTGGCACTCCGCGTTGCCGCCGTGACACTGGGACCGATCACCACGGCCTGGGTACTCAAACAGTCGCTTCAGCGACCCGATTTGAACGGCCTTGTCATGCACAATTCCTTCCCCAGTGGCACCCTGACTGCTGTTGCCGCCCTGGTCTGCGCGATCATGCTCGCAACTCCCCGGCGATGGCGAGTAGTCGTTGCGGTAAACGGCGGCTTGATCACCATCGGCACGGCTGTCTCGGTAGTCGTGTTGCAATGGCACCGGCCCAGCGACGTGATCGGTGCGTTGCTTCTGGTCGGCTGCTACACCCTCGCCGTGTCAGCTTTTCCGTTGAACAGCACGGTTCCACAGCGCTCGGCACCCGCCGACACCGCCACCCCCGGCAACCCCGGCAACCCCGGCAACGAAGGACTTTCCCGAGTATGAGACGCCTGTACCCTGGACTGACCGAGATTCCTCCGACTGCAGAAGGTACCGGATCATGGTGAACATCCTTTTCATAGAAGACGATCCGGCAGTCGCTGAGGCAATCATGTTGGGGCTGAACCGACTCGGGCACACCGTCAGCCAGCGGCCCGACGGCAACACCGATTTCGACGACGCTCTGCTCGCCGCAGACCTGGTACTTCTCGATCTCGGACTTCCGGGTGCCGACGGCTACGAAATCTGCCGACGCATCCGCACCCGTAGCGCCATCCCCATCATTATTCTGACCGCACGATCCGACGACATCGATACCGTCGCCGGACTGGAGGCCGGTGCCGACGACTACGTCGTCAAGCCCGCCAGTCCGCGGGTACTCGACGCCCGGATCAAAGCCGTCGTACAACGATCAGCGCCCACAACCCAGACTACTGAAATAGTCTCTGCTACCGAGACTTTCGGCGAACGCGAGGTAGATCGATCCTCCCTCCAGATCCGCAAGTCCGGAACACAATTGACCCTCACGCCCACCGAGATCCGCTTGATTCTGGCCCTGACCCAGAACCCCGGACTGGTCCTGAGCCGTCAACAACTGCTGCCGGCCGCCTGGGATCAGAAATACCTCGGGGATTCGCGCATCGTCGACGCCGCAGCGCAGCGCCTCCGAGGCAAGATCGAAGACGACCCGACCGAACCGACGTTCATCGAAACCGTCCGCGGCTTCGGCTACCGATTCAATCTCCAACCCCGATGAACCCGGCCCGAATTCACGTCAACGGCCTCCGCACTCGACTGGTTCTCGTCTTCATCGCCATCGTCGTGATCATCGCCGGAGCGACCGCGGGCGCAGTCTCGCTGATGGCAAGGTCATGGATCTACTCCAACGCCCAAGACGTTGCGACGGCACAGTTCCGCGACGAGGTGGTGCCGATCAACGGTGCGTACATCAACGGACTGACGCCAGCGAACCTCATACAGTACTTTCAGTCTGACATGACCGTCATCGCAGACGGCGAGGTACTCCGGCAAGGCGCCATGGATCCGTCCGAGATACCGTCGAGTTTCTCGAACGACCTCAGCAGTACCGAGCTGATTCGTTTCGAGCGACTCGACTCCGAACGAATCCTGCTCGGCATTTCGGTCGAAGTCACGGATACCTCAACGACCGACGGCAGCGAAAATCCGACCGCCGTCACAGACCCCTCGGTCCGCCCATTGATCGGGGTACAAGACAAGTTCAACATGTCGGTCGATGGCACCGATACCTCAACGATCGACGGCAGCGAGAATCCGACCGTCGTCACGGCCGTTGCCGTTCGCCCCTTGATCGGAGTGCAAGACAAATTCAACGATCTTCTGCGCGTCGTAGGACTGACCCTCACACTCGGAGTTCTGGCCAGCGGACTCCTGGGATTCTGGATCGCATCGACCCTGGTCCGTCCGCTCAAACGGCTCGACGAGGCAGCCTCACGCGCCGCCGAGGGCGACTTGAGTGTCCGGCTGCCCGAAGACGGCGTTGCCGAATTGGCGCAATTGACAACCACATTCAACAACATGGTGGCACGTAACAAAGCTGTCATCAACGAACTCGAAGAGTCGGAAGAGCAATCCCGGAGATTTGTCGCCGACGTCTCGCATGAGCTTCGTACTCCGTTGTCAGCGCTCGTACCCGTCGGCGAGATCCTCTCCGAAGAGATACCGAACCTGCCACCCGACGCCGCCGCCGCTGCCCGGATCGTGAGCAGCGAAATCGCAAAACTCACCAGACTTGTCGAAGACCTCATCGAAATGTCGCGACACGACTCTCAACAGGCACTACTGGTGCTGGACGATATCGACCTCGTCCTCCTGACCGCGCGCACGCTCGAGAGCCGCGGATGGTCCGATATCGTGGAACTCTCCTCCCCCGAAAGCATCAGTGCCCGAGTTGATTCACGGAGAATCGATATCGTTGTCGCCAACCTCGTGGGCAATGCACTGCGTCACGGATCGCCTCCGGTGCGCGTCGAACTGCACACCGAACCCGGCCATATCGTCATCCAGGTCATCGATCACGGACCCGGAATCTCGCCCGAACACCGACAAGCGATCTTCCGTCGATTTTTCAAAGCCGACACTGCCCGCGGGCGTAGCGAGGGCAGCGGACTCGGCCTGTCCCTGACAGTCGAGAACGTGCATCTGCACGGCGGCAGCATCGACGTCGATCCGGTCGACGGAGCAACAGTCTTCACGCTGCGCCTGCCCAACGACTGACTCGGCTTTGCCGCATGACAACGGGGCTGGCATCTTCAAGGGCAAATCGCGTGCCACATTGGTGGGAACATGCAGGTGGCCGAGTCGACAGCCCAACGCCGGCAGCACTCGGCCACCAACTCCAATTCAGCCTAACCGACCTTTCGACGAGCACGCGCCTGAACCCAGTTCGTGGTCGAGATCGATACCAGCGGACGCGCGGTAGTCAGCGACGACCGAATCGACGGCGGCGGCGCTGGCACGGAGATATTCGGTGCGGATGTCGGCGGGCATTGTCCCCGGCCGTGTTGTCAGGCCGACAGTCATTCGACTGCCAGCCCGACACATTGCTGGTTCATTCACAGCGAGAGAGTCTCGCTATCGAGCGCGAACGCTGCCGAGGGCGGATCCAGATGAACTGGAACGGTGTAAAGATCAGCCTCGGATGGCTTTCCGATCGCGGTCGGGATCCGCGAAGATCAGTACTCCGACGGCGGCGATGACGGCGAGGACGCCGATTCCCTGGAACGCCAGGCCGTAACCGGCAACCGGGGTCGCTGCATGGTCAACGATGACGCCCGTGGCATATGGCGCAATGAGACCACCAATAGCCATCGTTGCGAGGAACACACCCATAGTGCCAGCCGTCTGCTGAGGTGGGCACAGGTCGGAAATGGCTGCGTTGAGAAGGGGAAATACCATGCTCACGGCCCCATAACCGAGCGACAGGACTATGACCGCCACGATGGGTACGTCGAAGAGTGGCAGAGCCGCCAGGATGGAACCTCCGATGAGCACACTGATACACGGAACCAGAATCCGAGCGGTTCGGGAGCGTCCCCCGGCCGCCAGCCATCGGTCAGTCACCACGGTCGAAATGATCATCAAGACCAGGGCGATCAAGGATGGGAGAGCGAACATCGACCCTGCCTGCAACGCACTGTACCCGAGCCCCTTTTCGAAATACGAAGGGAGCCACGTCAATACAACCGTGGTCAAAGCGTAGACAACAATAGTCAGAGCGCTGCAGCTCAGGAATGTGCGGTTGAGGAAGATCTTTCGCCATGGAACGCTGGGCTCAGCGTTCCCACCGTCATCGTTCGCACTGTCGCCAGCCTGCGACTTCGATGACTTTCCGACGTAGGGGCCTTCCTTCCAGCCGATCAGCCAACATACCGACCATGCAATACCGAGGAAGGTCAACGTGATGACAGCCGTTCGCCAGCCGTAAGAGACAGTGAGATAGGTGAGGACTGGCGCGAGGAGGAGCTTCCCGACAGTACCCGAACCCATCAGAAACGCCCCTGGGAGGCCACGTTTTGCAGGTGGATGCCACGAATAGGCCGCAGTATGCATGAGCGCGGAACTCGGGCCTTCGGCAAGACCCAAGAGCATACGACCGACGATGAGAGTGACCAGGCTGGCTGCTACCACCAGGGGCAGCAACACCACTGACCAAATCGCAGTCAGGATTAACAGTGCCCAACGCAATGACAGATACTTGTTCAGTGGGCCCGCAAGGAAGCCTCCGATGGTGAACGTCAAGAAGAACAGTGAGCCGACCATTCCAATCTGCGTGGAACTCAGTCCCAGTTCCCGTGCCAGTGGCTGGGCGATGATACCCAGAATGGCTTTGTCGGCGAAGTTGACGACGTAGAGAAAAACGACGAGCCCGGTCATGCTCCAGGCACGTCGCCGGTCAACACTTCGAGTTTGGTCGGCTATCGGATCCGCAACTTGCTCAGTGGTCATTTAGTCGTTCCTTCGGGTTGGTGTTCTGAAACCTCTCGGGTTGCAGCTTTAGGCATGGCCGATCGGCCTTTGCAGTACGTGAGGCAATCTCCACTCGGCGACATGATTTCGGTTGGCCGCAAAGAGGTCTCATGATTGGCACCCACAAGCGCGGAAGAACGACACGGGCGTGCGCCGCTTCATAAGCGCGAGCGACAAGGCGCGATCCAAACAAACCTTCGATTTACTCGAGACCGCAAGTCGAGTCGATACCTCGACAACGTCGAAAAACTTGGGTAACCAAGCTTCCGCTCCCCACTATCTCCATGACGTCTGCAATCTACCGCGAGGATGAGACGAAAGCACTTGGGCAATAACCCATTCCGAAACTTCAAGCCTTTCCGGACCAGGAACATACTCCAGTTTCGAATAGATGCCATTCCACGCAGCGAGATCGTCGTATACCCGCTAGCTGCGCATTGGAAAGCTCAAATATGGTGCCCCGTAATGAAATAAGAGAAGTCAGATGCAGATTTAGCGAGGACCTATCCAATCATGTCGATGCCTCAGCCCAGCAAAAGTCAAGGCTTCAACCAGCCTTCAACGTCGGCGCCGGATGGCACACATCGACAGGTTCACGGAAGATTCCAGGCGCCAAGCTCCACAAGGCCGGCATGTCGACCGGCACCTCCGAAGTTTCGGCGGCAACACTCACCAGAACCAGCATCAAACTAAACACCCCCTCCATCCACGTCGACTGGCTCACTGGCCGTGAGCTGGGCCTCATTGAACAGTCATCGAATGATGGATGTCAAGCCCGAGCTATCGATCGCTAAGTTTCCATCGTTGCTGACCAGCGGGTATGCGTTCGAACAAATTCTGTTACGCAGAGTTACATTCTGTACAAATATGGGAGTGCTCACCAGCAGAAAAGGCCGAGAGTCGCGCCTGTCGAACTTGCAGCGCAGCATTGCAATTGCGAAGGTTCCACCCGCCTCGGCAACCGACGCGGACCGTGAGGGATCTACGCGGTGCCGACCCACATAGCGCTGGTGATGACTGACCTCACGCAGTCCTTACTAAAACCCTCGAGGGGCACCATCACGTTGATTGAAAAGTGTAGCGGCACAGTTGATTGTTGAGATGCTGCTATGGAACACCTTCGGGTTGTTCACCTTTCAGGCGGCAACGACGTTCGCGGTGACTTCCCGCCAAACCGCGAAGCGGTCTGCCATCTCGGTACGCCATTCGACTGCTGTGAGTCGATGCCGGCCCGGCCGGAAGTGCGGCGAGATCGAACAGAACGCGGACAGGAACCGTTGCGCGTGCCCGACCGAGGTGAACCGTTTCATCGCCCGCTCTCACTGTCTGGTGGGTTGATGGGGCCAGCCGAGGAGATTTCCACCGATGACCGCCACCACCGCCCGCGCCTACACCTCGAATGTCGTCGTCCGGTGGTCCGATATGGACGCTTTCAAGCACGTCAACCATGCCCGCATGGTCACCCTCCTCGAAGAAGCTCGCACCGACTCACTGCTCTCCGCCGGCCCCGAAAGCGCGAACCTCTTCGGCACCTCCGTCGTCGCCGGGATCGAAGTCCGGTACCGCACCCCGCTCACACACTCCGACAGCCCACTCCCCGTCACGATGTGGATCGAGAAGCTCCGCACCGTAGACGTCACCCTCCGCTACGAGGTGCGCTCCGCACACACCGCACTGGACTCGAAACCTGCGGTCACCGCGACCACCCAGCTCGCGTTCGCCGACCCCGAAGCCGGAACGCTGCGTCGTCTGTCCGCCGACGAGCGGGCCGCGCTCACAGCGTGGACCCCAACAGACTGACCCCATCAGGCAGTGTCAACGAAGATTACATCGGCGGTCACCCAGAGCCAGAGGTCGAGACCTGTTCTGCCGTCACCTTTTCGGCGCGAACCCGAATACAGCCGAACTTGTGTACTACTGCACATTGACCAGTAAGGATTCTCGTCACGTTCCGGAACATCGTGTTGGATCCCGGACACTCTCGCACCGCTGGCTGCCTACGAGCTAGTCAGGACGGCTCCCTCGGCATGAAGACCAGCGGGTGAGGACAAAACTCGGACCCCGCCGACCTTGTGCGTCAGGAGATGGCGAGTCTCCTGTGACAGTGAGCCCGTCCTGGTCGTAGAGCGGAACAGTCCGATGATTCGATCCTTCATTTCAGATCCGTTCTCGCCCCTCGGCCGGGCCGGCTCGCATTCCATTCGTCGATGGATCAGCCCGATATCGGGCAGTGCCGTTGCACAGCTTCGCCGTGTCCGCGATGAGCTGGGCCGAGTCGGCGTAACCGCCGCCTCGGGTGATCGTGTAGCCGAGTTGACGGGCGGCGGCGTCGATCGTCGGGGAGTGCGGGATGTGCACGGGGAGCGACAACTCGGGTCGGGCAGGAAAAGCGTCGGACGCACGTTCGAAGACGGCGACTGCCGTGCCGCCCGCGAACCGCCCACGGTGGACGATCCCGTCGACGGTGTCGTGGGCGCGGTGAATGGTGCGTGCCCAGTGCTGCGAGAGGACATGAGGGGCAAGAAACTACTGGTCGCTTCGGTAGACGCTGCGGATGGTGCCGTCGAAGCCGACCGTCAGGAAGCCGTGCGCACCCGTGTCCTCGTTCCGCAGGTAGATGCCCACGGCCGGTCCGTCGTCCCCGCGGTCTGCGATCAGGTAGACGTCGGTCGGGTCGCCCACGCCGAGCGTGCGATCGGCGCCGTAGAGCAGCCCGATCAGCCGGGGAACGTTCAGGAGCAGCTCCGCGAGGTCGACGGGCACGCCCTCGGTGCGGTTGGGCGACGTTCCGTCGTTCGTGATCCGGACCTGCCCACCCTCCACCTCGTACCGGTACGACTGCTCGCGGCCGGGTTGGCCGGGAACCGGGCGCGAGAACGTCGCGTACGCGGGGTAGACGGTTAGCCGGTCGACCTGCGAGTCGTCCAGGTGGTGGGCGATCTCGTCGAGCATCCGCCCGAAACCCGCCGCAGTGGTCAGTTCCGCTGGCGCTCCAGCCGTGGTGGCGGCCGGATCGTCGTTGTTCCGACCCGACGTGATCACCACGATTCCGCACACCAGGACGACAACAGTCGCGAGCGCGACGGCCCAGCGGGTGCTCCGCGGCGGTGACGGCGTGGTCACGCTCTCCCGCAGATCCGCAGGCAGCTGCAGGTCCCGCACGAGTCGGTCGAGGTCGGCCAGCGTGCGCGCCGACCGGGTCGCCTCGGTCCGATTTCGGTGCTCGACATCGGTCAGCTGGCCATCGACGAAGGCCGAGTCGAGGGCGTCGCGCACGGCGTCGCGGTCGACGTCGCGGGCGCGCAGCCGCGTTGTCGCAGTCATGGGGCGGCGACGATTCCGCACGATCATCATCATCCCTCGGCCGGGGAGACGTTGACGACCGAGCCGTCCAGACGCGTGTCGACGGATCCCGATCGGTCCGCGTCGTCCTTGAACAGGACGGTGACCAAGCCTTCGGTTGGCGAGTCCGGGCGTACGAAGATGTACTCCACCCTTCCCAACGGCATCCCGACACGGTTCGCCCCCGTCGCGATCACGTCGCCGAGCCGGTCCACGTCGAGGGCCGCGAGGTCGACGGTGGCGGTGTCAAGGGGCCGTGACTCCGGATCTCTCGATGTGGAGAAGCCGGCGCGGAAGCTCCAATCCTGTTCGCGGTGCGGCTGGTCCTCCAGCATCCGGGTCACGAACACGTAGCTGGAGTAGAAGGTCACCTGGTCCACCCGCAGATCCCCGCCGAACTTCGCTCCGAGCTGACGCACGAATTCGCGGACTCCGTCGGCGGTGAGGGGATCGATCGGCTCGATCACGATTGGCTGTGGCTCGCCCGCCGGGATCGGCGCAGAGGCGGGAGCTTGCCGGGCGACACCGGTGGTGGGCGCCGCGTAGTCCCCGCGGGTGGCGAAGGCCAGTGTTCCGCCGACCGCCAGGACCGCGGCGACGGCGGCGGCCACGACGCGTCCGGGAACCCGGCGCCGCGGCGCCGGCGCCCGGGTGGCCTCGACGAGATGCTCGGGGATCTGCAGTTCCGAGACCAGCGTGTCGAGTTCACCGAGCGTCTTGGCCTTCATCGCCGCGGCGGTGCGTACCTCGTACTCGGTGGGATCGAGCTGTCCCTCACCGTATCCGGCGTCGAGCAACCCGCATGTCTGGGCGCGATCGATGTCGCGCGCGCGAGTTCTGGAGGAATCCTGCTCAGGCACGCAGGTGATACTAGGAAACCGTTCGGAATCTTGTCCACCCGCCTCCGGACCGATCCAGCACCGACCCGTCAATACCTTATGTCCGTCCCCACTGCGGACCCGGCGCGGCCTCACCTCGGGCGACAAAACGACTCTCCAATGACTGGATTGAAGAATCTGCGTCAGGGCAGCCTGCTTGCAGATCGCTCAGCCAATAGGGCTGCCACGCTAACCCAGCGCATGAACTCGAAGGAAGAGACTGCCCCTACCGGTGCCCGACATCAACTACCCATATCACCTCAGATTTCTATTGTCATCCGCCGGCGACCGGTACGAAATCGTCTGGAACCGTCGCCGTTGGTGTCGCCGGGAGTGGACCGATGGGATAGCACTCGATCAGTGCTGGACGTTGAAACGTCACTGCGGCTACGTGTACCTCATCTCCACCGCGTTCGGACGCAACAAGCCCGCCGGCATGTACTTGCGGAGGGTCCCGGAGCGCGGAGGTCCGAGCATCTGCTCGCGGGCACCGTCGTCGGCAGCGACCCACGGCGGGGCCAGGGTGCCTCGGACTGTTCACACTCATCGCCTTCTGATCGTGCTCATTGACCCGCTTGTCGCCCCCCTGCATGCTCGTCTCGGAGACGCTGGCGTATCGATCCCTATGATGTTGGGCATGTTCGAGTTCGTACTCTGGGGCTCCACTGGGCTCCTCGTCGCGGGGCTCCTCGCATTCTGGTGGCGTCAAGACGCCCGAGAACGCAGGGAGGCCGAGCTCTTCAAGCGGTGGGCCAACGCGACGGTCTGGAACAGCGATCCATCGGCGAGGATCGTGGTGATATCTCGGACGGATGTCGCCTCGCTCAGCGACGGCGTCGTGGAGATCGAAGTGGTCTTGACCTCAGACTCGCCGGTAGTCGCGGAAGCGGGATGGTATCTCCTCATCGCGGGTTGGACGGATGCTCAAGACCGTGCGAAACGTGGCGAATCCATTGTGTTCGGGCCCGCTGAGATCCTCGACTCGTTCCCACCCCACACGCCTGAGCTCGTAGATCGACTGAGGGGGCGCGGGGATCGACCGCCTCGCCTCGCGAGTCGACTGCTCGGACTCAGGGGACTCTAGGGCGTGTCTCCTGCTGCGTTGAGCCAGGCCATGATGGCTCGGAGAACGGCTCCGCGCGGTACGTGAGGGCGAGTTTGTCGTAGCGGGTTGGGGCGGGAGCGGCGATCACTGTCCGGATCGCCACTGCAGTCGATAGCGGGACTTCAGTGTCTCTTCTGACTTCTCGTCGCCAGCCACAGCGGGGTCGACAAGATATCCGGCCGCGATACCCAACCCAACGCCAATGGCAGCGACGATTCCCATGGCAGCCAGATGCACCGACGACGCGGATGCATCCGGAAGATGTCGCTGACCAGACACGATCACCATTGGCATCCCACTCAAGACGACACTTAACATCACTGCCAAGCCCGTACACACACGGCGTGCCCCACGATCACTGGTGATGGTGGCGAGAAATCCCACCGCGCCGGGTACCACCACTCCTGCTGCGAAGAGACCGTAGAACGACACCAATGAATTCGTATTTGTCACACCTGTCGAACCCCATTGAACAGCAACCGGATTCGGAAGGATTTCCACCCACGAAAGCGTGACGCACCACATGAGTACGTAGAAGACCAGCGGACCCACCAACGCCAGTACCCGGAGTCTGACCATCACCGACCTACCCACTGCACATCCTTCACAACCTGACGCTGGCCGTCGCGATCGACTTATTCGCAGGATACTTTCCCCTTTCGGCAGACCGATCAAACTCGGTTGTCTCTTCACAAGGGGCCTTCGATGAGTTCGAGCAGCTGGGTGAGGAGCCGGTCGGCTCGATCCTCAATCTCGTTGGAGACCGATGTGACAGTGCCCGATCGAAGTAGACAAATCTGCCGGAAATTTCGCGCTCTGCATCATCACGACCACACCCACAAACGGATTGAGGCCGAAGCAACTACGGCCAGCAGACGGTCCGCCTCCGCACCGCTCAGACCCGCTCCCGCTCGGCGGCGACAGCAACCGCCCGCTCGAAGGTACGGACAAGCACCGCCCGACGCTCAACCTTGTAATCGTCGTTCGGCTCGAGTTCGTCGATGTACCCGTCCCACACACACAGATATCGGTCGCGCCAGTCGATCAGCACAGTCGTCGACGGAAAGGTCACACCGACCCGTCGGGTCTCGGCAATCTCGGTGAGGATCTCGAGCCACGCCGGCACCATCTCCCCGCCCCACTCGTCCGGCTCCAAACTCGAGTCGTCCTCGAACTCCGCGGTGATGTCGTCGACGATCCGGCCGGTCAACATTCCCAACCCATCCGCGACGGTGTCACTGTCGAAGTTTCCTGAACCCCAGACGCCCATACGCCCTCCCTTACCGCTCGCGTCGATTGCCGGTCGAGTCTATGTGGGCGCCCCGAGGAGAACTCGACAGACACACTCTGTTGCTCGACTCGGCACGCTGACTCTCTCGGGAACCGCGCGAGCTCTCTCGGGCACCGCGCGAGGATACGGCGGACCTCTGCTCACCGGAGTATCGATCGATTCCGTCGACGTGCAGCCCGCCGCCAGCGTCACCGGCGAACCAGCCCGCACTGCACGCCCACCTCGTCGGTATCCTCACTCGAACACAGAAGGAGACGACGAAGGAAATGAGTCGATAATGGTCGGGCGAGTAGCCAGCGAAAACGTCTTTCAGATTCGATTGAACGAGTTGTTCGCCGCCGCGAATCGGCGGCCGACCAACAGGGCAGTGGCGAAAGGACTTCTGGCACAAGGATGCCGGGTCTCGACGCCATATCTCTCGCAGTTGCGTAACGGAGTACGCGATAGCCCGTCCGACGAAGTCGTGACCGCGTTGGCCGACTACTTCGCCGTCTCCCCCGACTACTTCTTCACCATCCCCTGGTCCGGTGATCGAACCCGCGCACAGGCCTCGGACACCGACATCGTCGAATATCTCGATGACCTGGCACTCAAAGAGCTCCTACGGACTGCGAACGGACTCTCCGCAGTATCGCTGGAGCTGCTCAACAATATGGCCACCAAATTCCGCATCTCCGATCACCGCCGCGCGGTCCCAGCAGATTCACCGTCTTACGACTGACTATTCGAAGGAGCAGTCGGACGCCGCCACACTACGTCGGAGAAGTAGGCCTGGCGCTGCTTTCCGCATCGGTTCCAACACACCACCGCGCCACCAACCAGCCCAGTGAGCTGCAGCTGATGGGGTTCGAGCATGGTGGCGAGCACCCACGCACAATCGATCCTCGACGAGAAGATCGACGAATACTCGACGCTGATGCGGGTGAGCCACCAAAGCGGCCAGAGAAACTTCACCGACGACTATCTCGTCATGCTCGGATTCGGCTCTCGCAGGAAGAACATGTGTGTGGCCAACGCCGCGATCGCCCGTGAATTGTCGTGATCGGTTACGCCATGTCGGGCAGTTCGTCGGCCCGCACTCGCGATGCCCGTAGAAGCAGAAGACCAGCGGCAACGACGATCAGCATCAAAACCGCCGCACCGGTAACGGGAAATCCGGTGAAGGCCAAACTACCGGCACCGCCCATCAAGGCCACTCCGCCACCTGCGGCGGGTCCCCCGCCGACACCGAGCCCTGTGTACATCCGACATCCTCTGTTCCCACCACGGTTCGTGCTTGGTGTCCATTGGCGCCGCGAAGACGCCGACTCGACGCGGTGCGGGGCCGGCCAGCGGGGTTGGTGCGGGGCCGGCGGGCGGGCATTGGTGCGCGACGCCGCAGTCCAGTCACGGTCCCCCGCCCAGCTACATCGGGGCCCGGTCCGCCGCCGGCACGCCCTCCGCCGCGGGAGGAGCACCCGCGACGATGCTGCGCTCGGCATTGCGCTTGGTCTTCACCCAATCGCTCTGCCTACTCACGCGTCCGAACGCGATCACCGCGGCCAACATCACGATCAACCGGATCGACCTGCTCACCGACACCACTACCGGCTTCACTTAGGAGCTTCGGTCACGTCACAAACGATCGAACCGTACGCAGCCGCAGAGTCTTCGCCGCCAGATGCAGACCGAGTTCATTCGTTCTACTCGATCAGCCCACTGCAGCTTTGCGACGGCGGACCACGACGAACCCGCCCGCACCGAGCGCCAGTACTACGCCCACAACACCCGCGACAGCAGGGCTGATCAGTGGTACCGCTGCGGTCTCGGCCGCTGTGTTCTCCAGGCACAGCGGAGCCCCCGCACAAGAAGCAGGGATGTTCGCCGGCTCCGCCATCACCGTGGGGTTTAGGTCTGTTGGTAGATCACTGTTGCTACCTGGCAGCCTGGGCAGGCTTGCACGTACCAGATCCCCTCGGCGCCATCGACGACCAGACAGTTCAGCGGTATCCACGCCAGATGACGCATGATGTTCGCGCAGTCTGGGCAGGCCGCGTATTCCGCGTCTTGGAGCCACATCGGTTGACCGCCGATGATCGGCACCTCGGCGACGTCGGCCTGGGCGCGCCAGGGGCCGAACGCCACGGGATCGGGAGACCAGGTTTGGTTCATCGTTTCCTGATAGTCGCCCCGGTCGTGATCGGGCGTACCGGTCACGTCCAGCGTGTTTGTGCCATCCAGCGGGTAGCGGACCCAGATGGTGACTCCGGTGCCGAGGCTGCCGGCCGCATCATTGAACATGCTGCACCACGCGCAGGCGGGAATCCGCAACATTCCTGGCAGGCCTAGAAAGTCGAATTGTGCGTTTGTGCCGTCCAGCGTGAGGGCGTTGACAAGGCTCGCACCGCACGAGGGGCAGAGCTCCAGAAGCAGGCCGCCGATGGTGGCGCCAGTTTCGGGGTCGGAAGCCTGGCGGGTGGCGACTGTGCCGGGGAAGGTCAACTCCCGGCGCACGCCCGGGCCGCCGAGGGTCCAACCCGCTTGGTGTGCGTATGTTCTCGGGCCAACATGCAGCAACGCCTGCCAGGGATGCGGAGTGTCCTCCCACGCGTGGAATCGTTCGACGACAGTCGCGTCGCCGACGAATGCCAGCGCAAGAAGCAACTGGTTCGCGTCGCCGGCATCTGTGCTTTGCTCGAGACGCGAGAGGAGGATGTCGCGGTTCGCCGCAGAGGCATCCTTGTTGAAGAACGGAGGCCAATACTCTGCCGCCGCTGAGGCAACCACTGCGGCCGTGTTCAGATCACGCAACGCGACGAGGTTCGCAAGCTCAGAATCTGTCGCCGCGTCCGGACGGCGGTCGCCGTCGAAGAGTTCATCGAAACGCTGATCCGCCTGGTCCGCGGTCAACGCCATGATGGCGTCATACGTGCGCAGATTCTGACACTTCCAACACTCGCCATTACCAAACGTCAGCTGTGCACAGGTCGGGCATGGGTGCCGACGTCCACTCATCGCTTCCATCTCCTTCTACCCCAAACCGGTCATGGCCCAGAATGCGAACACGAGAGCGCCACGCACGGCACCCAACCGCATATCGGTGAGGGTCACAGTCTGCCACCGCGGGCATGACTGCTAGGTGCGGGAACGACCGACTTGGGTGCGCACAGTCGTGTGCACACTGGCTCACTCAGTGAAGAGCGATTTCCACAGCCGCGGATTGAGGGGCGCACGGTGGCCGGCAAGCGTTTCGAGAAGATGACCGAAGCTTGCCGTGAATGGAACTGATTCCTCGAACTCCGGTTCCTCCCCGTGCACCACACTGCCGGCGCCGGCGCCGGCTGTCACGAGCGCGAGGAAGGAATACCCGTTCCTCACCGATAAGAGGATCGGAAGATGACGATCCCAGAACCGAACTACGGCCGATGCTTCCTCAGCTGTCTCCGCGGCGTCCAAGCTGATCAGCTCGAACTCATTCCACGCAAACACGTCGCCATCTGCCCCCACATAGTCACTCGCAGAAAGGAACCACACGGTTTCGTCTGCGCTCGACAGGCGTGCAAATGATGTCCACCAGGTCAAGAAATCCGGTGTAATCGCCTCATAACGAGAAAGTGGCATAGCCACCCCGCTATCGTCCGCTGCCTCCCGCATCCACCTAGCGGCACGCAACGCGGCAATCGCGTTCTCAGCAGGATCCGTCATTTCAGCAGTCTATGCAGACAACTAATCGCATCGAAACGGCTGGAACTCTGACGCCCGCAGCCCGACAACATTGCGTCGATATGGAATGGCGTACACGTGCGTGGTTCGTTCTTAGTCAACTCTCACGATGAGCGGAGTCAGCCCTCCCGATTCCTTGACAGCAGATTACGCGTTCATTGTCACTGCGCTGATTCGGAAATTGCCCACGTTCCACTGCCGCATTTCTTCGGCAGCGGCATCGTCGCAGAGGAACCAACTCGACATGTACGGGTGCTTGCCGCTCGGGGCTGGCCGTTGCGTAACGACGTCGCGAGGTCGAGATGACTGCTCCCCTTGCGGTGCCGGTCGAGACAAAGGTAGCCCCGCGTTTTCTGCGGAGTGAATCCGTCGGGGCGTTGGTAGTGGCCTTCGTGCGAGCTGATCACTTCCCAGCGCCATCCTCGTGGCAGCAGATGGGATGTGATGTCGACGGAGTCGGAATCCCCTAGATACATCCCGCGCGGAGTTTCCATCTCGAAGATCAAGGTCGAGCAGCTGACCGAAGGCGGCCGCGAGTGGTACCGGCCCTGATCGAAAGCCCTTCACCCTCACTCACTGTTTCCGAGCCGTTCGGTACCGCATGTCCGGGCGGAGTGTTGCGCGCTGACCTCGATTGCCACGATCATGGTCCAAGGAATCCCGGCCACGATTCCCGAGATGGAGTCGACGAGAGGCACAACTGTGAGCGATACCGAACACACCGATCATGCGGGAGGTCTTGCTGCACTTCGTCATGCGCTCGATGAGAGTGGGCTTCTGGCGGACCTTCAGGACGAGGACGGGTTCGTTGTCGGCACTGCTCCGGTACCGGCAGCCGACGCGCACGTGAACGTCAATGTCGACCCTGAAATCGACGAGTACTCCGACATCGACACTGCAGCACTGCTCGCCGCGGTCGAACGGATTCTCTGCGTCGACGTTCCTCAGTGGCAGCGCATCGTGGACACCATCGCCGCGGAGATCGAAGACGCGGTCGGAGACCAGCCTGTCGAGGAAAAGACACCGTTAGGTGACGATCTGATCCTTCGCTCGATCGTTGTTTTCCGCGACGCAACGCTTCTCTCGTTAGAAGCGCCGAAACAGTTTCCCGACAGCTGGATTCGCGTGCAACTCGATGACGACCTCAGCGTCGACGGTGTCGCTGTGGACGACAAGGACGCCGATGCCAAGGTGTTCGAGTTCGCTTCGCTGGACGATCTTCTCGACGATCTCAGTTCTGCCGATGGCAGTTAGCGTCCCGGCGACGCGCGCGCAGCTCGCCCGGAGGCACTGTCAAGTTGTTGAAAATGCCTGATCTGAGATGATCTGCGGGTGTCTTCGACGTACAAGGGGTTCCGGTTTCCGCGGGAGATCATCTCTCACTGCGTATGGCTCTACTACCGGTTCACGCTTTCGTTCCGCGAGATCGAGTTACTCATGGCTGAGCGTGGGGTCGAAGTGACGTACGAGACGATCCGCACCTGGTGAGCGCCGTTCGGCACCGAGTACGCCCGCATGTTATGGCAGAGAGCACCCCGTCCTGGTGACAAGTGGCATCTCGACGAGGTGTTCATCAAGGTCGGCGGGGTGCGGAAGTACTTGTGGCGAGCGGTGGACCAGCACGGGAATGTTCTCGACATTCTGATCCAAGGAAAGCGGGATGGGGAGGCTTCGACCAGGTTCTTCCGGACACTGTTGAAGCAACAAGGCTGTCGGCCGCGGGTGCTGATCACCGACAAGCTCCCCAGTTATCAGGTCGCGCACCGGAAGACGATGTCGACGGTAGAGCACCGGCAAAACAGGTATTTGAACAATCGAGCCGAGAACTCCCACCAACCAACCCGGCAACGCGAACGCGCAATGAAAGGGGTCCGCACTGTCGGCTCAGCACAACGATTCCTGGCTCCGTTCAGCCGCATCTCTCCGCACTTCCGACCGCCCCGTCACCGGATGACCGCCACCGATCACCGCACCGAAATAGTCGACCGATTCCAGGTGTGGGATCAGGTCACCGTGCGGACCCCGGCAGCCTGAACATCGCTCCGTCGCTTCCCTTCTACACCCGAAAACAGCTGCACCCCAAACAACTTGATGCGATGTAGGAGCGGGGCCTCCCGCTCTCGTGGTTCCCGGCGAATGCTGGGGGTGTCACTTCAACGATGGAGGAGGGCTCTTATGGACGAGTATGACGGAAAACAGGTTGTCGGGATCGATCTGCACCGGCAGTGATCGGTGATCGTCCGCCAGACGGCGGAGGGTGAACAATTATCGGCGGTACGGATCGTCAACGATCCGGTGGCGTTGGGCTTGCAGATCCAAAATGCCGGCCCGAACCCCGAGGTCGTCCTCGAGGCCGCCTACGGCTGGTACTGGGCAGCCGATACCCTGGAGGCGGCAGGCGCGAACGTGCATCTGGCACACCCGTTGGGTGTCAAAGGATTCCGATACCGGAGGGTCAAGAACGATGTCCGCGACGCCGCTGACCTGGCGGATCTGCTGCGGATGCACCGACTCCCCGAAGCCTGGATCGCCCCGCCCGCCACACGCGAGTTGCGGGAACTGGTGCGCTACAGGGTGAAGCTCGTCGCGCTGCGCTCCGGGCTCAAGGCGCAGGTGCGCTCGGTGCTCGCCAAGGCGGGAGTCCTGATCCCCGTGTCGGATCTGTTCGGTGTCACCGGCCGCTAGCAGCTGGCGCGGGTGCCGCTCGCCGACGCGTACGCGCAGCGCGTGGCGTTGTTGCTGCACCTGATCGATGTACAGGGCGCCGAGGAATCCGTGTTCACCGGCCGGATCGGTGAGCAGTTGGGGGACACGACGGCTATCGGGCGATCCAGGCGTTGCCCGGGGTCGGGCCGATCCTGGCAGCGATCTTGGTTACCGAAATCGGCGACGTCACCCGGTTCGCCGGCCCGCAGCGGTTTTGCTCGTGGGCCGGGTTGACACCGCGCCACTACGAGCCAGACGCCGTGGTGCACCGCGGGCATATCACCAAACAAGGCAGCAAAATCGTCCGCTGGGCCGCCGTGGAGGCGATCCAGCGTAAGACCACCGCCAAGATCGCTGCCGATCGGATGCGGATCGAAGCTCGTCGTGGCGAGAACATCGTGAAGATTGCCGCGGCTCGAAAACTGCTCACCCTCGTCTATTACGGGCTGCGCGACGGGCATATCCGCGCACTGACCCACAGTGGGGCGGCGTGAGCACCCCGGGCGCAACACGTGCGCGGCCGCTGCATTGTCTGACCCCTGCCTCGGCGGCGTGGTCGCCAACTTGATTGACCCCGCGTGTTGCTTCGTCGTATCGCTCCGTGCCCGCCCCCGGCCGGGCGAAGGGATGACCGGCAGCCGAGGAAGCTCGGCCCTGCCCAACCCCACACCGCACTGGAGACGTTGCACCACAACCACATACAGAAATCGAATCGCGATTCTGACCCTCGCCGTTCTCAGGCTCGTACCAGTCTGCGCCGGGCCGGGCCACCATCGAGACCATTCGATCTCGCTGAGGCTGCGGGCGCTGTGTCTTGGCCCCCGGCCCTCACAGCGCTGCCCGCATGGAGCCGAAACCCCGTAAAACGCCACCCTTGACAAGGCCCCGCTCCTACAGGGATGACAACGCCCCGAAACATGCGGGATTGCCCGACTCGAAGTGCACCGCGATGCGATCTCCCACACCCTCGACAAGGCTGTAGGACCCAACGGGCACAGCATGGACCTCTGCCAGATCGGGACTGTCGGCCAGCATGACACCAGATTCCGGTGTTGATACAAGTGTTGGTGTCGGATATCCGGTCAGCGACTTTCTCACCAAGTTTGTCGGAACGGACGGGCGATGTCCTGTAGAAGGGTCTTTCTCGTTCGAGCCGGCGCCCGAACACCCGGTCGTCGATAGCATGAGAAGAAATCCAACTGTCAAGGGACGCATCGCCTGACCCTACCCATCACGTACGAACAATTGCGGCATTCACTCCTTGCGAAGCTGTCCGAATCTCAAGTGCGAGTGCATATTCCCGCTGAGGGTGCAATCACCGCGGCCGGCTATCTCATCGATCCACCCAAAACACATCGGAGGCTGCTCGAACCACCTCGGCAACAGGTACTCCATTCAGCATCCCACCCACGGCCAGGGTGGCGATACCGTGGAACGTGGCAAACGCAACCAACGCAATTCGCTCGGGATCGCCTGCGCCGATCTCACCCACAACCTGCGCTTCTGCAACCACACGCACCGTCAAGTCCATCGCGGCATGACCGGCGGCAACCACATTTTCGGCCGCACCGGGCGCGTGTTTGTTGCTGTACATCAGTGCCAACAGCTGAGGATACGCCATGGCAAATCCCACGTAGGACTCGGCAAACTCCGAAAACCGTTCCCGCGCAGTCGGTTTTGCACTGGATGTCGCGCGTTCCAGCACACTCGTCAGCCTGAGGAAACCGACTTCGGCAAGCGCGTCGAGTAAAGCCTGGCGATCACGAAATGTTTGGCCGGTGCACCGTGACTGACACCCGCGTCACGGGCAAGTTGCCTCAGCGACAGCTTGTCGACGCCGCCTTTTTCGAGCGTCACCTCGGCCAGCGACAGCAACTCCTGCCGCAGGCTTCCGTGGTGATACGGCTGTTCGGTACCAGACATTGCTGCATCCTATCAAAATGTAGGCATTGACAACTATGGTGTCAGTGCCTACATTCGGAAGAGTCCCCAGAACGAAGCCCACCCAAGGAGCAACAATGTCGCTGGACGTAGCCGGAACCACCATCCTCATCACGGGTGCAAGCGCCGGCCTCGGGGTCGAGTTTGCCCATCGATTCGCCGGTCGCGGCGCAAATCTCGTGCTTGTCGCCCGACGCGCTGATCGCCTCGAAGCCCTTGCCGTCGATCTCAGAGACACTCACGGCGTAACCGTCACTGTCTTGCCCGCAGATCTCACGCAACCCGACATAGCCCAGGCCCTACGAAGTGACTTGGCCGGTCGAGGAATTACCGTCGACTCCTTGATCAACAACGCCGGATTCGGAACTCACGGGGCGTTTAACGAAGAGAACCTCGAGCAGGTCCGGTCAGAAATTCAGCTGAACGTCACGACACTGGTCGAACTGACGCACACATTCCTGCCGGACCTACTCGCCGGACGCGGCGCGCTCGTCAACATCGCGAGCACCGCATCATTTCAGCCGACGCCAGGCATGGCCGTCTATGGTGCATCCAAAGCGTTTGTTCTCAATTTCACGGAAGCTCTGTGGGCCGAAGCGCGCGGAACCGGCTTGACCGTGCTGGCTGTCTGCCCCGGCCCGACAAGAACGGAGTTCTTCGATGTCGTCGGATCCGAGGAAGCAGCGGTCGGTCGTATGCAAACCGCAGCTCAGTTGGTAGACACAGCTTTCCGTACATTGGACCGTCGCAGTGCACCGCCGAGCGTCGTATCGGGCCTACCCAACTGGGTGTCCTCGATCAGCACGCGATTTGCCACACGCAGACTGGGCGCATTGATCTCAGGTCGCCTACTCGGAGACATCCGGATGAAGTCCATTCTCAGCGCAAAATAGAACGACGATCACGGCAAGGCAGGCGTCGACGGTTCGGACAGCGCTGTCACGTTGTGGAGCTTGCCGCAACTGGGAGAATCAGTGGCGTGAGCACCGCTACCCCGCTCCTACATCGCATCAAGTTGTTGAGATCCGCTGATCTGAGATGATCTGCAGGTGTCGTCGACATACAAGGGATACCGATTTCCGCGGGAGATCATCTCCCACTGTGTATGGCTCTACCACCGGTTCACCCTCTCGCTCTGCGAGATCGAGCTGCTCATGGCCGGACGTGGGGTCGAGGTGTCGTACGAGACGATCCGCGCCTGGTGTGCCCGGTTCGGGCCCGAGTACGCTCGCAGGCTGCGGCGGAGGGCGCCCCGACCTGGTGACAAGTGGCACCTCCACGAAGTATTCTTCAAGGTCCGCGGGGCACGGAAATACCTGCGGCGGGCAGTCGATCAGCACGGCAGCGTGCTCGACGTATTGATCCAGGACAAGCGGGAGAGTAAGGCTGCGACCAGGTTCTTCAGGAAAATATTAAAGAAACAGGGTCGTCGGCCACGGGTGCTGATCACCGACAAACTCCCCAGCTACCAGGTCGCACACCGCACCACCATGTCGACGGTCGAGCACCGGCAGAACAAATACTTGAACAATCGGTGCGAGAACTCCCATCAACCCACCCGGCAACGCGAACGCGCGATGAAAGGGTTCCGCTCTATCGGTGCAGCGCAACGGTTTCTGGCAGCGTTCAGTCGCATCTCCCCACACTTCCGGCCACCCCGTCACCGGATGACCGCCACCGATCACCGCGCCGACATGGCCGCCCGATTTCAGGTGTGGGATCACGTTACCGAATTGGCCCCGGCAGGCTGAGCACCGCTCCGCTGAAGGCCTGCTGCACCCGAAAACAGTTGCACTCCAAACAACTTGACAGCGCCGGTTCGATATCGCCGAGATCTCCGACCCGTCCCGATGGGAAAGCCTTCCCCGCCGCAAACCGCTAGCACTAAAGTCGGATCTCTGAGCAAACAGCTCCGGCAGGCTCCACAACCGGAATACGCTTGAGGGGATTCGGCGTCAAACTCACCCCGCTACGTCCGCATCCAGCGTTCCGGGGAATGCATGGCCGGATAGTGAGATCTTCCTTAGTCTCGCCGGGACCCGACCAGCGCCGCGCGCAACGTGCCAAAAAATTCGTGAAAGACATGCCAGACAATCTCGAGAGTCACAACTGCCGGATCATCTACCGGCCGGCATCGGACAGTTGTCACCAATTCTTTCGTCGACACGATCACGCATACGGGGCGGTATGCAGCCGCGACCGCGTGTCGTCAGCGGCCGGAGTGTGCGGTGTGGCGGGCCCCAATTTCCCTGTTGGTGCCTGCCACACCGCTCCCCGCGCCTGAGCGGGAGTGCTGAACGTGTGAGTGTGCCGGTGACCATACCGGCGTCACACACTCAGCGGGCCGATGCAGAGCATCGGACGAGGTCAAGGATATCCTCAGCCACCGACCAGGCAGCATTCAGACCAGGCAGCTTTCACCCGAGAACCGATGCCACCCTTCACGGTTCGGTCGGTTCGGCGGTGAGCACCTGTGCGCGGATGACGCGGTAGCGGCTCAGCAGATCGGTCATCGCCTCGTCGGGGTGTGCCAGCTCCGGCAGGTCACAGCCTTCCCGCAGTAGCTCGTCGGTGAATTCGATCTGTTGACGGCATTGACGCAACATGGTTGCGGTCACAGGCTTTTCGCCGAGCTTGCGGGTGAGGTAGTCGATGTGGCCGCCGAGACTGTGTCCGGGATTTTGGATTCCGCTGCCGCCGCGGCGTGTCGAGATCATGTCGATCCAGTCGGCGAGTTCGCCCCGCGCTGCCTCGTTGTCCACTGCCGTCTGTAGGGACGCATCGACAGCGGCCGGGGAGGTGATGTCGGTGCACGGGTGGCCGTGGCGGGCGAAGATGTCGACGAGCTGGCGGTTGGCGAGTTCGTCGCGGCGACTCCACCACCAGGATGTGCGGAGGAAGACGGCCGCAGATGGTGGCATGGGCGCTGTGTTGGTCATGTGAACCTTTCGGCGGCGAGATCATGTGGGGGGATGTGTGTTTCACGGGGTTGCACGCATTCGAAAGCGTAACGTGGCTCGAGGATTAGCCACGTTGCGCCGACGGGCCCCTGATCGGAGCGCCGTCCGAGAGTCGGGCGCGTTCGGTTGGTCGGGGTACCGACGAGCGGAACGGCACAGTGTTCCCAGAATTTTTCCAGGAGGATGGCCGGCGATCGGTTCGCGTATGTGTCCACGAGCATCCTATGCTGGCCTGGTCAAAACTGTTGTCATCCAGAGCCGTTTGTTCGGATCGCCCTCCGGGAGTTCAGGATTAGGCGAAAGTTCGTAGAGGCCGAGGGCTTGGGGCACATTCAGATGCTGCAATCGATCATCTCACCGACAGAGGGATTCGCATCGAGATATTCATAAATCACACTGCAGCCGAGATATTCTCGTAGACACTTAATGGAAGAGAGCGCAGCCTATTTCGTTGCGCAAACGACAACGACCTACACCCGAAACAAGCGAGCGCCCGTAAGTTCGCGGCCCGAACCCTCACAGATGAAATTCCCCATGCCGTTCGAAGAAGGGGTGGCATACCACCTACCTGGACACCGCAAAGGTTGGACGTGTCACAGGTCGGGAGTGTTCATCGCAGCCTTCTTGGCCCGGTTACCGCAAATATTCATCGAGCACCATCGCCGATTGTCACCTCGACTGGTATCTAGATACAGTCCGCCACAGCTTTTCCACTGACATGCTTTGACCCTGCCCCGGCGATCACCACCAAACACCTCGATTGCATTCGCCGCAATGACAGCAAGCGCGTCCTCGATGACACTAGGGCCCGACGACTTCCACACGGCCGCTTCACCTTCGAGTGCTAGATGCACTTTGCCGCAAGCAGATTCCCGATTCAGAAGGTCGATGTCGCGCGCCTCGCCGCTTCGCTGATCCGCCACCGCTGTCCCCACTCGATGTATCGCTTCTCTCAACTGGAGGGCTTCTCGCAGCTCTCCAGTTGATGCAGGTTCACTGCCTAAATCCAAGCAATTCGCATGCAACCACAGATCTAGCCGCGACGGGTCTGTGAGCCGTTCGAACTGGGCGCCACCTCGATCGCTGAGGGTCGCCGTGAAACGGAAGGCAAGGATTTCATTGTCGAGGCGAAAGATCGCCTCGGCCTCACTTCGGCGACTCGACTCATTCATGCAGCACCTTCCATCGGCAAGAACCATCTCAATCGGTTCGACAACAGGCTACATCCGTGCAAATATTGAACCGTCTTAGACGGTTCAATTTTCTTGGTTTGGTCGGCGCCCGTCCGTTCCAGACGCACTCCTCGAGAGGCACAAGTGCATCCGATATTCAACGCAGATTTAGAAGTAACCCCAGAACTTTCCCGCACCACCGAATGCGATCGGGGTCCGTGGTGACTCAAGAGTGCGTACCTGCCGCCGTGTCCGGCCACACGCAGGTGAAGGAGGGCCGGAACTATGAGTTCGAGCCTTTTGACGTGCGCGGCACCATTTCTCGTGCCACCGCGCAGAGGAATCACAACGGCAGCGGAGTCGCGTCATGAAAAGCACAGCCAATCCTCATGTGGACTCTGGAAGATCGCTACCAACTGTGGATCGACTGCCGATCGGCGCCCTCAGCGCGCTGGCGATGACGGGCTTCGTCGCGATCATGACGGAGACCATGCCGGCTGGGTTGCTCAGGAAAATCGGGGACGGTCTCCATGTGTCGGAAGCGGGCGCGGGTCAACTCGTGACGTTGTACGCGTTGGGGTCGGTCTTGGGGGCGATTCCGCTGATAGCCGTCACCCGCGGATGGAATAGGCGTCGGGTGCTCTTGCTCGCGATCTGCGGTTTCTGCATCTTCAACCTCGTTACGGCGCTCTCTCCGAATTACGTATTGACTCTGGGCGCGCGGCTTCTTGCCGGGATGGCGGCAGGGGTGGTGTGGGGGCTTCTTGCGGGTTACGCACGACGCATAGTCGAGCCCCACCAACAGGGACGGGCGGTGGCTGTTGCGCTGGTGGGACAGCCGGCCGCGCTAGCATTGGGCATGCCGCTGGGGGCGTGGCTCGGCACGCTCGTCGACTGGCGGGTCGTCTTCGCGGCCATGTCCGTTCTAGCTATTGCCCTGGCAATCTGGGTGCTCGCGCAAGTTCCAGATTTTCCCGGCCAGCAAGTCGGGCATCGAGTGCCCATCCAGGGGGTGTTGACGTCACCTGGGATGCGCCCGATTCTGTTTGTGGTGTTCACCTGGATGTTGGCCCACAACATTCTCTATACCTACATCGCACCGTTCTCCGATCACGTAGGACTCGGGGACCGGATCGGGCTGGTCCTTCTCGTCTTCGGAGTCATGTCGTTCGTCGGAATTTGGATCGTAGGATTGTTCGCGGACCGTATGCTGCGTTCCCTGACGTTGACGAGCCTGGCAGTCTTCGCGGCAGTCTCGTTGTTGCTGGCAGTTGGCGATGGAGCGCCCATCCTGATGTTCGTGGGCTTTGCCGCGTGGGGGTTGACGTTCGGGGGTTCACCGACATTGCTTCAGACCGCGCTGGCAGACACGGCGGGAGATGCGGCTGACACAGGGCAGTCGATCTTGGTCACCGTATTCAATCTTGCAGTCGCGATGGGCGGTATGGTCGGCGGACTCCTTCTGGAATCCTCGGGCGCACAAGCTCTCACGTGGGCGGTCTTTGCCCTTGCTGCCGCTGGTACGGCAACGGTGTGGCTGGCCCGGTCGCATGGCTTCACACCGGGACCTCGTACGTCCCCGGCATGAACGGCCCCCGCCTGAACTGCACCGACGATCGCACGGAAGAACAGCCGCTCGGATCAGTGCGGGAATGTTCGAGCCGAAGACTCTGCGCGGCGAACAGAGTCTTCATCGAGCGGGACAGGCCGCACTATTAGTGAGCAGTACGAAGTCATGAATACGCGGGCCTCGCCGTCCTTTCGTGTCTACATCCCACTCACGGAAACGGACGCGTGCCCGACAGTGGGATCTGCGGTGCCCAACTGCGAGTCACCACGCGGTCAAAGGTCCGGCAAGGCCCAGGATTACCAGCAGCCGACGTCGTGAACAGCGTCGTATCGCCCTGTTCCTGGCAGCACGATTCCTGGATTTTGCTATTCGCGTTCACCTGCTCCAGCCCCGCTTCCACGCACAAACGCCTCGCTGCGAGTTGCCGGCGATTGTGCCGGTCGAAGCCACTCACGGAAGAGGCTCGCCGACCAGCCACACCACGATGCCTTCTACGTTCCAAATTGCGTCTGGATTGTCGAGAGCCGCCACGTAGACGACGCCAGCTTGTTCGCCGGCGATCTCACCGCTGCTGCCCGACGGTGGACTGAGCTTGAGGAACTCTGAGGGGTGCGGTCCTGGCCATGTAGGTAGGGATTCAGGGGGAATATTGTTGTCGAGGAAGGCCGGTTGGTGTACGGCCACCGGTCAGGAAGGGGTTCGGTTTCCGCCGTCACGGTGATGCCTGTTCCCGCGACAACTTCGTTGCCTCCGCTACCGCAGCCCACCACTACAAGAGCAACACCTATCAGTGCCAAACCTGCTACCGCGCGACGTACCTCCACCGTTTGCTCCCCTCCTGTCACCTAACCCCTGTGTACGAGTCCACCATCGCACGTACGTGGTGCCTGCTACCCCCAGTTGGCAACTTCTCGAACCCGACGCCCGTCTTGCACAAAATGTGTGTGCGGCCGGCGCATTTCAGAAGGTCTTGTAGAACCATGTGCCGGACCGGCTGACGTAGTTGGCGTTGCCGATGACCTTGGCCACTCCAGGCATCTCGCGGACAGTGTCGGCAATGGTGAAACCCAGGTTCGCGTACAGGCCGAGTGCGTTCTTTTCGCGGTCGTCGACGAAGCCGAACCACACCTGCGTTCGCCCGGTGCTCCGATGTTGTTGTTCTGCGGCAGCGATTAGGGCTCGTCCTGATCCTCGCCCACGATGGGGACTGTCCAATAATCGGCGTTTTGGCCCGACACCGATCACGACGTGATGCTCCCGAGACAGGGTGCGGTGGCACACTATCGGTACCGTGGGGCGGGATATCGAGGCGATGGTGGTGATGTCGGTGGTTGTGCTCATATTGTTCGTCGCTGTGCCTGTTCTGTTCGCCGCGTCGTTGGCCGTGCTGACCGGCATCGGGCAGTTTCGACGGTCACGTCGGGTGGCGTCGGCAGTATTGGCCGGGTTCTTCTTCCCGCTCGTGTGGGTTGTCTGGTATCGCCGCGATACCCCCACGCGCGGAGTGTTAATTCAACGTCCTGTACCCGCCAGCGGTAAGCACCTGGACTGACCCGTGACCACCGTAGATATGGGCGACCGTCAATGGTTCGGTGGGAATATCGCGCACTTGGAAGACGTGTCCTTTGCCAGATTTTTGGTTGATGCGTAACGGGTGCCAACGTGTGGTTCGCCCGCACCGGTACGCGCGGATGGAGGGTGTCAGATGGTTTGTGTAAGAGCGGTCTGACACGAATGGCTGCCGTCAGTGTCGATCCGAGGCGTTGGCCAGCCTGCTCTAGCCCAGCGCCCAGGTGACCGTCACCTGGAATGCCACCTGTTGGGTGCCCGGAGCGAGAACCATGTCGTAGGCGCCGGGGCTCCGCATCAGGGAATTCGTGTCCATGTTCTGGTTGCCGGTGGTGGTGGTGGTGGTGAGCGCTTCGGTTATGGTGACAACGTTCGACAGCGACGTGCCGGACAGGTCCGCGTATTGCCCGGCCCGGGTCTTCGCATCCTCGAACGCGCGGGTGCGAGCATCTGCGAGCAACGTCGAATTGTCGTCGATGTCGAAGGCGACCGTATGCAGACGTGCCGCATTGCCGCTGGCGGCAATTCCCGCGTCCAGTACGCCTGACGCTTTGCCCAGGTCACGGACGATGATGTGCACCGAGTTGATGGCGCGATAGCCCGTCTGGTTTCCGCTGACGGCGTCGTACTGGGGTTGGATCGACAGGTCACTCGTCCGGACATCGTCGGTGGCCACGCCCGCGGCGACCATCGCGTCGATCATCGCACGTGCCTTCTCGTTCGATTGCGACACCGCGCCGCCGACGTCGGGTTCCACTAACTCGACACCGATGACGGCGGTCAGGATGTCCGGCGCTCCGCGCACTTCGCCTGTTCCGACGACGGTGACTTCTTTCGTTGCGGGCTCGGAACTTCCGCAGGCGGTGAGTGAAACGGTCAGTGCTGCAGCAGCTGTCAGGAGTGCGAACGTTGTTCGTCGTGTTGTGGGCATGATTTCAGACCGTAATGCCCGTTTTGCGGGAAGGGGGCGAAACACACATATCTCGGGCATCAGCAACCGGAGGAACCGGCACAAGCCGGTACCGAGCAGTCTCGTCAGGATTGTCGATCCGGCCGATGTGCCGGTGGCGGACGTGCAGTCCGCGATGCCAGCGGTTACCAAACCGTGCGTGCGCCGATACCAATGCCGACAACTCAATACACGACGGAATGGGCTGGCCCGGATTCTGCGGCTACGCGGCGGTTTCTCGATGGCACAGGAGTGTTCGACACGCACAACAAAGCTGCAACGCCCACGTCGAAGCCAGCACACAGCGCGGGATACCACTGTGGCAGTCGTGAAGACGTACCTCGATCGTGTCCGTGATCGAATACTGCATGCGCAAGCCATCCGACAGCGGTCAGCCGCGCAGCGCCCTGTGCTGGCAGAACGCTCCCACCGACATAGACCGCTGCCGTCGCCAACACCGCAATCCACTCACGGGTGAGCACAGCCGAATCCGCAGAACGCCCCAGGTGTGAGATCGGATAGACAACTGCAGCGCCCATCAGTCCCGCGGCATAGACCACTGTTCGACGTGTCGGATTCCGATGAGAGATTGAACGGTCTGCGGCGATGCTCAGAAGGCCACCGGCAGCAAACGCCAGGAAGCGAATGTGCGATCGCTGGCTCACTTGTGCGTTCATTGAGACCACTAAACCAGAACGGTGAATCCGTACGCACGGCTTCGCAGCCGATCGATCGGTTGGAGAGTCGCGCACAAATTCGGATGTCTCTCCTTCGCCCGTTACTGGGGCACTGAATGCTGAGACACGGTCAGTGCTCGGCCGAGAGATGGGTGCGGAGATCGGCATGTTCGACGAACTGGTCATCGACATCGGCAACGACCATCGATGACGATCTGCACCGCGCGTCCACCTCGACTTTGTCGACAAGGGACGACAGTTCCTCCGGATTCTTACGCGGATGTACTCCAGAATTCTCACGTTCATGTTGTGAACCCCTGGCTGCCGACGGTGAAACTGATCCGTAGGGGACCGGCGACGCTGAACGCATTTCCCCTACTGGATATTGACCAGTGAAACGGATTATTGGCTTGCACAATGGATCTTCCGGGCCCGCCAGGCCTGCGCGGCACCCATCGTCGCGACGGAAATACCTGACGCCACCAGGATTGTTCGAATACCCCTGCCCAGATCTCTGTCGATCGCCCCCCACGCACCCAATCCGACGGCTGCTGCGACATTTCCGAGTCCGAGCATGGCGAGTGGAGTCGAAATACGGCCAATCTCAACGTGACCAATCCGATTCGCCGACGTCACCAAGGCAATCGCCGCACCTGCAAATCCGGTCGCTGCAATTCCAATCCCGGTCGACGTTATCGACCCAGGCATCTGCCAAGCACCGGAGTGGGGTGCGGTTAGTGCAGCTGCTGTCAACGCCGCTGCGCTCATCGCTTCAATACCCGCGTCGAGCAGCAGTAGTGAGCGCACATCGCGTTGAGCCTGACCACTGCAAGCAGTCGATTCCTGAGTCATGGCTTTCCTGCCAATTTCTCTGTAGCACTCGCTACAGAGTTGAAAGCGTAGCGAGTGCTACATGGATGAGCAAGCATTGCTAGCGTTGCAGCAGTGAAGCCTGAACCGCAGCCGTCCGTCGTGCGTGATCGCCTGCTCGACTTGTGTGTGAGATATGTACTCGACCGTGGTCTCATCGGCTTGTCACTGCGCCCGCTGGCAGCTGCGATCGGAACGAGTGATCGGATGCTGATCTACCACTTCGGGACCAAGGACCTCCTTGTTTCGGCCGTGATCGAACGCGCGAACGCAATGCTGACGAGTGCTGTCGGCGACGACGCTGTGCGATCCGACTCGACACCGAGTGTCGGTGATGTCCTGCGAGCTGCCTGGGATTTCATGTCCACGGTGGAGGGAAAGAAGCTTTCCCGGTTGTATCTGGAGCTCTGCGTGCTCTCGGGTCAGGATCCGCAGCGTTGGGTGACCGCTCACCGGGCGATGCGGAATTCCTGGGTTGCGCTCATCGGGCCGACACTGCGTCCGATCACGTCAGCGCCTAGACGGCAAGCCGTGCAGCGCCTCGCTATCGATGCAATCGACGGCATGCTGCTCGATGATCTCGTGACAGGCGAGTCCGATCAGATCCGTGACGCTGTGGACGTGCTCATTGAATTAATCGAGGGCCTGGTTGACGAGTAACGTGCCTTCGCGTCGACCGTCCTCACTGCACCGTCATCGATAATTCTCGGCCAAACAGAGATTGCGAGTCGGTCCGGAAACCCGAGATGGACTCCGCGGCTTGCTACGGCCGTGACGAGTTCGTCACCGACCTGGGCGGCCAATCCGAGGCCGCGCTGATTCCCGCCGGATGTCCCCGCCGACGCCGGCGACGTGGCTCTTCCACCGAGATCTGTCTCCATCGCCACCAAGAATGTCCCCCGGTCGATACCGTTGAGCCAGCAGTGGTCAGAATGGGCGGAATCGACGATTCCGCCCATTCCTAGGTCCAGTCGATGTGGACGGACTCGATGGAATCGAAATGAAACCCGAAAGCATCACCGTACTGATCGAAGCCCTTGTTCTCCGGATAATCCATCGTCGCGTGCCGCTCCAGGATAGCGACCACGCGGGCGTGGTCGTCGTTGGCCAACGCGGCCGCGAGTTCACGCGTTTCCTCGACGCTGAACGGGCTGTCGGAGTTCGCGAAATCGAGTGTCCGAACCCGATAGTCGTAGCCTTCTTCGGTGCCGTTGCGGACGGACACTCCCCCACGGACCCGGATCGTCGCCTTCTTCGGTTGCCCATCTGGACGCAGCACGCCGGCGCGGTCCATGATGTCGTGAGCTTTCACGTTCTTGAGTTTCTTCTTCGCATCAGCACGCAGCTCGTTCGTCTCCCCCGACCGATAGCGGGAGACAGCGGAGCGTGAGCGCCCGATTTTCTTTGCGACAGCATCTATTCCACCGAGACGTTCGATCGCGGCGCGCCGCTGGGCACGTTCGTTGACCTCCGAGTGCGGGATTCGCCCTTGCTGAGCCCACCGCCGTAGCGTTCGATCCGACGGTGGTGTCCGGCCGGCGTCGATAGCTGCTTGGCGTAGTCCGTCGTTGCCGATTTCGGTTCGGATTTGTCGGATGGAGACTTTGCTGGTCAAGCCCGCCAGGCCACCGCTTTTGACGGTTTTGGATTTTTCGACCCCGCTGGTCGCCGCCGTGGAAACGGACACCTTGAGTCCGTCGAGTCCGACGGTCTTTTGCGCGGGTTGCTTCGTTCGTGGCTTCGGAAGGTGCAGTGCCACTAGTTGTTTCCTTCATTGTCGTCGGCGAAGACTGCCTTGATAGCGAGATTGATCTCGTGGGTATCGCGAGCTTCGGTGAACGCGGCCACCAGATCATCGGTCAGTGCGGCGTGTTTTTCGAGGGTCATCTTGCCGAGCGCATCGCTATCGTCAGCGACATTGATCCCTTCGGGTAGGGGGTAGACCCAGGAGTCGGTGACGGTGCGCAGTGGCCACCGGCCGGTTTCCCTAGCGATGCGCATCGCGACGCGGCGGCCACGCCAGCGGCAGTGCGCGATGATCGCGGCCCGCCAGAGCGGTTGGTGGTGGTGTTGCATTTGTTTCGCAGTCCACATGTCCGGGTTGACCATTCGGCCGATATACCCCTTGTAGCAGGCCCCGAGGAAACGTTTCATCGCCGTGTCGTCGGTGTCGACGGCTACCTTGCGGGCTTCTCTCAGGATTTTCGCCCACTTGTCCAGTGCGCGTCCCTGTTCCGGGTACACCCACGCTTCGGTGATGTCGAGGTCGTCGAGTTCTGCGCCGATTCCGCCGTCGGCGACGGGAGCGCGGAAGGCATCGAGGCTGACGGATGTGATCCACGTATCCACGGGTTGATCGGCGAGCATGTGGGGGTGCGGGAGTGGCAGCTTGTCGGGGAGGGCGAGCATGTTTCCCGCGGGCAGGGTGACGTGCCAGAGCCCGAACGGGGTTTTCGTGGCCTCTGCTGCATCACGGGCGTCATCGGCGCGCAGGTGCCGTGGTTTTCCGTAGCCGAATTCGAGCATCCCGGCGGAGGCCAAGTACGCGGCTCGTTGGTCGATCGACACCAACCGGGTTGCGTCGTCGAGTTCGTCGGGTTCGGGGACTCGGGTCCAGCCGACTGCGGGTTCGAGATCACCGCGATGCTCACCGTCGAGCGGCGGGACGGGACCTGCCTCCGTGACGGCGATGCCCTTACCGCTGCGGGTGCGTTCACGTTTGATCTTGTCCACGACCGCGGCGCCGGTACGGGCCGGAGTGGGCCCGGGGAGGACACCGAGATGCTGTGCGCACCACGCGAGCCGGCGCCCCAGCTCTTGTGCGGCGGGGAGGTCGTCGTCGGGGAGATAGGTTCCGGCGGTGGGTGATCCGAGGATCCCCATGTCCCCTACACGGTTTCCCCATCCGAAGTCTTTGTTCCAGTACGTCCATACGTACGGCTCGATGACGATGTCGACCATGGATGTGAATTTTCCGGTCGTGCGGGACAGGTGCACGACGTGGCCGGGATCCCCGCGGAGTTCCCACCCTGCGGTCAGCATCGGGGTGAGTGCGGCTTGTAGTACGCCGGTGAGTTCTTCGGCGGCGCGGGTGCGGAGGACTTCCATGTCGTCGACGTCGTCTTCGTTGCCGGGGTCGATGATCCATCCGAGCATCTCGCAGGCGTCGATTCCGACGACCCAGATTTGTGCTGGGGCGCCGAGGGGCGTCAGTGTTGCCCAGCGGATGAGTTTGTCGAGTTTCTCGACGGAGTCGACCGGTCCGGTGAGGACCTGCCCGGACGGTGTGTACGTTCCGGCGGCGGTGACGATGATGGCGTGACCGTCTGCGCTCTCCCCCGCGGGCGGCAATGACGCGCGTGTAGGTACCTTCCCTCGGAGTTCTTCGTCGAGACTCGGTTCGCCGGCCGCGACATTGCCATCCGGAGTCCCCGATTCGGCTGTCTCGCCGCCGGATTCAGCTTCCGGCTGAGCGTGTTCGGGCACTTCGTCATCGACAACATCGAAGAGCGAAGGTTGTACCGATTCGGCGGTAACGGTCTCGGCGGGAACCACCTCGGGCTCGTCGACCTCGAATAGGGCGAACTGCTCGCCTTTCTTCAGCGCCATAGTCCGCCCCCAGCGGTAGTCGTGGTTGTCATTCGAGATCGAAGGCTGCGCGAATCGCTCCCGACAGCGATTCCTCTTGTGCTGGAAAGAAATAGCCGATTCCCTGCCCGAGCGCGCTCACCGGGATCGTCGTGATGCTGTCGCAATTGATCACGGAGTCTGCGTCCAGGCCGTTCGCGCGCCCAACTGCCACTTCGGTGGATAGTCCTCGAATGGTGGTGGTGATCGGCGCAACTGTTACTCGGGTCAGGTGCGGGCGCACAAGTTCCCGGGTCAGTATGAGAACGGGGCGAACTTTGTCCAGCTTCGCTTCGTGGATCGGTCGCATCAGATCAGGTCCGCCGATCGATCTTCGGCATATGCGGCAAGTGAGTCCAGATCGTCCTCGCTCGACGCCTTGGCGAGGATCTCTGCGTCCCTGGCTGCGATCTGCCTGCGGCGTTCACGCTCGAGTGCACGTAGGACCAACGCTGCGCGTGACGGCGCTCGATGGCTGGTCACTTCGCCATCGAGGAATGCCACCATCTCGTCGGGTAGTCGTACCGCGATCTGCGTGCTCATACCTAAATGGTACCAATCTGGGATTCAAAAGGTTCTCGCAACGCTCACGTACCCGAAGGCAAAATGTCACGGCCACGACCAGGCCGAGGCAAGGCCTTGAGATGTCGATCTGATTGGCTCAGGTTGAGGCGATGAGATCGTCAGCGCAGTCGATATCCGATGCTCGCATATCGATCAGTGGCGGGTTTTCGAAGCCGGCCGCGCGGGCCGCCGTGTCGAACTTTTCGTAGCGCCGCCAGGAAGTTGACGTAGCAACGGGCGGGTTTGATGTCTGAGCGATGGATTCCCAGGTGAGGTTTGGGTCTGCAAGTTTGCGGCGCGCGGTGTCTTTGACTGCATCGGGTAAGTCGGATTGCGTGATGAACCAGTCGAGATCTGCGGACAGATCCGGGTTCGTTGCGGGCGGGTCCATGACATCGATGGCCGTGTCGCCTGCCGAAGGGTGCGGTGGATGGACGCGGACAGCGATTTTCGGGGGCTCTTCGATCGCAGGCAGGTGTTGCGCAACGGCGGTCGCCGGTTTGTGTGAGTTCCGGTTCTCTGGCGCTGTGGGTGCTGTGTCTTGCGCGGCGTGTTCATCGGCTTGCGTTTTGTAGTCGGTGTACGCGATGCCCGTTGCTTTGATGAGGATCCCGAGTCCGTGGGTGAAGGCAAGCACGAGCGTCGGAGGAATGATCGCAATAAGCGCAGCGATGGCCGGGTCGAGGGGAACAAATCCGATATCGATACCTGCTGCAACCTGACTTTGCGCTGCGGATGCGGCATGGAATGCGTGATAGGCGTTGCCGAGGATGCTGATCGCGACGACCGTGACTGCCAGAGCGATGTAGAAGCCTTTGTCCCATTTGCTCATTTTGAGTTTGGTCAAGATGACGATCGCAATCGTGGATCCGAGGATCGCGCTGTCGACAATGACGGGGAAAATCCATGCAAGGTTTTCGGGCAAGGTTCCCTGCCGCGCAAGGTCGCGTTGCACCGCGAACGAGAGGACGAAGGCGCCGGTGGTGATTCCGATTGCAATGAGGATTGCAATAAGAAGTGCGGCGATCAGTGCTCCAAGCTGGATCCGCGCAGCGCGCAGACTAAAATCACCCATGATCGGGTTTTCCTTCCTAAAGGGGTGTTCTCGGTCTGGGGCCTCGCTGGTTGCAGCCGGCGGGGCTCCTCTTTGATTTTCGGGTGTTCGGGGTTGCGTTTCCTGCCTTCGATGTCCGGCCTGTGACTGGCGCGTTTTCACGTTCTGAATTGGTGGAAAATGCCTTGAGCTGGCATTTTGCGTGTGAGATGCGTGCTGATATGTGTCTGGTCGCAATGCGAGCGCCTCGCTGATGCATAGGTGCGTCGTTTCACGGAATGGCACAACAAGCACACGTGGAACCTCGTTCACTGTGCGTGCAGCGGACCCTTTTGCGTGTAAGCCGTTGAGGGGTAGTGCACTCGCCCGTTAGATGGCCGCAACGCGTCGGCTGGTCGAAGCCGACGGTCGGGTCGCAAGATTGCGTGCTGCTCTCGCACAATGCAGTGCAATCCGGCCCCTGGTGTAACTGGAGGCGAGATCTCGTGCGTCGGACGAAACCGGGGCGCGCAACGCCAATCTGCGCTTCGTTCACTGCCCCGGTTGTCGTGACATTAACCACTCCGCAGTGCGCGCAATGCATGCATGCAATGCACGCATTGCACGCAACTAGCTACAGTCCCCTGGCTTTCAGATACTCGTCCAGCGCAGCCTCCGTCATAGACGCTTCACTGATCTCACGATCACCGGTCTCGTATCGCAACTTGTCGACACCACGGCGGAGACGGTCTTTGGTGGAGGGCTTGATGCGGGTGTTGTGCGTCATCGACAGCTTCTCCTCCTCGTCCTTACGCCCACTGGGATCGGCTGGCGCCGGGGTCGCAGGCGCCGCGACGACGGGCGCCGACTCCCCTCTCGAGGGTCGTTCGGGGATGAGTTCGGCGGGGTGAGTTTTGCGGATCGCAGGTTCGCGTTTGACGCTCATGCTGGGGCTCCGATCACGACGGGCAGTTCAGCGAGGAGGTCCGTGTAAGCGACCCTGAGTGTCAGCGCTTTTCCGCCCTTGAACTGATGAATGGGCGTGTGGTTGGAATGCGCGTCCTGGCGAGCTGCAAGTTCCGGAATGACCGTCTTGGCCACGAGGTCGCCGTATGTTTCGCGGAGTTCGTTCTCGCGGAACTCGTGCTCACCCGTCACACGCCTGCGACTGATCACAATCTTGTCAAAGGCAAGTTTGGGGTTGGCGCGTTTACGAACGGTATCGATGGTCTGCTCGAGCTTCTGGACTCCTCGGACGCTGTCGATGGTCGGCTCTGTAATGGCTACGACGCCGTCTGCTGCGATAAGGACCGCGAACAGGACCTTGCCCATGTTTGGTGGGCAGTCGAAAAGTACTGCGTCGTAGGGCGAAAGGTCCAGGCCCTCGAATGCGACGTCGAGGCGGAATACGAGATCGTTGGATCCGTCCGATTCGATTTTGCCGAGTTCTTCATCGGCGGGAATGAGATCGACGCCGTCCCAGGGGGTCGCGATGATCGCTTCAGCTGCAATGCCTTCCCTGGTCTGGTTCATCAGGTGGTAGGCCGTCAGCATTCCGTCTTCAAGTTCGACGCCGAGTCCGCTGGTGGTGTTGCCCTGCTGGTCCATGTCGACAACAAGGACTTTTCCGCCGACCGCGGTGATGGCACTGGCAAGTCCGAGTGTGGACGCTGTTTTGCCGACGCCACCCTTCTGGTTGCCCAGTGCGATTTTGCGTGGCTGCATTGCGGACCTTTCGTCGAGTGTATTCAAACTTGCGAGGCGTGCGTTGCGTGCGAAACACGCACGGCATGCAGTACGTGCACAAGCTGCATTGCTTGCATGGCATGCAGTACGTGCACAAGCTGCATTGCTCGCACTGCATGCGGTAGGTGCGCTACTTGCAATACATGCGCTGCACGCTAGACATGCATAGCGTGCTTGCCATGCGCTACATGCACTGCCCGCATTGCGTGTCGTGCGTGCATTTGGTGCGGGGCAAGCACTGCGAGCTATGCACGCACACTGTGCATTACGTGCGCGCGTAGCATAACACGCATGTAATGCACGCAGTTCGTGCGGTGCATTCATTGCGTGTCGTGCACAGTGCGCACGCAGCGCACCTCTCGCATGCGGCGCATGCCTTGCAAAGATTGCAAGCGCAGCATTCATTGCACACCTTGCATGGATTGCGTGGCGTTCTCTCTTTGCACTCCATGCGATCCATGCATGACGCGCATGCCATGCGTTACCTGCATGCAATGCGTTCATAGCGTGTGCAGCATTCAATGCATGGCCAGCAAGCTGTGCATGACACGCGCGCATCGCTATGCATGCGCCCATGGCGAGCATTACGTGCCACGCAATGCATGCACTGCGTGCTCAACATGCTTTGCGTGCGCTGCGTGCATGCAATGCTCTACACATTGCGTGCTCGGCACGCTCCACATGTAATGCACGCAATGCATGCAGGTGCCTCTGTTCATCAAACACGCAGTGCATGCATTAGTCGCATTGCATGCACATCACGCACTGCATGCGTTCGACATAACTGCAGGTAGAAGCACTTTCTCAGTCGAGAGGCAGACGTGTTCATAGACATAAGGTGCAGTAGGTCATTCAAAACGATCCGATCGAGATCCTCCAGATCTTCTGGGTGCTCGTTCACTGAGGCATGAAAATGGCACATATTGGGAGCTGCAGATTCCGGAAGTTGTGTCGCCGCGCAACGATTCTTATGTACTGAGGTTGCGATACCTACCACCAAAGCCCATCCGCATCGCATCCTCGAACCCCGCCGGAACGGCTGATTCAGCCGGCAATCGAATTGCAAGAACCGAAAATTGAGCTCTGGCAGACCACGAAGGTACGATCGCCAGCGCTGAACGAACTCGATTCGAGGACCAGGATTGATCACTTCGGCCGATCAAGTTTGTGTTTGACTCTCCTGATTCCGAAGATATCCGATGCGTACGGCCGAGGCAGTGCGGTGATTCTTCACGGAAATGAACTGTGGTCTGCCTCGACTCAGTCCGCCCATAGGGTGCGCGGCCCAAGCACAGCGGTGAACTGGGTTTCGTAGATTGCGGTGCATCTGCAGAATCTTCAATTTCTCGACAGGGCGGCGATGGGGGAGTTTCAGTTTTGGCAACGAAACCGGTTGAGGTGCGGCGGATCTTCGTTGGAATCTCGCGACTGCAACCCCATCTGACGTGAGATCGATGCGGTGATCGAGGGGCAGATCTCCAATTTTCTCCCGGGGAGAGGGGCGGGTTGCGGTCTTTCGAGACAAAATTCTCGCATACCGACGTATGGCCATCCAAAATCAACTGCCACTATGCCCACTCATTACGTCACAGTGACGTAATGAGTGTTGGGGATTGGGTGGATAAAGTCGCCGTCTTCCATCCAAATTCGAGCGAATTCGGGGCCCTTTCGCGCATCTGCAGGCCTGGGGCTGACCGAAGATCGGCCAATTTACGGCATCGTAGCGCAACATCCACCCTTGGTGGGGGAGTGAATAGGCCTTCATCATCCGCGTCAGCACAGATATTTGGGCGGAAGAACCGACGCCCAGGGGATGGAATCCAGCGAATCAGCGACCCCGCACGGTGAAAGGGGGCGGCGAAAGTTCACAGATTCATGTCCATGCAACGCTCGCAACGCTCGCGATGCTCGCGATGCACGCCATGCGTGCACTGCACGCGATACACGTTTGCTACGCGGTGCATGCACCCCATGCAGGTGTTGCAAGCATTAAGAGCAGCGGGAAATTTCCACGCAAAAGCACTCTCTGTCGGTTGAGTTCAACGACAAAGAGCAAGCAGATACTGCTCTGACCAGGCATAACACGAACGGCACCTTGCCGGCTAGAGCGAATGAGTGAGTTGCGTCAGTCCATATAGGGGAAACCACCTTGGGTGCGCCACAGCTCGTCAGCGCGCTTCTGAGGGCCTGACGCTCGGTGCCCTACGCGGATCGCCCTGGTACTGGTCAGATTCAGCTCCTTTCTTCATTCCCGGCTAGGCGGCTTATGAGCTGGGCCAGCTGCTCGGAATGGACCGAGATATCGCATGCACCGACTTCCTCGTTTGTGAATCACTTCAATCGTGGATGCATTTCCGCAGCTCACAGCGAGAATCGCTTCTGCCTGTGAGAGTTCGAGCTCACCGGATCGGACGGCCCTGAACATTGACAGCGGCTCGCCGAACCGGCGTCTGCTCAGGTCCGGTGCTGAAGCGCAATCGAAGGTTCTCAGTGCCGTTGATGACGCAACTTATCGGCCAGATGTGCTCGGATGCTGGCCAGGGCTTTTGCGCGATGTTCGGGATTTGCGACAGCTTTGGCGCGTTCTTCGTGTGTAGTTTCGAGTTGTTTCTGTTCCTTCCTTCTGGCTAGATCTTCGGCTTTGCGCTGTTCACTGGGTGATTTTCCGGTCCAGTCGATTGAACGGAGTCTGCGTTTGAGGTACGCCAGTGGCGAGGAGAGGCTGGCCGCTGTCGGCCAGATCCACCCCCGTTGAGCGGTGTCTCGTGAAAGCGTGCGGGCGATGTCACGACCTGTCCAGCGCGTGGGGTCAATTCCTGCGTTCTGGAGGATGTCGCAGACTGCGCCGATGTGGCCAGGTGGTGAGAGGGCAGGGGCGTCATTGATGAGTTCTGCGGCTGCACGTTGGAGTCCGAGAGGGCGGGGGGTCTTGGCTGCAGTGGTGTGTTTTTTTCTTGGAGGTGGGGGTGTCCACGCGCGTGCGCGTTGGTGAGTTCTTCCTAACGGAAGAACTTCACAAGATAAAGAACCAACACTAGATAGGGTGTCAGCGACTGTCGTTGCTGGTGGGCCTTGGTTTGGCTGATCGAGGGCGATGGAGCCGGTGCGAAGGGCTTTCCGGGTTCGGTATCGGGCAGTTCGTTCGGCGGAGCGGGATGGGCGCTTCTTCGGCGACTTGGCAAGCGGTGTCGCTTCCACGATGCATCGTGGTGAGGATAGCGACCACGATGATGCTGCACGGTGCTGTTGACCCCCGTGGTGAGCCTCTGCAGCGAGGAATTCGAGGGTTTTGAGGTTCCGCCCCCGAACGTGTTCGATACCCATCTCGAGATCGATGAGGACGCGGCGGGCTCGATTGACCGCTGATTCACTGACCTTGGCGCGTGCGGCGATCGTCGATTTTGCCGCGGTCACTCCGCGACCGGTGTGGGATTCAGCGAAATGTGCGTGCGCTTCTGCGACGGCGTAGGCCTTGTCGGGCTTGATGAGGCGGCGTGCGCACAGGGTCTTGCCGGCGGGGGTATCGATGTGGTGCCGGAACTGACGGAGCCATTCACGGCGCGAAGTCCAGACAGGGATCCGCGCTTGTTCGGCTGGTTCCACGGGCAATGCCCAGGATCGTCCGCGCTGGTCAGAGGACTCATTGATTCGTCGTGTCTCTGAGTCGATGAGTGCGACACGAATGAGGAGAGCATCGACGGTCGCGTGCCATACGTCGACCTCGGCCGATTGCGGGACGGCGGTGTGGGTGTTGGTGTGCGACACGCCGAAGGTGGGTGATAGGGAATGTGTTGATCCGTATTCAGGGTATGAGTTACCCTGAGACATACCTGCCATAGGTAGTCCCTTCCAGGGGATGCAGTTCGAGCCGAGAAAGCGTCAACTTTCGGAGCTCACCTCTCGAGAACGTTTCGAGAACAGATGTCGGAGAACCTGCCAGTTCTTAGTCGACATCAAGGACCTGCCAGTCCTTATTCGCCGCGATGCGGTCCGCTCCCAATCACCCCCTTTGGGGGCTTTTGTGTTTCAAGAGGTCTGCGCTGTGCAGTTAGGTATCGAGTTCGTTCGTCGATTACTTGGCTACAGGCGGCCCCGAATCCTGCGAATCCACTGATCGTGTGGATTCGCTGTGCGTAGGGACGTGTGTCGGAATCCAATGGCAGCGGGAAGGTGCCTTCATGGGCATGTTGCTGACCTGATCGGATTCGCGGATTTGTGGGACGCCAAAGTGTGACGTGGGCGTCATACCAACTGAATTGTGATGTGGATGTGCTGAAAATGACACCGTGAACGCGCCAGTAGGTATGGCGGAATTGCGTTTCTGGGATATCATCGAGTAAGCACCGCCTCTTCCTTAACTGGGTTAGTGGGGGTCGGGGAACTGGGAAGTTCCCGCAACTGCATAAACGGACAGCCCCCGATGCCGCCAAGCCCTGGGGGTTGTTCGCTGTCTAGGGGTAGTTCATGCGCCGACTGCGAGCTGCTCGATGCGCCGCAATGAGCCCACAGCTTCGATTTCGAGCAATCGAAGCTGTTCCGGATGCAGCTTGTCGCTGATGTAATCCGGTATGTCCAGTCCGTGGGTGATGGCCAAGATGAGCACGGAATAATCCCCAGCAGGGATTCCGAGTTCGGCGGCCCGATCCTCGTACACCTTGTGTTGCTTGAGGGGAGCACGAGTCGCGATGTGTCCGCGAGGTCCCTTGTTGTGCTGTGCCATGAGGAAAGACTAGAACCAATCTGTAACTGATACGGGTAGGCGCGCCCACTCGGTGTGTCGCGTGTGGTTGATGTTGCCACGAAATTCACCGTTTCCCGGAGTCGTTCCGGAGTGCCGTTGCACGAAATGGCTGCATCGAGGGTTCACTGACTGCAGCAAGGCGATGCCGCAAACTACGGCCATGACACTGCAGATCTCCTCGATGGATGCGGACTCTGGGGCGAATATGGCCAGGTCAACGGAACTAAGGGCATGGCGGCAGAGGTGCAGGCATTGAAGGGCTGACGGCCACAGGGGAGGGTGAAGTGTCGCAACGCATCGCAATTGCTGTGATGTCAGTCACGTTGATTGTGTGCTGTGTCGGCCGGTCGTGCCCATACCTGGCGCGCCGCCGACGACAATGAAGGCCTGTGAGTGCGTCGCGGGTCTGGGCGGATGATGTTGTTCTTGCTGCTTCCGTCATCGAAAGTGAGGTAAGTGCGGTCTCCTCCGAGGGCCGTGGTCGATGAATTCTTCGGTCGACGGCAGTGGGTGAGCTTCGAGTAACACGGCATCAGTTCGTTGCCGCGGAACGCAGACCGTAGACGTGATCGCAGGCGAATAGGACACAATCCAGGACGGCCCGTCGATTTAACTTGGCCGCGTGTCAGCGACGACCATCGGATGAGTAGTTGAAGGGGCGGATGCGCCGAGGTCGCTGTGCAAATGGCACCGCTGTCCCGCGGACATAATCGTGCGCTCCGGGGCTGTGCTACAGGTTCGGATTGAGCGTGCGAGACGTCGAAGAGTTGATTCTCGCGCGCGGTATCGTCGTCTCGCGCGAGGCGACCCGCATGGTGCACTAAGTACAGGCGGCGAATATATCGTGGGCCCGCCGGCGGTGTGCTTTCCAGCCTTGCGGCACATGGTATCTCGACGAGATGTTCATCCAGGTGCGGTCGGTAGCGGACGGCAGCGACTCGCGCGACTGGATTCGGTGCGTGCCGCAACAATTGCCCGAAGGGAACGTCCTAGACATCGCAGTCAAGTCGCACCGTCGCGCGAAGGCGGCGCAACGTTCTTCGCCCAAGCTAATGCGAACACTGGGTCGAGCATTATGGGTACTGGCCTGTGGAAAGTTGGCGAGTTACGTTGTGGCGCATCGGGAGTTGATGCCGTCGGCCGGGCGCCGGCGTCGATATACGTCAATACGCGGGCCGAGAACTCGCACCAGGCCGTCAGGCAGCGTGGACGTGCGATGAGGTTCTCCCGCTCGCCTGGTGTGGCGCAACGATTCTTGCTGGCTTTCAGCGGGATCGCCGCACTTTCGGTCTGGCCGGCACTGCTCACAATGAGCGCTTCCGTCCCGACCTGACCGGCCGATTCGTCACCTGGAACGACGTGACTGGAGTACCTGAACGTTTCGTCAGGACGTGTGACCAAGGGGGTATCGGCCGAATGGTCAACCCCGACATGCGGACTGCGAAACAGATGCAACACCACGGCCAACAGTTCTGGCGTGCAGCGACTATTGCGCTGATGACAGTGATGCGCGCGGCAAGATGGCCGTCGAGAAGCGTGCCGCCCTTATCGATGATCTGGTGGCTGCGCTTGCAGGCGCCGGCGATACGCACAAGATCGACGTCGCTATCAAGGCAGTCTTTGTTGGCGTCGATGAAGAAAACAATTAGTGGCACTACACCTTTCGAAGCCACGATCAACCGAACCTGCGCAAAAGACAGTCGGGACTCGACGGGCTCAAGGTCTCCGTCTCCACGGCTGCGACCAGTGGGTTCGAGAAATCCGAAACTGTCAAAAGTGGTGGCCTGGCGGGCCTGATCACCAGAGTGTCCATCCGGCAAATCCGCCCGGAAATCGGCATTGGCGGACTGCGCCAAGCAGCGATCGAGGTTGTCCGGACACCTCTGTCGGATCGAATATTGCGACGGTGGGATCAGCAGGGGTGCATCCCTCACCAGATTGTCAATGAGCGTGCCCAACGCAGGGCTGTGATCGAATGGATCGGTGGAATCGATTCTGTTGCAAGGAAAATAGATGCTCTCGTTCCGCAGTCTCGGGCCACCGTTACCGCTACGGCTCCGACGAGGCGAACGAACTGCGTGCTTATGGCCAATCGAAGAAGGCGACGATCTGAGTTCGAGGGGGAGTGTCCGTCCGTAAGGTTCCCGCACCAGGTTTCGTATTTCCCGACTGTCGGCAGCGCATGCAAGCCATGCGCAGCACGTATTGCATGCATTGCATGCATGGCTACTTGTTGTCGATGGCTTATCGTCATTCGCGGCGAGTGTCACCTCGCGGCAGGTGGCTTTGTCCCTGCTACGTCGGAAGGACCCGATTTCGGTGTCGTCGTGTGATCACAATTGGACTACGTCGGTGTCTCGCTGGTGCCTCGGGAGTGAGAGATTACGTTCAGTGCGATTGAGTGAGAGTGGACCCGATCAGTATGAGCGCTCGATCTTTGACTGGTTTGATGCTCCGTACTCGGAAACTGGTTGTGCCTTCCTTGAGGCATTGTCAAGTTGTTGGGATCGCCTGATCTGAGATGATCTGCAGGTGTCGTCGACGTACAAGGGTTACCGGTTTCCGCGGGAGATCATCTCCCACTGTGTATGGCTGTACCACCGGTTCACCCTCTCGTTCCGTGAGATCGAGTTACTCATGGCCGGACGTGGGGTCGAGGTGTCGTACGAGACGATCCGCGCCTGGTGTGCCCGGTTCGGGCCCGAGTACGCTCGCAGGCTGCGGCGGAGGGCGCCCCGACCTGGTGACAAGTGGCACCTCCACGAAGTATTCTTCAAGGTCCGCGGGGCACGGAAATACCTGCGACGGGCAGTCGATCAGCACGGCAGCGTGCTCGACGTATTGATCCAGGACAAGCGGGAGAGTAAGGCTGCGACCAGGTTCTTCAGGAAAATATTAAAGAAACAGGGTCGTCGGCCACGGGTGCTGATCACCGACAAACTCCCCAGCTACCAGGTCGCACACCGCACCACCATGTCGACGGTCGAGCACCGGCAGAACAAATACTTGAACAATCGGTGCGAGAACTCCCATCAACCCACCCGGCAACGCGAACGCGCGATGAAAGGGTTCCGCTCTATCGGTGCAGCGCAACGGTTTCTGGCAGCGTTCAGTCGCATCTCCCCACACTTCCGGCCACCCCGTCACCGGATGACCGCCACCGATCACCGCGCCGACATGGCCGCCCGATTTCAGGTGTGGGATCACGTTACCGAATTGGCCCCGGCAGGCTGAGCACCGCTCCGCTGAAGGCCTGCTGCACCCGAAAACAGTTGCACTCCAAACAACTTGACAATGCCGTTTTTCGCCCTTTTGATTGTCGGCGTGGTCAAGATAGCCAAATTTGTCAACAAGTGAAATCGCGGAGAAAATCCGTGCGCATCAACAGACACCCGCTCCTGTCGGGGTGTACCGGTAGACTGGATCCCCGTCGTTGATGTAGTGAACGGCCTCGACGCAGTGTCTGGCCGATACCGCGATCTTGTTGCTCAGGTTGTCGGTGCCGACCACGCCCATGGTGCAGTGGGGCGATAGATCAAGCGGTCCGGGCGGGACTGCCGCCTCGACACCGGGTGGACGGCTGATCTTCCACAAGGTGTCCACATAATCGAGCGCAACCTCATTCGCGAACGCACAATGGCCGGACTCTCCGCTGCCCGCGATCGAGGGCGGATCGGTGGCCGGCCCTCGTCGCTGACAGCCGCAAAGAAACGTCAAGCAAACAAGATGCGCGGAGACGGCGTCCCGATGAGTGAAATTGCGGAAGTCTTGGGTGTCGCACGAAGTACCTTGTGCCGAAACATGGAGTGAAGTAACGATATTCGATTTCTCTTTGTGACGAGAGCACGCCGATTTCTGCACCGGACTACCGCTGAGTTCCAATAACTTGTGTGGTGAGCAGGCAGCGGGGCTGCATAGTTCGCGTCGCGGTCCATCTTGCGTAACGACGCGGAGGAGAGTCGTCGTTGCCAGGTGTGAGAACTATTTCAGTCGGTGACGTCCGGTGGGTGACTGAACATCTTCGTTATATGAGTTGTTCAGCGCTGGAAGCACCGTCGGATCGGACTCCCCCAGTTCACGAGCACGATGTCGAGCTGAATTGATCGCGAAAGTATCGGCGGAGGTGTAGTCGTCGCTGTGCCGGCCGGGTGTGGAAGCGGGATCAATCAGAGCCTGGTGCTTCTTTCTGAATTCGGCAGCATCGGGTTGATTCAGCAAGTAGGTCACGGCGGCGGTGACCTTTGGTGAGGGTGTTACCTGATGCTCCATCTTGCTCCTTGTTGAATATGCGAGTGCCTACGGCGGGGCGGATCAAAACGACGGATCTGTTCACCGATCATCAAGCGGTTTAGTTGGATTCGGCCGGAACCAGATGGCTACCCGAGTCTGTTCGGCGAAGTTGTCTGCCTGTCTGCTGTACGAGCAGGTATTCGGGCATCAGATGTCGGCGGACACAGATTCCGGGGATCGTACATGTGTGATCACGGTGTGTCTCTGTCCAATTCCGGATTCGCTTCGAGGGGCTCGAAGTATCGAGGGTTGGGGTTGGTGCGGGCCTTGACGATGTCGCCGAATCCGAGAACACGGGCCGGTGGACCTTGGTAGATCATTTCCTCTGTTCCGATGTAACGAAATCGCATGGTGGTGGCTCCTGGGTGTCAGGTGTTCAGACGGTCAGTCGTAGTTCGCGTTCGTGAACTAGGTTTGCGGGAAGCCTGTGTTCGGCGGAGGCTACTTTCGGCGAGAGACCTTTCTGTAGTGCATGATTCGGCAACACTGATGATCATGTGCGGGGATGATGGTTGCCCCGGATTCCTATCTCCGCAATCTAGTGTGGAGTGCCGATTTCTTGATGGCGATACCGACGTGTTCGGACACAGTTCGTACGAGGGAATGATCGGTGATGTCCGGTAGAAATCGGTGAGCGGCTGTGCAGGAACGCAATGCTCGTGCCGATGCGGAGATCAGGTCCGGTGTCATCATCGTGATTCGGTGTCCACAACCTGCACTGAGCAGTCCGGGAAGCGGTAACGACGAGTACTCGAAAGGATCTGCTGGTAGACGAATGCAACGTAGCGGCGACGTCGACTTTTCCGTGGTGGACAGGTCGACCAGTACATCGCACTGCGAGATGAGTTGACGCTTTTCGCTTCGTGTGGAATTACCGGTGTCGATGTCGACAATGGTTCGGATACCACAACTCGCGAGAGCTTCTTCCAAGAGAGGCGCGTGCCGCGATTCCGAGATGTACACCGTCGCCATCCACGGCCACACTCCTTGTCTGTCGAGCGCGGTGAGCGTCAGCGCCGCGAGTGATGCGGTCATGGTTTCGTTGTCTGCGATGACGAGGGGTCCGTTGATCGCTGCGATCTCGTGTTGTATCAAGGCGGTGCCGTAGGGAGGAAGACCGATCAAGAAGACCGTTTCGACGTTGGTGGGGAGCGCTGCGATTGTCTCGATAACGCGAGGGACATCGTTGAACGAGAGAGCGATGTACTCCGCGTCCAGTGCGGTGCGGCATCGAATCAGTGCGGCGTACGCGTCACCCCACGTTCGACGATTGCGGTGTAGTCGACGGAAGGGACTCCATATCGGATCTGCCGTGATCACAACGACTTTCCCACCGACAGGTATATCCGGATCCGAGGATTGACCGTGTGCGTCGACACGGATGCCGAGTTTTGCGGTCGTCTCGAGGTCCTTCGACGATGCGTGGTCGCCGCGACTGGGTATCAGGTGGTCACGGTTGCAGGGAAGTTGTCTATACGTCATAGCCGAGGAGGTAGCGGGTGGCCGTGGAGGAATGCAATCAGTAGCTCATTGACGGCATCCGGTCGCTCGAGGTAACCGAAGTGACCGCAGTGTTCGATTTCCTGATATCGGGCGCCGGGGATTGCCGCCGCGACTTCGATTCCTCGTGCCGGCGGTGTCATGCGGTCGTCACCGAATCCGACGACGAGCGTGGGCGCGAGGATGGTAGCGAGGTCGGAAAGTCGATCGCGGGACCGATCCATCGCTGTCTGGGCGCGTATTCCAGCAGATGTGGTGGTGGGTGCGGAGTACTCGAATATGTCGAGCCACTCCTGTGCCTTCTGCGGATCAGCGAGAGTCTGCGGCGAGAGGTTCAGTAGCGCATTGACTGCCGCCGTATAGGCCGGTGGCAAGTCGATACCCGCGTGATGGAGAGCCTGTTGCCCGCGGTTGAGCGCGCTTTCGATCGGATACGGTTTTCCCGTGGTAGCGAGCATGATCGCCTTGACGACCAGCTCGGGACGGGTGATCGCCAATTCCTGTACTACCCGGGAGCCCAACGACGTCCCGATCACATGGGCGGGGCCGCCGAGATGTTCGATGAGCGCCGCTGCGTCGGCGGCGAGGTCGGCGATGCTCATCCCCTCGATGCCGACGGTGTTCGTGATTCCGCGGTTGTCCATCGTGACAACCTCGAAACCAGCCTTCACCAGTGCCGGAACCTGATAGGTGTTCCATACGCGGCCGGGGCTCCCCGCACCCATGATCAGCAGCACACGTGGACCCGAGCCGGTGACGACGTAGTTGATCGGGATGCGGTTGAGGGTGACTATTGGCATGGTCCTGTTTTCGTGAGATGGGTCAGGGGCGAGCGAAGACGAGGGCGGTGTTGTGCCCTCCGAAGCCGAAGGAATTGTTGATTGCGTAGTCGACAGGTTCGACGCGAGGGGTTCCCGTGACTATGTCGAGGTCGATCTGGGGATCGAGGGTGTCTAGGTTGAGGGTGGGAGGAATCGCACCTTCACGGACAGCGAGGACTGTGAGTACGGCTTCGAGCGCCCCGACTGCCCCGACCGAATGTCCCAGTGCGGATTTCGGTGCGTAGACCGCCGCATGCGTGCCGACTGCGGTGGTAATCGCCCGAGCCTCGGCGATGTCACCGGCGGGTGTGGCGGTGGCATGGGCATTGATGTGGGTGATATCGGTAGGCGTCAGTCCAGCGCGTTGAATTGCGTGGGTCATCGCACGGGCGGCACCGCGTCCGATGGGGTCAGGAGCTACGAGATGGTAGCCGTCGGAGGTGGTGCCGGATCCGAGGAGGCGTGCATGTATTTTCGCCCCTCGAGCTTTGGCGTGTTCTTCGGTTTCGAGGATCATCAACGCACCCGCCTCGCCGAAGACGAACCCGTCGCGGTCCTTGTCGAAGGGGCGTGAGGCCCCGGTGGGATGGGTGTTGTTCGAGCTCAGTGCCCGCATTGTTGCGAAGCTGGCGATGGAGAAGGAATCGATGCGGCCTTCGACGCCGCCGGCGACAACCATGTCGGCGTCGCCCATGGCGATCATCCGGTATGCCTGTGAGATGGCTTCTGCTCCCGAAGAGCACGCCGATACGGGGGTCATCACTCCTGCGCGGGCACCGAGTTCGAGCCCGACGGTCGCGGATGGGCCGTTGGGCATGATCATTTGAACTGCGAACGGGGATACCTTGCGGTAGCCGCCGGATCGGAGTCTCTCGACCGCATCGATCAGGGCGTTGCCGCCTCCGAGTCCCGTGCCGATCACCACCGCCAACCGATCCTTATCGACATCCGGGGAACCCGCGTTGCCCCACACCGTGCGAGCAAGTGTCAATGCCACCCGAGCTGGCCAACTCATCCGCCGGATCTCCACACGGGTGAGCGCATCGTCAGGCGAGACTTTCAGGTGTCCGCCGATCCGGACGGGTAGATCGAACTCTTTGACGAAGGAATCGTCGAGGAGACCGATTCCACTCTTCCCGGCCAGGAGTGCCTCCCAGGTGCCGGCTACGTCTCCGGCGACCGATGTGGTGGCTGCGAGGCTGGTGACCACTACGTTGGGTGCGCGGCCGAGCCATGACCGCGCCGCGGCGGTGGTCACCGGTTGCTGCTCGGGGCCGCAAGTTCAAGTGCTGCTGCAGCTTCGAGTGCATGGATGTAGTCGACGACGTCGCCAACCGTGCGTAGACCCATCAGATCCGCATCGGGAATCTTCACGCTGTACTTGTCCTCGGTCTGGACCGCGATCTCCACCATGGAGAGTGAGTCGATGCCGAGATCGTCGACGAAGGACTTGCCGAGGCTGATTTCGGACGGTTCGATTCCGGTGACCTCTTCGATGATCTCCGCGAGCCCCGCGATGATGTCGTCCTGCGTGGTGGCCATGAGTGATGTCCCTTCCAATGAACGGGTGATGTTCGGGTTGCTCGTGCACTCAGGCCTGTGTGGGCTAAGCTCACGCCATCTTGCCATAATATCTAGTTAAGAATATTAGCAACTAGCTGTTGTCTGGGATGCCCGCGGCTAGCTTTCTTCCGTGATCAGCGGTGGGAACCGGGCAGGTCCAGGAATCTAGACATTTGTCGGCTGATGATGAAGGAGTACGTCATGCGGGATGCAGTGATCGTCGAAGCCATCCGAACACCGTCGGGGAGGCGCAACGGCATGTTGTCGACCATCCACCCAGCCGATTTGTCGGCGCAGGTTTTGGTAGGGCTTGTGGACCGTACCGGCCTCGACCCGGTCGAAGTCGACGACGTCATCTGGGGCTGCGTCAGCCAGGCAGGCGAGCAGACCGGAGACATCGCGCGTACCGCGGCGCTGGCGGCGGACTGGCCGCACACCGTCACCGGTGTGACCATCGACCGCCAGTGCGGATCCTCGCAGCAAGCGGTGCATTTCGCCGCTGCAGGACTGATCGCCGGACAGTACGACGTGGTCGTTGCCGGTGGAGTCGAGTCCATGAGCCGAGTCCCGATGGGGTCTTCGTCAGCCGGTAGGAATCCGCTCGGGAGTTTGTTCATGGCGCGCTATCACGGCATCGCACCCTCACAGGGGGTCGGCGCAGAAATGATCGCCGAGCAGTGGGGTCTGACGCGTCGGCAGTGTGACGACTTCGCACTCGCCTCGCATTCGAAAGCAGCGTACGCGCAAGACGACGGACACTTCGACGATCAGATTGTCCCGATCGTGCTCTCGAACGGCACCAAGATCGAGCGGGACGAGGGAATCCGGCGCGGCGGAACACCGGAGACTCTCGCAGGTATCAAGACCGCATTCTCCGATACCGGTGTGGTGACAGCAGGAAACAGTTCGCAGATCTCCGACGGTTCTGCCGCACTGTTGATGATGACGAGTGAGAAGGCCGCGCACTTGGGTCTGACACCGATCGTTCGCGTTCGCACTGCCGTCCTGGCCGGAGCCGATCCGGTGATCATGCTGACCGCACCGATCCCGGCAACAGAAAAGGCTTTGCGGCGCAGCGGTTTATCCTTGTCTGACATCGGGGTCTTCGAGGTCAACGAGGCATTCGCAACGGTGCCGCTTGCGTGGCTGGCGGAAACAGGCGCGGACCCCGAGCGGCTCAACCCCAACGGGGGAGCCATCGCGTTAGGTCATCCGCTAGGCGGCAGTGGTGCACGCCTGATGACGACCATGATTCACCACATGCGAAGCACCGGAACACGTTACGGATTGCAGACGATGTGTGAAGGTGGCGGGCAAGCGAACGCCACCATTCTCGAACTCCTCTAACACCTCCGGCCGCCCTGACGCCTGAATGGCTGCGATTTCTCGGGTTGGTCGGATATCACGTCAGGTCGTTCCTCGACGGGAGTGCGCCCCTTCGCGGAACGACCTGACTTTTGTCTACCTGGCGAGTGACTGGCCAGAATGTGACAGCAACCGAAATCGAGGGCTAATTTCGTGGCTGAGATTCGCGAATTTCCATTCGAACGAAAAGGGTCCACGAAATGCAGTCGGAAATTCCAGCACGCTTGTGCCGACCAGGGTATTTCCGGCCCTTGCGAGTGCGAGCAAAGGTGTAAAATTTCAAGAGAAAAATTCTTTGTGAAGGATTCGAAAAAATATGATGAACGCAACTTTGAGAAAGTTGGCCGTGGCTTTGATTAGCGTCGCACTGCTGGCCGTTGCTGTGAAATTTCCTACCCTTTTTGTTGCCTATATTGTGATTGGGGCGTTCCTCTTTTTTGCGCGGTACATTGACGTTGATGCCGATGAAACTCAAGTAAGGCGGGAACTTCAGCGGATTCCGGTACGGTTACCTTCCGCAGTTCTTGGCGATCTGACCAGCAGTGAACCGTCTGTCCATGTTTCAGGTGAATCTGACGACCGCGAAGGTCGTTAACTGAATTTATTGTGATCGCGGTGAACTGGAATGCATAATTTCGGGTAAAGAAGATTCCAATCGCCGCAATAGTGATCAATCCGAATCCGATCTGTGCCAGTGTCCATAATTTCTCGCCGCTATCGCTGTTGTCGCAATTATCCCGAAATTGATCCAGTGCGAGCCAAATGGCGTAGGGTGCGATAGCAGCTAATCCGTAGGTTGCAGTGGCGGCGAGAGCCAGATGAAATAGGAGCATGAGGGTCACGTTTCCTCTGCAAGACGCCGCGCAGCGCCTTTACGGCCCTGGCCGATCTCGATGTGGAAGCTGCGAGATGAGCGCGGCGTGGGTCTCAGGACTTGGGGACGCGGACGATCAGAGCGTCGCCCTGTCCGCCGCCGCCGCACAGTGCCGCAGCACCGATTCCGCCGCCGCGACGCTGCAACTCCAGCGCCAAGTGCAGAGCAATACGGGCACCGGACATTCCGAGCGGGTGCCCGACGGCAATAGCGCCGCCGTTGACGTTCACCTTGGCGGGATCGAGCCCGAGCTCACGCGTCGACGCAATGCCGACTGCCGCGAAGGCTTCGTTGATCTCGACGAGGTCCAGGTCCTTGGGGTCGATGCCTTCCTTTTCACAGGCCTTGGCGATGGCCCGCGCCGGCTGCGACTGCAACGTGGAGTCCGGTCCGGCGACAACGCCATGGGCACCGATTTCGGCGATCCACGTCAAACCGAGTTCTTCGGCCTTGGCCTTGCTCATCACGACAACAGCGGCAGCACCGTCGGAGATCGGCGACGCCGAACCGGCGGTGATGGTGCCGTCCTTGCTGAAGGCGGGACGCAACTTACCGAGGGATTCGGCGGTTGTATCGGCGCGGATGCCCTCATCCTGTGCGAACACCATGGGATCACCCTTGCGCTGCGGGATGGAGACCGGAACAACTTCGTTGTCGAAGAGTCCGTCCTTCCACGCGCGGGCCGCGTTCTGGTGTGAGGCCGCGGCAAACGCGTCCTGCTCCGCGCGGGTGATGTGACTGTCGTCTTTCTGGTTGACCTGCTCGGTCAGCAGACCCATCGCCTGATCGGTGAAGATGTCGTGCAGGCCGTCGTAGGCCATGTGATCGCGCATGGTGACGTCGCCGTATTTGAAGCCTTCACGGCTTTTCTCGAGCATGTGCGGTGCGCGGCTCATCGATTCCTGACCACCGGCGACGACAACCTCGAACTCGCCGGCGCGGATCAGCTGATCGGCCAGGGCGATGGCGTCGACACCTGAGAGGCACACCTTGTTGATGCTCAGCGCCGGAACGCTCATGGGGATTCCGGCTGCGACGGCGGCCTGACGGGCCGGCATCTGGCCGGCACCGGCGGTCAGAACCTGGCCCATGATGACGTACTCGACCTGCTCCGGAGCAACGCCTGATTTTTCCAGCGCGCCCTTGATGGCGATTCCGCCCAGATCGGACCCGGAAAGGTCCTTCAAGGAACCCATGAGTCGACCCAGCGGGGTACGGGCTCCGGCAACAATGACGGTGGGTGTCTTTAACATTCGTTCTCCAGTCTGGGGTCAGCCGATTGCCGTGCCGACGGCGCGGCACGATGTATTTGTGTGCAGGTCAGTGCCGCTTACGAGGTGAGGAGGAAGAAAACTCCGATCATCGCCAGTACTACGGCGGCGGCGGACAGCATTGCCGGTGCCAGGGATTCCTGTGGTTGGTTCAACAGACACCTCGTTCGAGTTGACCGTGTACCCCTAGATCGTCATTTCGTTGGGGGAATGACTGATTCGATGTCGTCATGGGCGGTAGCGCGACTCGTAGGCTTGTTTTTCTTCGTCCATTTTCTTTTGCTGATGCACATCGAGGAGCGATGGGTTCAAGCCGTGGCTGACCAACCGATGTCTCAGATAGATCTTCTTCAAGGCGAGAAGGAAGTAGACGAAGGGGAGGAACAGTAGGAGCACCATGCTGATTCGGATGATCCAGGGGCCGGGAATCAGCAACAAACCGGCCAGGATAGGTAGCAATGGGACGATGTACCGGGTTGCGTAGCGGCGGGATGCGCCAGGACCGGTGATGTCCTCGATTACCCACGGAGGAACTCGTCGGGCAACGTTCGCCCCGCCAGGTATTTCACATGCTGGGCGAAGGTGGGATGGGATAGATTTCCGTTCTGGGACATAGTGATTCATTCCTCGGTATTCATCGACGTGTAATGGCTTCTCGGGAGCACCAGCATTCGGGCGTACTCGATGGCGCGGGGTGTGTCGGAGAAGATATGCCTGCGTTCGCTGTCCTTGGTGGTGAAGACGCCCAGTGCTTTGAGCGGCCGTAGGTGCTCGGATTTCATGCCGGAGATCAGGACGGTGATGTGGCGGTGTTCGAGTTTGTCGATGGCGTCTTTGAGCACGATGGCGCCGGTGGCATCGATGGCGGTCACGCGTGACATCCGCAAGATGACCACCTTGACGTCGGAGACGTCGGCTAGTTCCAGGAGGAACCTGTGGGCTGCAGCGAAGAACAATGCGCCGTCGATGCGGTACGCGACGATGTGTTCTCGGAGCAGTTCGTGTTCTTCGCTTTGATGTCCGTCATCGTCGAGTGGGACTTGCTCGATCTTGGCCGATTTGGCGACAGCGCGCAGGGCCAGAATTGCCGCGAACGCGACGCCGACCGCTACCGCGGTGACGAGGTCGAGCGCGACGGTGACCAGGAACGTCGCACCCATGACTGCGGTGTCCGCTCGGGTAGCGCGCGCTATCGCGATGATCGAGGCGGTTTCGACCATGCGGACCGTCGTGGCGAGCAGAACGCCGGCGAGGGCGGCCAGGGGTATCTCGGCGACCAGGGTCGATGCCAAGTAGACGATCGCGGCGAGGATGACCGCATGGGTGAGTGCGGCCAGGCGACTGCGGGCACCGGAACGGACGTTGACCGCTGTGCGGGCGATCGCGCCGGTCGCGGGGACGCCGCCGAACAGCGGCGCGGCGATGTTTGCCAAACCCTGCCCGAACAGCTCCCGGTCGGGATTGTGGCGGGTCCCGACACCCATCGAATCGGCCGCGGTCGCCGACAGCAGTGACTCGAGCGCTGCCAGCGCCGCCACTGCGAGTGCGGGGGCCACTAGTGAGGTGAGGTCCCCGAGATGTAAGAAGTTCAACGTCGGAGCTGCGATACCGGAAGGGATTTCACCGATGCGGGCGATATCGAGGTGCAACAGTTGCGCAGCGAGAGTGGCGATGGCGACAGCGACAAGAGAGAAGGGCACTTTCGGCAGGTAGCGTCCACCGATGAGGATTGCGGCGGCCACAACGAGTGCGGTTGCTGGAGTGAGGATCGACGGGTGCTCGACGAACTTGGCGACTGCGTCCGCCGCGCTGCGCCACACCTTGTCGCCCTCGGCGTCGGTGATACCCAACGCGGCCGGTATCTGTTGCAGTGCGATCACTACAGCGATTCCGGCGGTGAACCCTTCGATGACGGGTGCCGGCATGAAGCGCACTGCCCGTCCGATTCCGGCGAATGCGAGAGCCACCAGCACGATGCCGGCGATCAGCCCGACTGCGAGCACACCGGATCCGCCGTACTGGTGAACGATGGGAACCAAGACGACAGTCATGGCGCCGGTCGGGCCCGACACCTGGAAGCGAGATCCGCCGAACACCGCGGCCACCGCTCCGGCAATAACTGCCGTGGTCAGACCAGCGGCTGCGCCGAGCCCGGTGGAGATGCCGAATCCCAGGGCCAGGGGGAGCGCGACCAGGGCGACGATCAGTCCGGCCAGCAGGTCTGCGCCGGGCGCGCGCAGCGACGAACTCCATTCGCTCCACCGGGGCAACAGGTCCCGTACGGCGTGGGCGGCTCGACCGAGCGTGTTCTCGGGTGCCGAAGTGGAATTCGATGCGGGCGTTTCGGTCATAAGGTCCTCGGTACTGCGAGAAGAAAGCGAAAGACTGTCTGATTACTTGCTAACATTAGCAAGTAATCAGATGAAGGGAGTAGTGATGCGTGTAACGCCACTACGCGGACTGCTGTGTGCACCGTTGCTGCAATGCCGGGGATGTACCAGGTTGTGCCGTCGTTCTGCAGTGCCGCAGGGTAGCGACGTGTGCCCATGGTGTGGTGAGCACGAATTGACGACAGCTGTTCTGGGTGCGGCGGTGCACTCGTAAGTCAGGTGCGCTGCCGCAGTCGGCCGGGAATGGGCTGGTGGTACTCGGAAGAAAATCCCGATCCGGGCGGTTGAGGGGGATCTTGACCTGGATCGGGATCTTCCGAAAAGGACTTCCGGCGCGGGCAGTTCGACGTGCGATGCGCCGGAAGTCCAGGTTGAGGGAATCAGTGATCGTCGGGGTGCATGCGCACGCGCCGGAAATCGCTGTCACGAGTGGGAATAGCGTCTGTGAGGTCGTAGTCGAAACCCGACAGCCGCTGCCGAAGTGCACGCAACTCTTCGCGCAGAGCATCGGGGAGCTTGTTTCCGCCGATCGTGGCGTACCACTCGTCGATCAGGGGGAGTTCGGATGCCCACTCGGTCGGATCGACCGCCAGAGCAGCCGTCACGGTCGGACGATGAAGTTTCAGACCCGTCAGATCCAACGAATCGAGGGTCGGTACATTGCCGATCGGGGTCACCTCGGCGTCAGCGGTACCTTCGATTCGTTCGAGTGCCCATTTGAGGATCCGAGAGTTCTCCCCGAAACCAGGCCACAGAAATTCGTCGTGGTCGCCGCGGCGAAACCAGTTGACGTAGAAGATCTTCGGCAGTTTCCATGAATCGGTGCGAGGTCCGATATCGAGCCAATGTTGGAAGTAGTCTCCGACGTGGTAGCCCAGGAACGGCAACATTGCCATGGGGTCACGGCGCACGACGCCGACCTCTCCGGCTGCGGCGGCCGTGGTCTCCGACGAGAGTGTCGAGGCGAGGAACACCCCGTGTTGCCAGTCGAAGGATTCGGTGATCAGGGGGATGGTGGTGGCGCGCCGGCCGCCGAAGAAGATCGCCGAGATCGGAACGCCCGCTGGGTCGTTCCATTCGGGGGCAACTGTCGGGCACTGAGCAATCGGGGTGCAGTACCGCGAATTCGGGTGTGCCGCCGGTGTACCGGATCCCGGTGTCCAGTCACGTTGTCGCCAATCGGTGAGATGAGCCGGTGGTTCCTTGGTCATTCCTTCCCACCACACGTCGCCGTCATCGGTCAGCGCCACGTTGGTGAAGATCGAGTTCCCTTTGTCGATCGTCGCCATTGCGTGGGGATTGGTTTCGGTGCTGGTACCTGGGGCGACGCCGAAGAAACCGGCTTCCGGATTGACGGCGTAGAGCCGCCCGTCGTCACCGAATCGCATCCAGGCGATATCGTCACCGATGGTTTCCGCTGTCCATCCGTCGAGGGTGGGATCGAGCATGGCCATGTTCGTCTTGCCACACGAGGACGGGAACGCTGCCGCGATGTATCGCACGGAGTTCTGCGGGGAAGTGAGCTTGAGTATGAGCATGTGCTCCGCCAGCCAGCCCTCGTCCTTCGCCATCTTCGAGGCGATGCGCAGTGAATAGCATTTCTTGCCGAGTAGCGCGTTGCCGCCGTAGCCGGAACCGTAGCTCCAGATGGTGCGTTCCTCGGGAAAATGAGAAATGTACTTGGTGTGATCGCACGGCCACGGCACGTCGAGCTGACCGTCGTACAAGGGCGCTCCGACCGAATGCAGGCATTTCACATACTCGGCGCCGCCGCCGAGAGCATCCCAGGCCTGTGTGCCGGATCGAGTCATGACCTGCATCGACACCGCGACATATTCCGAGTCCGTGATCTGCACCCCGAATTTGGGTTCGGCTGCGTCGAGTGGACCCATACAGAATGCGATGACATACATGGTTCTGCCCGACATAGCACCGCGGTAGTGCTCGGTCATGACCGTTTTCATGTCGAGCGGATCCATCCAATTGTTCGTCGGCCCCGCATCATCACGCGACGGCGAACAGATGAACGTTCTGTCCTCGACCCGGGCGACATCTTCGGGGTCGGATACACACCGGAACGAGTTCGGCTTTTGCTCCAATCGAACGAAAGTGCCCTTGTCGACCAGTATTTCGGTCAGCCGGTTCCATTCCTCGTCGGATCCGTCGCACCACACCACATTGCGTGGCGCGGTCAGATCCGCGATCTCCGCGACCCAGGCCGCGATGTCGGACCGAGTGCTGCGGGCAACGATCGGACCGGAGTCGATATGAGTTGTCACTGTGTCTCCTGACATATGTTCGGTGCACGGCTGCCCGTCCGAGCGGCTACGCGAAAAAGCTGGATCAGTGCTGGTGAGTGCTGTAGGGAGGGGTGGGACCGAGGGATTTGGTCACCTGTCGCGCGATGGACGAGAGCAGCATTCGCTCGTCCGGCGCCGGGAGAGTGCACCCCGATGGTGTGATCAGTGCCAGGGAGCGGGCGCACGCAGCGATTATCTCCACAGTCAGGGCGGACACGCCGTGGCCGCACAGCACACTCAGGAAACCCGGAAGTACCACGGCGCCGTGGTCGAAGCTCTCGTAGGGGAGGGCGACCACTCGGTTCGCGGAGACCGAATCTCTCCCGCAGCGATCGAGATCGACGAGAACATCGTTGTGTTCCATCAGACGGTGCAACGGGAACTGATGTGCGTCACTCGTACGCCAACTACTGATGCCGGCGACACCCGACATCAGTAGAACCTGCCCGAGCATCGGAGCCCGATGGGCCCCGGTGATCACGACTTGCCCGACACGCGGGCCGACCTCAAGATTTTTCAGGGTCGAGATCGTCATTGCCGTCAGAGTTGTTGTCAAAACATCGATTTCGGTAATGACAAGTGGACCGCCGCGTTCGGCCACGCCCTGTTGAAGTGCTACCGCTGCGTTCGCGTCCAGCCCGACGACGAATGCTGCGGAGATTCTCGGTTGCAAGCCCAGGACGCGGGCGATGACGGTGTTGACATCTGCGGTGGCCAAGGGCAACCGGACCGCGTGCAGAGCGGTTCGATCAGAGATCATGGCGGCGTAGTCCTCCATGGCCTCCCACGGTGATCGTGTTCTGGTTACTGCGCGATGAGATTTTGCTGCCGAGACTCCGACAACCGCCACCTCGACACCGATGAACAGCCCGTTGTCCGACTGGACGTCGTCGTTGTCGTTCGTCACCGTTGACCACCTCTTTCGGATCGATCAGCCGGATGCTTCGGTCCACCAGTTCTACAATGTACGCACTTTAGAAATTTCGCAACTAGCGGGTAAAGCATAGATGAAGCTCCGGCGAGTGCTACGACTCAGTTGCGATGCTTGCCGGCCAACGCGGGCGGTTCCGAAATCTCTTCGACCAGCATCTCGGCTTGGCCGGCGACCATGCCCGTCAGGATGGCACGGGCGGTGGTCAACAGGTCGGCGATGCGAGGAGAAGTCAGGGCGTAGGACACGGACAGGCCTTCCCTGCGTGCTGTGACCAAACCTGCGCGGCGCAAGATCGACAGTTGCTGAGACAGATTTGCCGCCTCGATGCCCACTTCGGGCAGCATTTCCGACACGGCGTGCTCGCGCTCACTCAGAAGCTCCAATACGCGAATGCGTGCAGGATGCCCCAGGGTCTTGAAGAAGTCGGCTTTCATTTGATAAAGCGGCTGGCGCGAGTTCACGACCACGACGCCTCCTGTCATTCGAGTTGGACAGCCGGCACGCTTCGTGTTCGGCGCGCGCCGCTGTCCTGCTCCTGCGATCGAGTGCAGAAGTCCCCACGGGTTGTGGTACTTGCGAATCTTAGCAATTTGCGCGAGTCTCCGTCGGTATCGCAGGTTTTGTGGCGAGTAGGTCGATTGCGATTGTCGAAACATGTTTCAATCCAACTGCTCGAGGCTGTTGAAATATGTTGTGGTATAGCTTTATTCGTCGAAGTTCAACTAGACAAACAAGTTCTAATATTCGAGTTACATCAGGAGGTACGACAAATATGGGAAATCCCGTGATCGTAGAGGCCGTGCGCACTCCCATCGGAAAACGTGGAGGTTGGCTCTCCGGTCTGCATGCCGCAGAACTGTTGGGGGCAGCCCAACGAGGGCTGCTCGATCGTTCCGGAATCGACCCGATGATCGTCGAACAAGTCATCGGCGGTTGCGTTACCCAGGCCGGTGAACAGTCCAACAATGTGACACGCACCGCATGGTTGCACGCAGGTCTCCCCTGGCAGACCGGATGCACCACCATCGACTGCCAATGCGGCTCAGCCCAGCAGTCCACCCATCTGATCGCCGGCTTGATCGCCACCGACGCACTCGACGTCGGGATCGGATGCGGCGTCGAAGCAATGAGCCGAGTGCCTCTCGGCGCCAACGTCGGCGAGCATGCCGGACCTCGCCGCCCACTCTCGTGGAATATCGACATGCCCAACCAATTCGAGGCAGCCGAACGAATCGCCCGCCGCAGGAATCTGACCCGCGCCGACATCGAAGCATTCGGCGTGCAATCCCAGGAAAAGGCGCGACAGGCATGGGACGAACACCGATTCGACGCAGAAGTGGTGCCGGTCATGGCGCCTGTCCAGTCGTCGGAACCGGGCGCCGAGTACGTGATGGTCGAGAAGGACCAGGGTCTGCGGGCGACAACCGCTGACGCACTGGCCGCCCTGAACCCGATCATTGCCGGCGGAATCCACACAGCCGGTACCTCGTCGCAGATCTCCGACGGCGCCGCCGCAGTCCTGTTGATGGATCAGAGTCGCGCCGAGCAACTCGGCCTCACCCCACGAGCCCGGATCGTTTCGCAGTGCCTCGTCGGTGCGGAGCCCGAATTTCATCTCGACGGTCCGGTCCAAGCCACACAACGAGTGCTGGAACGGGCACAGATGAGCATTGCCGATCTGGACCTGTTCGAGATCAACGAAGCATTCGCCTCCGTTGTCCTGTCCTGGGCCAGTGTGCACCGCCCCGATATGGACAAAGTCAACGTCAACGGCGGCGCGATCGCTCTCGGGCATCCTGTGGGCAGTTCGGGTGCCCGGTTGATCGCAACGGCACTGCACGAGCTCGAACGACGCGACGGCACAACAGCATTGATCACGATGTGTAACGGAGGGGCACTGGCGACCGCAACGATCATCGAACGGATCTGATAGTCGAGGTCGCCCGATGATCACGTGATCATCGGGCGACCCATGCTGCTTCGGCTACGGAGCGCAGCCAAGGACCGATGTCATCCCAAGCGTTCGATGATCGTCACATTCGCGGTCCCGCCACCTTCACAGATCGTCTGAAGACCGAAACGGCCCCCCGTGCGCTCGAGCTCGTTGAGCATCGACGCGAACAGTTTGGTTCCTGTCGCTCCGAGTGGGTGGCCCAGAGCGATCGCGCCGCCGTTGACATTGACCTTCGCCGGATCGGCACCGGTTTCCTTGATCCATGCCAAGACCACCGGCGCGAACGCTTCGTTGATCTCCACCACATCGATGTCGTCGATACTCAAACCGCACTTGCCCAGTGCGTATTTGGTCGCGGGGATAGGCGCGCTGAGCATGAAAATCGGGTCTGCACCCCTCGCGCTGAGATGATGAATGCGCGCCCGCGGAGTCAGTGAATGCCGTGCCACCGCTGCGCCGGACGCGATGAGCACAGCGCTGGCCCCGTCGCTGATCTGACTTGCCGAGGCCGCGGTGATCCGGCCGTCGGGCAGTAGTGGGTGTAAGGCGGCCATCTTCTCGAGGCTGGTCTCTCGCGGACATTCGTCAACACGGAAGTCGCCCACCGGGACGATTTCGTTCTCGAAATGACCCTGCTCGATTGCATGCTTGGCCCGAGCATGACTTTGCAATGCCCACTGCTCCATGGCATCTCGACTGATTTGCCAGTTTTGGGCGATCATCTCCGCGCCGCGGAACTGGGAAACCTCCTGATCGCCGTACATGCGGCGCCAACCCGCTGAACCGTGAAACGGTGTTTCGAACCCGAACTGTTGCCCCACTGTCATCGCCGATGCGATGGGGATTTGGCTCATGTTCTGCACTCCACCGGCGATGATGAGGTCCGAAGTGCCACTCATCACTGCTTGGGCGGCGAAGTGAACGGCTTGTTGGCTCGAACCGCACTGACGGTCGACGGTCACCCCGGGAACCTCGACCGGAAGTCCAGCTGCCAACCAGGACGTGCGCGCAATATTTCCTGCCTGCGGTCCGATTGCATCGACGCACCCGAAGATGACGTCGTCGATGCCGTGCGGATCGATCTCGGTGCGTTCGAGTAAATGTGTCATGACGCCGGCACCCAGATCCGCGGGATGCGCGGCAGAGAGCGCGCCGCCCTTCTTCCCGATTGCTGTGCGTACCGCGTCGATGATGTATGCCTCAGGCATTGAGAACCTTTCCTCCACACTGGCCCGCGCAGCCACTTTCCTCAGCGCTGACACGGAGACGGCGCCGAAACCACGGCGTCACCCTTTCTCTAACCAAGCAGATGCTTGGTAAATGCACTCTAGTGTCGTGCCGGAGTAGACGAGCGGGCACCCATAAGAAAACCTCCCATCCAGGTTGCAGCTGCAGAGCGGACAACGGGCGTAGCCTCTGAACAAGTCAGCTCGCCCCGTACAAATCGATGGCACAACTACAAGGGAGCTGAAAGGTCTTGGAGATCAATGCAACCGAGCAAAGAGAGCACCTGACATGACACTCGATCTCGCGTGGCGTCATCGTGAGTGAAAGCCCGCTTGCGCGATCCTCATTCGAAATAGCGATGAATACCTACGCCGGATTCCTCGACGTTTTCGGGATCTTTCTGGTCGGTGGCACCTTCATTTCGTCCCACAACGCAACCATCACCGAGACCGGCTCCTGGTCGGTAAGTATCCCTGCACTGGCGGTAACCGTCGCCAGCGTACTGGCAGGGTTCGTCTCCGGCGTCGTCATCGCAACACTGCTCACCCGTCAACGACCGCAGCGGCCAGCGCGGGTCTTGGCAGTAGCAATTATTCTGCTTGCAGCGACCGGAGTCGCCGTCACGATCTCGTCCACGGCAGCAGTCGTGGGGTTCCTCGTAGCGATCGCCGCCGGCGCCGCAAGCACTCTGATCAACACTGACGGACAACTCGTGACGACTACCCAGGATATAGCCGAAAGAGTGTTGTCTCGCCGTGCAAGTCGAGGACTCGTATGTAGGATGCAACTCTCTGTTGCCTTCGCTGTAGGCGCTGTCGTGGGAACACTCACCTACCGATTTTTCGCCAGCGCCGGACTGTGGGTAGCTCTGGCAGGCTCAATAGCTGCTATCGCACTCACTTATGCGCCATTCGCATCGCAGGCCCCCACCGACCTCGATACTCACGACTAAAGTCGGATACACGCTGGTGCCTCGTGATCGGAACGGATATTGAATCAGCAGAACACGTCAGTAATAGTCACTTAGTCTTCGGGCTGGGTCTGGCGCCGCCGTGGATCTCTTTTCCGTGTCTGAAACGATCGACGGGTGCCTCGCCCGCAGATAGCGTGGAAGTGCATGAAGGTTCCAGCTCGATCACACTGAGCTGCGATCGCATTGGGTTGCTGAGTGCGGGAGTTGATCGGTGTTACCCCACACAGGGTCTAGGCCACCCTGCAGGTGGAACTCCGCAGCCGCGGTGCCACCGGCAGGGCTTAAGCATCCCCGTCACAATCCAGGAAACGAGGATGTGACGATCATGACCCTACGCCCAATCATCATCGGTCCGGTTTATGCCTCGAGATTGGGCATGTCCTCGATACAGAAACCTCAGTCATGTCGCCGCGTCAGGACTGAGCCAGTCAGTGTTTTCGACGTACGCTCAGTGGTCATCGCGCAGTTGCTTTGTGCTGCACCGGAACAGCTGGCGACGAGCAGTCCGTGCGCGCTGGTCGGCCCGAATAGCAACCTGACAGGGAAGCTGCTGGTCGTCGCCACACGCGGTGCAGGTCTCGGTTCTACCCGCCGAGTTCTACAAGACTGTCTCAGCGCACAAGCCTCTCGTGCAGCACTACTGAGCAGACAGCACTACTGAACCGGCTGGGCTTCACCCTCGTGAATCTCTTCCGACGATAACGGATCAGCCTCAGAAAATCGGATCGCCACTGCCTTCGATGTGATCGAGCAAAGCCTGAACATGAGGGCTCGGCTCAACAAACGCATAGCGATGAAACTTGAGGTTCCGGTCCCGTAGTCCTGGGTGTCGGAGTCGGGTACGGCGCTTGGACGACGTTATACCGGTTCTTCAACGTTAAGCGGGCAACCCTGAGCCAAAGCCGACCGGCGTGTCCACACGACAAAGCCCCGGGCCTCCTGAAATCTGAATGTTGCGACACGTTCAGAAACGAAGGAGAACCAGAGGGCTGCTCGATGCTCCGACACTGCTGTTCGGACTACCCGGACAGAGGGTCGTCAACGTGACCCAACGCGAGGACGGCACCCGAATCGTCGATGCCGTCACCGACGTCGACCTCGCCGGCGCATGCCGCGGATGTGGGGTCTTCGCCACCTCGGCCAAGCAACACACGACGACCACACCGAAAGACATCCCCACGGTGATGGTCGAATCATTGTGCACTGGAACAAAACCTGCTGGAGATGCAGAGAGGCCTACTGCCAGCGCGGAACCTTCACGGACTCTGTCGAGCAGATCCCGATGCGGGCACGGACCACCGGCCGGCTCACAGTCAGCTGGGCGTCGCGATCGGTGACGCCGCCCGCTCGGTCACCGAAGTCGCCGCCGCACATTTCGTGTCCTGGCCGACCGCCCACCGGGCGTTCGTCGCCCACGCGGACGCGCGACTGACCGAACCGGCCCAGGTGCGGGCGCTCGGCATCGACGAGAGGTGGCGCGGTAAGCCCAGATGGGGCGGCTGTGCACCTACACCGGAAAATGGGCGCGGGTCGGTCCCTGGGACACCGTGTTCGTCGACCTCGACGGCAATCAAGGGATCCTCGGGCAAGACGAGGGTCGGCGGCCGTGGTGCGCTTCTGCGGAGGTAGCCGGCCGCGAACGAGTTCGACTGCGGTTCCGAGAGCGGTGAGGACCCTGCAGGCGCGTTTGGCGGCGGCGTCCCCGGTCCCTGTCATCGCGGTGGTGCACCCGACCAAACTTCCTCCCGGTATGACTTTCGGGAACGAGTCCGTTGCAGGGATCCTGACTGTGTCCGGATCGGCCACCGCTGCAGGAATATTCGTTTTCACTCGCACTGCTGACAATGGTTTGGTACTCCTGCGATTCTTGGTGTGACGGCCCCGTAGCCCCGGGCACTGTCACGCCCGAACCGCTTACGGCTGGTTTCCTCGGATCATTGGGCTCGATCTTCGGTTGGTGATCCTTCTGTCGGTGACGATGTCCTGACCGCTGTCCCTACGTCCGGGGAGCAGTTCACTCGGGCGGAGCGCCTTTCGGGTTCGGTTGGGTGTGCATGCAGGTATCCCGGAAATGCAGCTGGTCTGTTGCCACCGAGGACGCTTCGGACGAGTTTGATGCGCGGCGGTCCGGTCGGGCGGTCACGCGTCGGAAGAAGAACCCTCGCGCGTGCGCCCGGTCGACGCTGCATAGTTTTTCGATTCGGGTGCACATCAGAACTGCGACGCGGTGGTCGTCGGCAGTGCCGAACAGAATGCTGGTGAATGGATTCGGGTGGCTCGTTCTTCGGGTCGATCGCACAGTATGTGCTGATTCCGCAGTCGCCCAGCGTATTTCCTGTTCGGTTGCGGACTGTGCGTGCAACACATGCATGCAACACATGCGTGCAATACATGCGTTGCACGCATTGCGTGCACGGTGTTGGTTGCGACCGGAAGACAGGTCGGCAAGGGGTCGGTAGCCGTGGTGGTGGGCGGGGGAGGGGACGGTCGCGGCTGACGTGGAAGAAGCCGCGATGGTCAATGCGCATGCCGCTATTGGTGTGGTGGTCTGTCGTTGTGCGCCTTGATGTGTCGAGTCATCAATGAATCCGGTTCTGTGCTGAGATGGTTGGGATGGTTGTCGATGTGTTGTGCCTGTTCGCGCAGGACCGCGCGGTCGATGATTCCAGCGGAGAGCGCTGCCGGTCGGTGTCCGATGTGGAACATGCCGTCTGTGTGTGGGCATGCGAATACTGCCATCCCTTTGACGCCGTGGTGGCGTTTTTGGCTGCTTTCGCGTCGTCGCGGGTGGTAGTAGCCGCGGTGGTTGCAGCGTTCGCACATTGACCAGCGGGCGGTGGGGTTGTGGGCACGGTGTCTGCTCATGTGGCACGGCCGATTTGGAGGTTGAGCCAATCCGAGATCCACTCGATGGCGTTGCGGCCGGCGTTGTCGACGACGAGTGAGTTGTAGTTTTGGTGTGCGCCGGAGGCGAAGAACGATGCGGCGTCGACTCCCTCGCCTACGAGTGCTGTGAGGTCGGATGCGTTCTGTGAGTTGGCCATCGTGGTCAACGATCCGGCCAGTGCCGGCAGGTCGAGGTTCTGGGTCTGGTTGGTGGTAGTTGTTGCGGCGGTGGTTGATTGTTTACCGAGCAGTGTCGGGGGTGTTGGGGTGGCTTTGCCGGAGAGCATATTCACCGCAACCGAGGCGAGTTCGAGTCCGACGGGAACGAGGCCGGTCATCGCGGCGCCAGCGGCGAGAAGGTCGGGGAGTTGGCCGGGTGTTGGCAGTAGTTTTTCGATTGCGGCCCAAGCGATTTCCTGAATCTGTCCGACGAGGTTGGAGAGCTTGATGATATCGACGTTTGCGAGGATCGAGGTGAGAAGTGAGGCGACCTGGGAGTAGCCGGACGGGTCGGGGATGACGGAGAGTACCTGTGAGACCCATGTCAGATCGACGTCGGCGGCCATGCGTACGAGTGGGGAGAACTGGTTGTTGAGGTCGCCGGCGACTTTGTGGGCGCCTTGTGCGTCGAGAGCTGCGACTTTCTGTGGAAGCAGGGTCAGGTTGGCCAGGATCGCCGGGATGTCGAGTGAGGTGATGCCGGTGGCGACGTTGAGGATTTGGTTGATGACGACTGTCGGTTTGAGTACCGAAAGTACACCGGACGCTGAGCGGAGCATGTCGGTCGGTGTCGATGCGAGCGGCGCGACGTGGTTGTCGAGTGTGCCGGCTGTGGCCCCGAGTGCGGTGATGTCGGGTGAATTGGCCGGAAGTGTTGCTGTGCCTTGGTTTGTGAGTGCAGCGGCGGCGTCGACGATCGTCGTCGCTGCGGTCAATGCGCTCGTCAGATCGGATTGGCCAGCACTGTCGAGGACTTTGCTGGCATTGTTCTCCGGTGTTCCGGCGGGTGCGGCGGCGAGTTGGCCGTTCGCGGCTGGGTTGGCGGCACCGGATCCGAGCAGTTCCGCGAGTGGTTTGATGGTGTTGACGAGCTCGGTGGCACTGACTGCGACTTGTTTGAGGTCGACTGTGCCCACTGTTGTGGAAAGCTGGCTGGTCAAGGCATTCGTATTGCTTGCGAGACCAGGCAGGTCTGCTTTTGAGAAGTCGGACACCAATGCTGTTGCCAGTCGCGAGTTTCCACCCACTGCCTGGCCGGGGTTTGCTGAACTCGGCGCTGTGGACAGTATCGAGCCGAGCGATCCGAGGAGAGGGCTCGAGCCCTTCTTGATTGAGCAGTAGAGATCTTGGGGGTCGCAGATCGAGGCGACACGACCGGAGAGTTTCCCCATACCTTGAGGCCGCGGATCTGCGATGCCTTGTCCGGACGGTTTCGGTCCGACGACCGATTCGCCTTTCGTGCCTGCGCCAGGGTCCGCGAGCAGTCCGACGGCGAGAACCTGGTCGGGTGTGACCGGTCCGGAGCCGTTGCCGATCGACGAGGCGAGATCGCCTGCAGCGTCTGCGCCTTGGGAGTATCCGGTGATGGTGAACTTGGTGTTCGAACACCTGTCGGCGACCTCGGAGAGTACGGTTTCGGCTTTGGTGAGTGCGTCGGCTTTGCTGTCCGCGTAGGTTTTTCCGTTGTCGAAGGCACTGGCCATGTAGGGCAGTGTGTAAATCTCTGCGGCGGTGCCGTGTTCAGCCTTGAGGCGCTCGGCGATGGGTTTGAGGATGCCGACGGGCACGGTGGGGTCGGCGTCTTCGGTGGTTTCCCAGGTGCCGGGGATGAACAGGTTGAATGTTGCCGCACAACCGGATTGGGTGGAGGCGATGGCGGGTGCTGTGAGGGCGAGCGAACTGGTGGCAAGGGTGGCCACCGTCAACAGGGTGACGGCTCTGCGGGCGTTCGGACGTGGGATCGGCATGGGAACCTCATCTACCAGGGGGACGGTGCACCCGAGATGGGCACCGCTGATGTCCCCGCCAACTGCGCCCATGCTTCGAGGTGAGGGGACATAGTGACCGGGATGAGTTGACGAATTCAACCCGCCTGTGGATAACTCGGCATCGATCAACATCGGTGTCATCGCCAGTGGTGTGGTGGTGGGCATCATCCTCGCCCGCACCGCAGCCGGACTGGTTGCCGATCTGACAGGCTGGCGTGCGGTCTACTCGGGATCTGCAATTATCTCGATCTGATCGCCGCCGCATTGATGATGTTGCCGAAGGATGTACGTCGCGGCTCGAGCAGGGCGCGTATGTTCGCCGTCCAGGCTATGCATGTCACGAGCCAGAATCAGATCGTTGCGCAAGAACCGGAATCGGCTGGCTGCATTATCGGCAGTTACATGGTGTTCTATTCGCTGGGCAGCGCAATCGGCGCGATCACGACCACTGTGGTCTTCAATGCCGCTGGTTGGGTTCCGTGAGCGTCCTGGGCGGCGCATACGCCACTGCTGCCCTCGTTGTATGGATCGCGGATCGGCTACGCGTGGCACCGGATGGGAATGCCAATCTGATTCAGGGGCGCTGCGACGGATTGGGCTGAACACAATCTGCGGTGGACGGTTCCAACGGGCAGTCGATCGGCCACCGTATCCGGCGGACGGGATCCTGACACGACCCGACCCGACCGTTAGGGGTGATCGCCCGCAGCTCACCGTTTGGGTAGCGTCGATCTCAGTCTCTGACGAATGATGCACTTGCAGTGACTATTTCATGAGATTCTATGAGGATGGCGTGTGTGAAATGATCCTGTGTCGGGTGGGTATCTACTTTTGGGCCGAATTTGATTGACGAATTCTGTTGTAACCCTTGGTGTGTACCCCGAATTGACGGTTTGGTCCCTTAGAGATTGGTCCTGAGGAAATCGGACGAAAGTTCGTTCTGGGGGACGATGCGGGATTGTGTGGGGCTGGGGATGATTTACGCGATGACATCAGAACTGAATCATCGCTGGCAGTTCGTGAAAGCCGTTCTACGACAACCAAGGATCGTCGGTGCGATCGCGCCGAGTTTAATGGCAGTGGCAGCGAAGTTGGCGGCGGTGGCGCCGAATGTCGGATTGCCGGTGGTCGTCGAGTTGGGGCCGGGCACCGGTTCGGTCACCGACGCCATCGCGGCGCGGTTGCCGGTCGGAGGTCGGAGGTCGGCACCTGGCAGTGGAAGTGGACGGCGAACTGGTGACATATCTTCGCCGAACGCTACCTCGTGTCGAAACACTCTGGGGCGATGCATGCAACCTGAGGATTCTGTTGGCAACGCAGTGACCCGCTATCCGCGCCGAGGCTGCCCCCGTAACAGGCCCCGCACATTCACCGTAAATCGGAACGTATTAGAAAGGTAGTGAAATCGCGAAATGTTTGTTGTTTCCCTCTTGTGGGTAAAGGGTTTCCAGGCTGTTCCGGATCCGGAGTGCATGAACTCGATTTCCGGTGATCCGAGCAGACACAAGATGTAGAGGCATACAGAGGGTCCTGGGATGTGAGGATGAAGGTTCCTACACCGAATCCGAACACACCACAGGACCCATGAACCAGACTACTAACCTCGTCGCCGACACCATCTGCCGAACCGTCGAACTCGGCGTCACCATCACCGGCGCCGCCATCGCCGAACGCTTCACCCACATCGAATGCAGACCCGTCGAACACGACCCGACGTGCCCGTCCTGCGGCAAACCTGGCCGACTCCGCGACCACGTCACCCGCACCCTCGCCGACCTCCCCGTCGTCGGTCATCCCACCCGCCTTCACATCCGGCTACCCCGATTCACCTGCGGCAACGATGCCTGCGAGGTGGCGGTGTTCCGTCAACGCATCGACACGGTGGCCGCCTCGAAAGCCTGCACCACCCGCCGGACCGCCGGCTGGATCCTCGGACGCCTCGCCTGCGACAAGATGCCGGTTTCGGCGGTGGCCACGGCGTTGGGGTTGAGTTGGGACGTGGTGAACTCCCTCGCCCTGTCCACGGTCCGGCACCTGGTCTACGACCAGCCCGGCCACCTCGACAGAGTTCGGGTCCTGGGTGTGGACGAACACAAGTGGAAACATGTACGCGGGCAAGGTGATCCGAGCTTTGTGACGGTGATCGTGGACCTGACTCCGGTCATCGACGGTACCGGCCCGGCCCGGTTGCTCGACATGGTTCCCGGCCGTTCCGCTGCGGCGCTCAAGGACTGGCTGCGTGAGCGTGATCAGGTGTTTCGGGACCGGGTGAAGATCGTGTCGATGGATGGGTTCGCCGGCTACCACTCGGCCGCCAAAGACGTATTGTCGCAGGCCAGGACGGTGATGGATCCCTTCCACGTAGTGCACTTGGCTGCGGAGAAGTTGACCGTGTGTCGGCAGCGGGTCCAGCAGGTCACGCTCGGTCACCGCGGCCGGTCCGGTGACCCGTTGTACGGCATCAAACGGGTGCTGCTGACCCGAGAGACGTTGCGTACCGACAAACAGAATGCGCGACTTGAGGCGGTGTTCGCGGACGAGGAACACATCGATGTCGAGGTCACCGAACGCGTCTACCAGGAACTTGTTGCCGCGTACGATGATTCGGACAAGCGGGCGGGGAAGTTGGCGATGTACAAGGTCCTCAATCGCATCAAATCCGGTGTCCCGAAGGAACTTGCGGAGTTGGCTCAGCTCGGTCGCAGTCTCTGGAAACGGCGGAAGGAGATCCTGGCCTACTTCGATACCGGTGCATCGAATGGTCCTGTCGAGGCGATCAACGGCCGGCTCGAGTATCTACGAGGTATCGCGCTGGGTTTCCGCAATCTCGATCACTACATCTTGCGGTCACTGATTCACTCGGGTCAGCTCCGGGAATCAATCAATGCACTCTAGAAACGGAAGAGCCGGTTTCCAGGGCGCAACAGCAGATCCGGGGATGCGTACGGAACTCGTAAAGACACGACTTAGGTTGCTGATGGTCGAGCCAACAGCCAACAGGAGCCGCCTTCGGGCAGGCGTCTATCGCCGTGGCGATGCTGCCGGTTTGTGCAAAGCCCTCGACTCTCCGGATCCCGGAAAGTCGAGGGCGTTTTGCGCCGTCCGCGCTGAGCACACAGCACGGACGGCCCTCTATCCGTGCCGAGTTGCCCCCTCATGACTAACCCCGCGTATCCACGCTAGGGTCCCGCGCGTGTTGGGCCCACGGTTTTGCCTAGACCCATTGAAAAGGTGACTAAAGTCCCTTATTGGACAAATCAGTCAGGGCTTCGTGGCGTGTTGATCCAAAGAGATAGGTACCCATCCACGTACTTTGACGTATGTCTGCAAATCGCTTCGGTGAGACAGTCGAGGAGTGCCTACACAACATGCCGATCGGAGGTGAATGCGATGACCACCCTCAAAGATCAACTGGACAATTGTCAGTATCTGCTGGCGCGAGCCCGGATTGCAGGTGACGACGATGCAGTTCGGCGATTCTCCGAGCGTCGAGAACTGCTGGTTAGGCAACTAGCCAGCCTGAGATCTCACCTGCGCGCGGTGTAGGTGGGGAAGGGCCCACCCCGGCGAGTGACAACCGGAAGGCGGGCCAGGCGCGGCGGAATCAGCGCACATCGATTCGCCGCAGCAAGAAGTAGGTGCCCAACAGACGGACTGTGCAAACCCGTTGCATCATGAAGCCCCAACCTTGCGCGAGGTTGGAATGGTTTTCTGTTAGCGGGGCGTGGTCGGCAAGTGAGGTTCACCCCGAAAAGTGGACAGTGGTCACGCGACCATCAAGGTCGCGGTCAGTGACTTTTCGTAGTTCGTGGGGCTGAGCATCCCGATCGTGGAGTGCCTACGGCGAGTGTTGTAGATGTGCATCCAGTTGTCAACTGCAGCAACTAATTCCGATGCATAGGCGAAAGCGTGTCGGTAGTAGTACTCGTGCTTGAACGTGGACCACAGACTCTCCGCGCCGGCGTTGTCCCAGCATATTCCGGTAGCTCCCATCGAACGGCGCAGCCCGTACCGTTCGCACGCCTGCTTCATGATGTCGGCCGTATATTGACTTCCTCTGTCCGAGTGCATGATTGTGCCGGCGACATCCCCGCCGCGAGCTGCTACCGCCATGTCCAAGGCTTCGATGACCAGTTCGGTCCGCATGTGATCGGCCACCGACCATCCCAGAACCTTCTTCGAGTGCTCGTCCTTGATTGCGCACAGGTACATGTCACCTTCACCGCAGGTCAGGTACGTGATGTCGGAAGTCCACACGGCGTCGACGCGGCCCTGATCGAACCGTCGTTGCACCAGGTCGTCCGGAAAGGAAGCAAACGGGTCGGCGACGGTGGTACGGATTTTGAACGTGCGCGGGCTGATTCCGACGATGCCGAGTGACCGCATGATCTTCGCGACGGTCTTCTCGGTAATAATCTCCCCGCCGTCGTGAAGTTCGGCGGTGATCCGCGGGGACCCGTACACACCTTTCGATTCTCTGTGGATGTCGAGGATCTTCACTTCCAGGTCCGCGCGCCGCTGTTGCCGTTCACCCAATCGTGTTCGGACACTGCGTTCTTGGTGTTTGTAGAAACCGGAGGTCGAGACATTGAGGAGTCGCGCCATCCGGTGGATCGCGAAGTTCGCGCACTCCGCAGCGATCAACGTGTAGAGCTCTACTTTTGTTGATGCGCCGCGAAGTACGCGGACGCTTTTTTCAGGAACGCTATGTCTTTCTCCTGCTCGGAGACCTGCTTGCGCAGTCGTGCCAGTTCGGTACGTTCCGCGGCGGTCAACGGTTGATCTCCGGACGTTGCAGCAGCATCGATGCGTCGTCGTTCGTCGGCGACCCACCGCCCGAGCAGATTCTCGCTTAACCCGAGGTCGCGGGCGACCTCGGCGATGGTGCGGCCGGTATCGATCACCCGGCGGGCGGCTTCGACCTTGTACTCGGTCGTGAACGACCTGCGCTTGCGGGACATGAGGACATCCTCCCAGCGGAACCTTTAGTCCCGCTATCTCGGTGTCCACCATCCGGGGTGAACCTCAAAGGTCTCGATAGGCGGCGGCGTGAAGGACTGTGCCGGTGAAGGTGTCCAGCCCCTCCAATGCTGGAACATACGGTGTCCCGAATCCGATTGTGGCGGCGACAATTCGCGGAGCAGTGAAACCTGCTCCACAGTCGGAACCACCGGCTAGGTCGGCGGTGGCGTGCCGATAGTTACCGGACATCGCTGCCGGTGATGGAGGCGATCAAGGCAAGATGACGGCAGTGGCCGTCGCGCGGAGTGCGTCAAGACAGGGCCGAGGGCACACGAACCATCGGCAACGACACCCATGTCGAACGGCTCCGGATCGCTTACCGCGCCGCGAAGCTGATCACCGCCCGTGACACCGCCGCAGTCGCGCAGGTTGGTTCCAAGGCCTGAACCCGATCTTGGATGATCGTGCACCCGCACTTCTCCTGCGTGACGGAGATTTAGCCGACGTGGGACCTCAGCAGGTGCTTGCTGCTGTACGTCAGTTCGCTGCGATCGGATGACCTCAGTTGGCCGGACTTCCACGTCACTCGGTGCGCTGTCATGCTCCCTCGTTGACGGTAGACCGTATGAGCATCGTGCAGCGCGTGTACCCCGCCGAGGGCGCCCAGCTCGATGCGCTGACCATGTACTGCGATCACGCTCGATTCGTCTACAACGTGGGGTTGGAGCAGCGTTCGTGCTGGACGCTGTCGCGTCGACATTTTCGGCAGAAGATCACCGTTGCCTCGCAGATGCGGGACTTGACCGAAGCTCGGCGTGAATTCGATTGGCTACGTGCCGGTTCCACGGTCGTGCCGCAAGGTGCGGTGCGCGATCTGGATCTGGCGTCTGTCAACTTCTTGGTCGGCGGAGCGGGTTTCGAACTTCAAGAAACCGTCAGGCGCCCGGCAGGGATTCGTCGTGCGCGATCCGGTGGTGCGGCGAATCAACCGCCGGTGGGGCGAGATTCTGGTGCCGAAGGCCGGGTGGGTGCGGTTCCGGATTTCCCGTGCCTGGGCCGACATCTGTGCGGCGACGTCGGCTTGGATCGCATTGTCGAACGGTCGGTGGACGGTGAGCCTGACGACGCCGCCGGTACCGCGTCGGGAAGCGTCCACCACGGCGGTGGTGAGTATCGATCGGGGTGTGGCGAATTCGATCTCCGCCAGCGACGGCCGGATGTTTCATGCCCCAGGATTCTTTGCGGGGGAACCGGTTCGGTTCGTGGCCCTGTAACGACGCCTGTCCCGGCAGCAGAAGGGTTCGGCGAACCGGGACCGTACGAAGGCGAAGTTGGGGCGGTTGCGCCTGCGTCTGGCAGATCGTCGTGGTGACTGGATCGAGCAGACCACGACCGCCCTCGCGGACACATACGCGGCGGCGACAGTCGAGAATCTGCCGATCCGGAACATGACCCGGCGGGCGAAGCCGAAGCCGGATCCCGACAACGCCGAGAGCTTTCCCGCCGAACGGTGGGCGGGCGAAGTCCGGTCTGAACCGGGCGATCCTCGCGTCGTGTTGGGGGAAGTTCGCGCAGCGTCTCGACCACAAGATGTCGGTCATCGCGGTTCCGGCCGCGTACACGTCCCAGGAGTGCTCGAACTGTGGTCATATCTGCCCGGAGAATCGCGAGAGTCAAGCGGTTTTCCGGTGTCAGGGCTGCGGTTTCGAGCATCATGCGGATATCAATGCTGCGATCAATATTCGTGATCGTGGGTTCAATCTCGAATATCAACCCGGGGGCATTCTGGGGGATCGGGTGCGTCAGTCATGGAAACGTGCCGCACCAACCGTCTTGGCAGCGTGAGCTGTCGGGGAATCCTCGTCCGTGAGGGCGTGGAGGATGTCAACTAATCGAACCGAGACGGCACGACCTTTGCGGTACGGAACGCATCGTCGATCCGAGGCGGTGCAAGCTTCTCGCCTGTTAACCCTTCGACAACGGCCGCCAAGTCCATATCCGTGAGAACTTGTGCGCGCTTCGTTGCTTGTCGTGCGGCCATCTCCACCTTGAATCGCTCACGCGGAGTGTTGTTCTCGCGCATCTACATGCCTCTCACTCGATTGGAAAGTATCGGAGTGTCAGTTCGGTGACACTGCAGCCATCCTTGAGTTGTCGAACTTTGATCGGGAGATTGCCTTCTGTGGACGAGATTTCGACGATGCTGCCCCTCTCCCGCGTAGGTGCTGGATCGCTGGTTTGGAGCAGCGGTGACCTCAGGTGCCACCCAGGCGAATCGAGAATGTGACGGGGTTCAGACAACACCCATTCTGACGATTGCTTCTGCCGTGACAGACGTTCTAGGAATGTCCGGCCATTACCACAGCCGAACAGTACTCGCGCAGGACGACTTCCACGTCCAGCGAGTGTGAGGGCTGATGAATTCAGCATGACGCGCACCGGAAACCCTGCTATGTGATTTCGCTCCGAAAGGCCGTTGATTATCGCGCGAACGCGACCACATTCTGGCGTTGCTGACCGAGACCCTCGATTTCCAGGTCGATGACATCGCCGGCCTGCAAGTACGGATAGCGCCCGGACAGTGCGACGCCCTGCGGAGTACCAGTCAGCATCACGTCGCCGGGGGCGAGTAGTACGTGCCAACTGAGGTGCACAATGAGGTCGGAAACAGAGAAAATCATGTCTTTCGTGCTCGAATCCTGACGAGCTTCTCCGTTTACCCAGGAACGAAGCGCAAGGTTCTGTGGATCGATTTCCCAGGCTGGGCGTAGGACGGGGCCGAGTGGGCAGAAAGTCTCTGCGGATTTTCCCTTGGACCACTGTCCTCCTGAGTGCTCAATTTGAGATGCGCGTTCGGATAGGTCGTTGGCGATGAGGTACCCAGCGACGTAGTCGATGGCATCATCACCTTCCTGCAAATAGCGCGGTGTTTTCTTGATGACTACACCGAGCTCTACTTCCCAGTCCGAGCGTTCGGAACCTAGCGGGAGAACGACGTCGTCATCGGGTCCCACGGCGCAACCCGGGTGTTTGTAGAACAGCACGGGTGTGGTCGGTGGTTCGGAACCCGATTCGGCTGCGTGCGCTGCGTAGTTCATTCCGATGCAACTGATGGCTTGTGGCCTGGCGATCGGCGTACCTATGCGTTGGCCGGCGATTTCGAGGGGCCGAAGCTGTCCGTCGAGATATGCGTCATGGGCGCGTTTTAACCCGTCTTGTTCAAGAAAGGGGCCGTCGATGTCGTGTGTGAGGGTGCTGAGGTCATAGGTGTTTCCTTCGATGCGAACGGCGGGTCGCTCGGATCCCTTGGCGCCGTAGCGGATGAATTCCATTGAAATGCTCCTGATGTATTGGTCTCGTGATCAGCCACTGTGGTGGCCCAAGCGTGCGGAGATGGCTCTTGCTTGCCGAAGTACGGCGGGGGTTATTCCTTGTAGCATGCTGGCGGATTTTCGGATTTCGGGTAGCGACAAGCTGATAGCGGCCTGAATGGAACCATCCGGGCCGTAAATCGGTGCGGCGACGCAGTAAACGCCGGGCGTGTATTCGGAGTCGTCGGTGGCGTATCCGTTCTCCCGGACCAGCCTGACAATGGATATCAACTGCTCGAGGCTGGTGATACTCGTGGGCGTGTATGGAAGGAATCGGATCTTTCGAAATCGTTGCCGCAGTTCGGCTTCGGTGAGGCCGCTGAGTAGTGCCTTGCCAATGCCGGTTGCATGAGCAGGAAGTCGGACTCCGACCCTCGATTCGAGTCTCAGCTGTTGGTCTGGATCGACCTTGCCGATGTAGACATTGTCGGCTCCGTCCAACACTGCCAATTGAACTGTTTCATTGAACTCGTCGCGCAAGGCTTCCATGAACGGTCGGGCAGACTGATCGATATCACCGACAATCAGGTAGCCCTGAGCTGCCTGCCAGAGGCGAATACCTATGCGGTATCGGCGGCTTAATGGGTCCTGTGTGAGAAAACCTCGGGACTCCATTGTGGTCAGGAGTGAATGTGCGCTGCTTTTTGGCAGTTCGAGTTCATTGCAGATCTCGGTCAGTGTCAGTCCTGAAGGATGATCTGTGAGTAACTCGAAGGTTCGCAATACTCGATCTGCCGATTTGACCGCATCCGCCATGACAACCCCCTGGGACTCTTCGGAAAAGCGATGGTTGTGTCTGAAAGTACAGAAGGTGTGGCATGGCCGATCCGAGTTTCAGTCAGCGATTTCTCACATTGAACCTAACTTTGCGATTCGGGCTTTTCAGCGACCACTCCGTGGGGATAGCGGAGCAGCTGACCTGAGTCGTAGAGTGTGAGCGCGTGATCGGCGGTGGTGCGGATTCGCTGATGTGCAGCCATGGCTTCGTATATGTTTTCGCAGATCCCGATCGGGTGGTTCTCACGTAGATTTCGCTCCGTGAAATACGCATCGGTAATTGTGACCAGGCCGGCGTTCGTATCAATTTCCACGGCAATCGACGCTCGATGATGCGAACCCGCCCACCACGTTCGAAACCCGGGAACAATCTCGTCTTCATCTGCCAGCAGACGTACCCGATCCCAGGCGTCATGGGTGAGATAGCTCAGGACCTCTGGTGGAATCGATGTCCAGCGGTTGTCGTGAGGGTGGGTATGGGAACTGTGGAAATGCTGCCAGCCTCGCTCTGACAGGCAAATCTGTGCATTGGCGAACTGATTGACATTCGATGTGGTGTACAGCTGCAATGGCGTGAGCAGCACATGTGTGATGTCAGCAGTGGACAAACCAAGGCGTTCGAGTTGTTCAGGTAGCCACATGCCCGGCTCGCGTGTGAATGCGGCTCGTTCGCCGAGAAGTTTCGCCCATCCCTCATTCATGGGTGCCAAATCTCGAGCCGGGCCTGTGCCTACCAGCGCCCGCACTCCTTCACCTTCGATAAGGAAGGCTTGAAATGCCAGGCGATACCAGTTGTCCCAATCGGACATCCAGTAGACCTCGGGTCCCGGCACTTCGCCGTCGCCCAAGTGGATGATGCGTACTCCGAACGTCACACTAGGCTCCTCGTTTTTACCGGACCGGGGGCAGGACACAGTAGCGCCTTGATCACGTCCTGACGTCCGTCCATGAGTTCGGTGAAAATTGTGGCACCCAATTCGAGAGGGAAGCGCGTGGTCCAATCGAGCGGAGTGTGTTCCGCCAGACTCAGAGCACGTTCGAAGTCGCTTCGTGTGTAGCAATACGAACCCAGTACGCGCTTTTCGTCGCGCACGATTTCCTGCCCGTCGAAACCTGTTGACGAGCTGAGTAATCCGATCCAGACGGCGGTGCCTCCCGGGCGTAGACGCTCGACCGACGTTCGGTGCGTGGATTCCGCTCCGACCGCGTCGATTATCAAATCGTATTCACCGGTCAGTTCCGTACTGGACCTGATCGCTCCTAACTCGAGCGCGGTCTTCAGTCGGCTCTCTGACAGATCGCACACCGTCACGTCCATCGAGTATTCGAGAGCTACCAACAGTGACACCAAGCCGATAGTTCCGGCTCCGAGTACTGCGATACGACTGCCTGCAGCGGGATCAGCCAGTCGCAGTGCATGCACTGCATTTGCCAGCGGCTCGACCATTGCAGCTGTCTCGAATGTCATGGAGTCGGGTATTTCGTAGACAGATGCTTTCGGCACCACAACAGTCTCGGCGAACGCGCCGGGGCGATGGATGCCGATGATGAGTCGACCGCGACAGAGATGCTCCTCGTTCGCAGAGCATCGATCGCACATACCGCAACTGAGCAACGGATTGACCGTCACGCGTCGACCGTCTTGATCGACGCCCGCGAGTTCGTGTCCCATGACGAGCGGGGGCTTCCGGAAATCGGTATGGCGAATGCCGTGTAGTTCGCTTCCACAGATTCCGGCTGCCCGAACGGTGATGGTCACGTCGCCCTCTGCGATCGTGGGAACTGCCACGTCCAGCATTTCGACGGTATTGGGGGCTGTGAATACCATGGCTCTCATCGGACGGACTCCCGCGTGAGGAGTTGCCGTGCGATCTGTGCAGCTCTCAGTCGAAGTTGTGGTAACGAATCGGTCGATAGGTATGCGATATGGGGAGTGACTAGTACTCGCTCGTGTTCGGCGATCACTGCTGCTGTCGATGTTGGGGGCTCAGACGAAAGGACATCGAGCGAAGCGAAACCCAATGCTCCCGAATTCAACGAACTCAGGAGTGCATCCTCGTCCACGAGTGCGCCGCGAGCAGTATTGACGAGATGTCCGCGCGCGCCTAGTGCTTCCAGCACCGATTCATCGATAGTTCCTGCAGTTTGCTGGGTCGAGGGCATATGAATGGAGAGATGGTTGACTGCGGCAGCGAGCTCCCTGACGGTGTCCCAACGAATTACCGAATCAGGCACTTCGGTGAGGTACGGATCCCAGATGTGAATCGGGAAACCGAGGGCCCCGACCCGCTCGGCGAGAGATCGACCGATACGCCCGAAACCCGCGATGCCAACAGGGTCTTGGCCGGGGGGAGTGGTTGATCGATGCCATCCGTGGTCCACCCTCGTTCAGCGAAGGAACGAGAGCTGGTTGTGAGCCTTCTGTTGTGGGCGTAGATCGCGGCGGCTGCGTGATCGGCTACTTCGGCCAGGCAGTAGTCGTCGACGTTGCTGACCGCAATCCCTAGTTCGGCTGCGGCATCGAGATCGATGTTGTCGAGACCAATTCCATACCGAACGACGACTCGAAGGCGAGGCAGGGATGTGAGCACTCTTCGTGTGATCGGTGCCCATTGGACGAGGATGGCGTCGGCCTCGGCGGCTACGGCCAAGACTGAGTCCTCAGTGAGGGCCTGATGGCAAGAGACGCGGAACTCGTGCAATTCTGCAATCTCGTGAGAGCCGTCGCCAAGATTCGTATCGGTGATGACGATATTGAGCATTTCAGTACCTGCTATCTGGTGGTGTGTTTGTACCGTGTGGAATTCGATCAGGCGGAGCCGGCGAATGTCGCAGTCTCGCCGAGCCCCTCCGGGCCCATCGATAGGTAGCCGCCGTCCACAGGGATCTCGGCGCCCGTGATGAAGCTGCTTTCGGAGGACAACAAGAAGGCAATTGTTGTGGCTACCTCGCGTGCTTCGCCAAGCCGGCCGAGCAGGTGATATTTGCCCCAAATCGGTTCCCACTTCTTACGATCGCCGTCAGCGGCTTTCGCGACCTCGTTGGTCCAGATCCATCCGGGGCTGACAACGTTGACTCGGATTCCGTGTTCTGCCAGGTCCATGGCCATGCACCGGCTGAGGCTCAGAATGGCGCCCTTGGTTGCGTTGTAGGTCCAGCGGGAAGGCTGAGCGATATGCGCGGAAATGCTCGAGACATTGACGATCGATGCTGCATCGGACGAAAGCATGAGGGGGTGCGAGGCTTGCACGATATTGCTGTAACCGCGAATGTTCACGCCGAGGACCTTGTCCCAGTCTGCTGTCGTGGCGTCGAGCCCCTTCGCAATGAAGCTTGCCGCTGCGTTGACCACGAAATCGACATGTGAGTGTTGGGATCGGATGGTGTCGAAAGCGATTCCGACGTCAGCTGCGTCGGCTACATCGACAACCAGGGGAGAAGACATGCCGCCGTCGTCGTTGATGAGTTCCGAAACGGCATGGACGGATGCGCGATCGATGTCGAGTGCGACGACCCGCGCTCCTCTGGATGCGAGTAGTCGTGCCGTTGCAGCTCCGATGCCGGACCCTGCTCCCGTGACAACTGCGACGCGATCTTGCATCGACAAATGGCTGGGCTCAGGATGATTCGTATTCGTCACCGGTCGAGCCACATCTCACGGACGTCGACGATTCGTCCGCGTAGTCGGGCTGGCTCGTCCAGAGTGATACTCCGAACGTCCTTGCCTGCAATGAATCCAACAGGTTGACCGGTCTTCCAAACCCATGGGAGTTGCGCAGCGAGAATCTCGTCCGCTTTGCCCCATAGTTCTTTCTGCTTGTCAAGATCGCCGGTTCGGCGGGCTTCGTCGACAAATGCGTCGAAATCGACATTGGCGAAGGCCATGTGGTTGAGATCGCCTGTGGAATGGAAGAATCTGTACGGCAATGTATCCGGAGTCAGGAATGCTGCCATGTTCCAGCATGTGGCTTGATATTTTCCGCCGAAGAAATTTGCGAGGGCTGCCGCAGTCTCCTGAATCTCGATCTTGACGTTCATCCCTGCGGCGGCGAGCTGACGTTCTATCACCTGAGTGTCGTCAACCGACGCTCGGCAAATGTACGTGAATTCCACCTTCTTGCCGGTGTCTGATTCGTATTCCTTCACAAGAGCTTTCGCTCCGTCGAGATCATACTGTGGCGATGAGGCGCCTTGGTACCACGGGTCGTCAGTCGGGAACAGGCTAACAGCGTCGCTGGTCATGCCTTCTTTGACCAGATTGACGATCTCGGTCCGGTTGACGGCCTTGGAGACTGCCTGCCGAACGCGTATGTCGTCGAATGGGGCGGTCGCAGTGTTCAGAGCGATGCTCGTTTGGTCATTTCCTTCGCCGAGAATGAGTTGGACTGACGAATTCGTTTGTGCTGCTTTGAGAACGGCCCCATTGGTGCTTGCGATGACATCGATATCGCCAGCCTGCACTGCTTGGAACGCAGTCTGAGGGTCTTCGATAGTGCGTATTTCCACACCGTCGAGATGGACTTTGTCGGCGCCTTTCCAATAGTTGGGGTTTCGCTCGAGGATTACGGGTTGACCTGGAGCCCACTTTGCAAGTTTGAACGGGCCGACTCCCGAAGCGTGCGACGTGTAGTCCTTGCCGTACGTCGTGATTGCCGTCGGAGATGCGATAAAGCTTGCGGTGCTTGATTCGTCGTTAGCTAGCATGTAGGGAAAGCCGGCCTGCGGATATGCAAGGTTGAACACTACGGTGGATTCGTCTGGGACATCAACGGAATCGACTGCTGAAAGTAGCGCTGCAGCGCTCGATGTTCGGGTGGGATCGATGTGACGATCGATGTTGAACTTCACAGCGGACGCATTGAACGGGGTGCCGTCGCTGAAGGTGACACCTGTGGGCAGCGTCATCGTCCATTTTGTAAGGTCGACATTTGGCTCCAGCGCCGTGGCCAGATTCGGGCGAGGGGCATCCCCGTTCTTGTCGATGATCATGAGGTGGTCGTAGATGGCGGTGCCGACTGTGACTGTGGCAGTGGCGGTTCCGATTGTCGGATCGAGTGAGACGAGGTCCGTTCCGGAAGCGACTTTGAGAATGCCGCCCGTTACCGGTTCGGACGAGCCTGAACCCGTTGTGGATCCGGCTGCGGTACAGCCCGCGGTCAAGGCGATCACACTTGTCGCGATGATGAGGGTGTTACGCGTTCTGTTTCTGCTGATCCATTTGCTGTTGAGCTTCAACGGATTCTCCTTGGGATTTCGAATGTGTGAGCGCGTCGAACGATGCGCTCGAGAGATGTACTGGGCTGGATTAGCTCACAAAGAGGTTGTCCAGCAATGGAATTGAAGAATTGAGGAGCTTGGTGTATGGGTGCTGCGGGTTGTGGGCGACCTCGTGTGTAGCTCCGCGCTCGACCACCTCGCCCTGGTTCATCACTGCTGTTCGATCACACAGGGCGGCCACGACGGCTAAATCATGAGAGATAAACAGCATGGATAGTCCATGTTCGCTGCGCAGCTCTGCGAGAAGCTTCAGGATTTGGGCTTGAATGGAAACGTCGAGAGCCGAGACGGGCTCGTCGCAAATCAGGACATCCGGACGCAGTATTGTGGCCCGTGCGATTGCCGCACGCTGGCACTGCCCTCCGGAGAGTTCACTGGGTCTACGACGAGAAGCCTCCCGGTTGAGCCCAACCCGATCCAATTCTGCTTCAGCCATACGCAATCGGGTCGTGTTGTCGCCGCGTTTCCAAACGCGGAGCGGTTCTGCAACCGAATCCAGAATCGAACGCTTGGGATTGAAGGACCCGGCCGGATTCTGAAAGATAGCCTGGACGCTGGAACGGAACTCACGGTCCCTTCCGGTGCTCGCCTGACCGCGGAAATGGAGTGAGCCAGCGGACAGGGATTGGATTCCCAGCATCGCCCTCGCGGTCGTAGATTTCCCACATCCTGACTCTCCGACCAAACCGACTATCTCAGCCGGACACAGATCCAGTGAAACATTCTTGACAGCTTCAAACACCTGGTGGGTTGGGGAGCGGTACCGAACGTAGGCGTCGCGTAGTTCCAGAACGGGTGTGTCGATGCTACGTGTCATTGTGTGCCGACCAGCTTCCCGGGTGTCGATGCCGATACTGGCAGCGTCGGTTGCCAGCACGCATATCTGTGCTCGGGCGAGTTACAGGCGGGCACCAATTCCGGTGCAGATTCGTGACATACGTCGATTGCGGCCCTGCACCGAGGCGCGAAGCTGCATCCGGGGGGTGGTGCAAGCAAATTGGGAGGCAGGCCGCTGATCGGTTCCGGTAAGCCGCGGTGGTTGGCGTCGAAGCGGGGGATCGCGCGAATGAGTGCGCGGGTGTATTGCATCGTAGGAGCTTCGAAAACGTCTGTGATGCTACCGGTTTCGACCATTTTTCCGGCGTACATCACAGTCACGCGATCGGTGTGGCGGCCTATTACTCCCAGGTCGTGGCTCACCATGATCAGGCCGATCGAGAACTCTGCGCAGAGCTCGTCGAAGAGTTCCAGAATCTTGGCTTGGACGGTTACGTCGAGCGCAGTTGTCGGCTCGTCTGCAAGTAGCAATTTTGGCGTGCAAGCCATTGCCATCGCGATCATCACACGCTGACATTGGCCTCCGGACAATTCGTGTGCGCGAGAACGGGATTTAGCTGCAGCATCAGGTATCCCAACCATATCCAACAACTCTGTTGCTTTGGCGCGTGCTTCGCGTCGGCTGACCCCGGGGGCTCGTCGGACGGCTTCAGTGACCTGGTCGCCTACCGGAATGATGGGATGCAGCGAACTCAATGGGTCCTGAAACACCATGGCGATTTCACGGCCCCATAACGACCGGCGCTCGCCAGCTCGGAGTCCGAGAATTTCTCGGCCGTTGAACATCACCTGACCGGAAATCTTCGCATCACGCGAACTTGTCAATCCCATGATGGTGCGCGACAGCACGCTCTTCCCGGAACCTGACTCGCCGACGATGCCCAGTCGTTCACGTCGTGCAAGGTCGAAACTGACACCGTTCACGGCAGTGGCGAGCCCGCGCGGAGTCGGAAACTGTACCTTCAAATTCTTGACACTCAGCAGGGGCAATTCACGGTCGCTCATATTTTTCCTTTCGCAGTGTCGCCCTCGGCCAGGAATCGATCGGACAGAAGGTTGAGGCTGAGGATGGTCAACATCAAGAAGACCGAGGGAACGAGAATTACGAGAGAGTTTGATGTGACGTATGCCCGGCCCTCGGATATCATTGCGCCCCAGCTTGGTTGGGGCAGTGGGATACCCAGTCCCAAGAAGCTGAGACCGCCTTCGATGATGATTGCACGTCCGACATTGACCAGCGCGAAAGCGACAATCGCTTCGGTGAGGTTCGGCATGATGTCGCGACGTACTATCGAGAGGGCAGGTGTACCTATTACTTGGCTCGCCTCGATGAATTCGCGCGGCATCAGAGCGAGTGTTTGGGCTCTTGCCAGTCGGACGAAAACTGGGATTGTTGGCAGGGTTATCGCGATCATCACGTTTGTGATCGATGCGCCCAGAAATGATGCAAGGACCAAAGCGAGTACCAGACCAGGAAAGCCGAGAATCACGTCGACGACAAACGAGATTGCTGAGTCAGTGGCACCTCGAAAGTAGCCGGCGAGAATGCCGATGGGCACGCCGATAACGACTGCTGTGAGGGTGGAGCCGATGCCGATGAGAAGCGAGACCTTGGCACCTTCCAGCGCGCGGGCAAGAAGGTCGCGTCCGAGGTTGTCCGTGCCCAGAAGGTGCTCGGTGGAGAGTCCGGCGAACCGTGCACTGCTGTCGAAGCCGAGCGGATCCAATCCTAACGCGAAGGGAACAACGGGAATCGAAATGGCCAAAAGGATCAGCCACCCGAACGCAATTGTTTCGGTGGGACTCCATGAGCGATGCTTGCGGTGTTTCTTCTGCGCTGGAGAGACTTTCACCGGTGCAGCGATATCGAGTGCACTCATGCGTGTACATCTCCTTTGATCAGCTTCGCCGACCGCAACCGGGGATCGATGATTCCGTACAGGTAGTCGACTGTGGTGTTGATGACGATGAAGGCTGTGGCAATGGCCAGGACGATGCCCTGCACGGTGACGAAGTCTCGAGTTTGGACGGCACGCACAAGTTCACTGCCGATTCCTGGTAGTCCAAAGAGGGTTTCGATGACTACCGTCGAACCGATCATCGTTCCGACGGTGACGCCGACCGATGTGCTCAACCCCAGAAGGCTTGGGCGCAGTGCGTGTCCGAAGACCACTCTGTGGGGTGCGATGCCCTTTGCCCGTGCAACGGCGATGAATTCACGGTCGAAGGTCGATGCGAGATCTGCGCGTAAGACTCGTTGATAGAGAGCGAAGGGGGCTGCGGCAAGTGCGATCGACGGAAGTAGTACTGAAGACAGGTGAGGAATCAGTCCGTCGGAGACCGGTACGAAACCGTTGGAAGGGAACCAGCCCAACACGATCGCGAAAACCCAGACGAGTAGGACGCCGATGACGAAGTTCGGTGTGGACAGCACGGTGAATACCCATAGGCTGATGGCTTTGTCGGCGCCGGACCTTCTACGCACGGCAGCGGCGATTGCAGCAGGCACTGCGAAGGCGAGAGCTATCGCCTGGCTGAGCACGATGAGTTCGATCGTGACGGGTGTCCGCTCGAGCACGATCGCCCCCACTTCCTGTTGTGTGTGGAAGGACTGGCCGAGATCTCCGGTGAGCACACCTCCTATCCACGCCAAGTAGCGTTCTACTACAGGCTCGTTCAATCCCATCTGTTGTCGGAGCGAGGCAAGCCCCTCGGGTGTGGCGGTGACACCGAGGATTGCTTGGGCAGGATCGCCCGGAAGTAGGTTCATGCTGAAGAAACAGAGCAGTGACACCACCCAGAGAATCGCCAGTACGCGTAGCACTCGAAGCGTGGGCCTCGACCATGATCGAGTAGACATCGTTTCAGTCCTTTGTCCCGGGCAGTACCAGGAGCTGGTGATGGCCAGGTCCAAGATTTACTGTTCCGGCGGGCTCGATCGTCGATCCGTCGATGCGGACCACCCGATCACCATCGGTCAGTGCAAACGTTGCGCGTGCTGCCGGTGGAACTTCGACATCGTGAAGTATCGACGGCCCGTCCCAACACCAGTGACTGGAAATCGCTCCGATCGGACTCTCATATCGTGCTCTTGCCCAGGAGAGGCTTGTGCTGTATTTCGGACTGAAGCCGAATTCGCCTGTCCAGGAACTATTCTGGAGTCGAATGCCTGCAATCCCCTCGTAGAGGAATCGTCCGACGGCACCTAGGGCATAGTGATTGAACGAGTTCATCTCCGCGGTTTCGAGGCCACCGTCTTCGCCGATTCCGTTCCACTTCTCCCAGATGGTGGTGCCACCACTAGCGATCATGTGTAACCAACTGGGGCACTTCTCGCTCAGCAAGAGTTCGTATGCGAGAGCCCGTTGACCGTTATCGGCCAGGACCGGGAGTAGATGCTCGACCCCGTGGATTCCCGTCGTGACGTGCCCGGATCGATTCACCGCTCGGGTGAGATGTTCTACAGCACGATTGATTTCGAAATCATGGAGGAGGCTGTACCCGATCGCCTGAGCATAAACAGTCTGAGTGTCGCCCAAAATTCTGCCGTCGGGCAAGACATATGCCGCTCGATACGCTGTGCGGATCTGTTCGGCCCTGTTGCCGAGACGCACGGATTCTTCTTCGTACCCGAGTTTGTGTGCAATCTCTGCGACCTGCACGAAGGACCGGTATGTGTGCGCGGTAGCGACGACGTCGACCGGGCTGGTCGAATGTGCACCGGTGTAGGTGTAGCCGGGATGTATCGTGCCTTCCTGCCCGTCGGGGACCGACAGCCAGTCGCCGAAGTTCGAGCCGACAGCGTTGACTCTGAGTCCGTCCGGATTGTGCTGATCGATGTGTCCGAGATATCGGCACATTGATTCAAAGTGGTTGCGTGCTGGGGTGATATCGCCATAGCGGGCCATCAAGAGATGAACGATGCGGATGTATCCGTCAGACCATCCGGGGGAGCCTTCCTTCATTGTTGCCGGTGGAACTACAGGCGCATATGAGGGAACAGAACCATCCTCGAACTGTGCATCGGCACAGTCTTGTGCAAACTTCGTGAAGAAGGCTGCGACGTCGAAGTTGTATGCAGCGGTTTCTGCGATCACTCCGGCGTCGCCCAGCCAGCCCAGGCGTTCGTCGCGTTGGGGGCAATCTGTGGGAACTTCCAGGAAGTTTCCGCGGATTGTCCATTCGATCGCCGAAGCCAATTTGTTCAGCCGCTCGTCGGAACATGAGAAATGTCCGACCTGATCGTGGGGAGTTTCGATCGAGACTGCAGAGATCGTCGAGTTTTCACGTAGTTCGAATGCCATTGCGAAATCTTTCGGGGGCAATCCCCACACTTCGGCGTATCGGAAGCCATGCAATGTGAAGTCTGGTTCGAGGATTTGGGGCTCCTCCGTTCCGGTCGCGTAGCGATCCTCCTGAAACGCACCACGGAGGTTGTCACGGTAGACGAGTTTGTCTTTGGTGAGAATCTCGCCGTGTCGGACGATGATGTCTGTGCCGGGAGTTGTCGGAGAGTCGATCCGCGTCCATCCGACCAGATTCTGTCCGAAGTCGAAAACTGCTGGACCGCGGGCATGTTCGTGTACGAGTGAACCTTCGATGACGCTGCGGGTGGCGATCGAATCATGGGGTTGAGGGAAGATGGGGACTGATATGTCGGCTCTCGGCAATACCGAATTCCATTGAGAGTCATCAAAATTGGAAGTTTCCCAGCCGGGCGTTTCTCGTCTGAGATCTTTGAATTCGCCGCGAAGCATGTCAGAAGCTTGAATGGGTCCGTAGGAATAGCGCCAAGTTGAATCGCTGACTACGAGTTGCTCCAGACCATCAGGAGCATGTATGCGGGCCTGCATCCGGAAGGCAGGCTGAGTGCCATAGAGTCCAGGGTCTCTCACCAAACCGATCCGTCCCGCATACCAACCTTTAGCGAGTGCGACGGCAATGGTGTTGGTGCCCTTGACTAGATGCGCAGAGCAATCGAAGGTCTGATGGTTGACGCGTACGTGATAATCGGTCCATCCAGGGCGGAAGTGGGAGTTGACCGTCAGTTCGTCCCCATTGATCCAGATTCGATACAGGCCGAGTGCGGTCGCATAGATTCGCCCGTCTGTCGGTGTCGCATCGAGTTGGAATTCCTTGCGCAGCTGTGGAACCGGATCCCATGCCTCGGATCGATAATCGAGAAGAGGAGTCGAAATCCACGGGCCGACCCACTGATCTGCATCGGTGATGCCGGTTTCGAAGTGTTCTACGGCGCTCGTGATTCGCTGTCCACCAGAGGTCGTCGCGGTTACCTGCCAGTAGTACCTCGTGCACGGTTTCAGGGTGGGTCCGTTGTACTCGACCCAGGGGTGACTGAGTCCGTTGATCCGCCACAACGAACTCGGACCCAAATTCGTTTCGCTGCAGTCGAGGTGGACCGCGAAGGTTGCGTAGGAGTCCAAACGATCGGTGTCGCTGAGCGACCAGCGGAGAAAGAGTGTCTCGCCGGCAATCCCCAGGGGACGATTTCGATGCGCTGCCTTCAAGCGCTCTAGTGTCATCTGTCCAGCCCTGCTCATATGAATGACCTCTCTTGGTTTGCAGTCGATTTCGCAAACGCATGCTCGAACAGTGCTCGTGCTCGCGGTAACTCGAAGTGCTTGGTTTGAGTGACATTGGTACGCAGACGGATTGAACTCACCCGGCGGGATAGATGAAAGCGGGGTTACGTCTACTGCTGAATGTCAGTCGTTGTAATACGAGATCATGGTGTAACCCGAGTCACTAAGTCAAGGATAGGAACCGATGTTCTCATACGTGAACTTCGTCTTGGGGAAACGACTTAAAGTTTCGGAAGTTGGATCCGGGTGACAGTGTTGGCGTGTGCCGGGCTGAAGCGCTCGACTGCAATGGCGAGCACTGTGGGGAGGTTTCTTCGGCCGCACTCGAGGCGTCCGAGGGCGAACACGGAACTGCGCAAAGTGGAGTTCTCAAGTTATAGGTCTGCGGACTCGCCGGTGTGATTCACCGCGACTCGGACCTGCGATTGGTGTCCACCGGAATTGTCGGACCCCGAAAGTCTATCGTGCACAACAACCGAGTAACCGAAGACACTCTGGACAACTTCATAGTGTCGCCGACCCCGTGGCCTACCGACCACAAGGCAGTTCTTGCGACCTACAAATTTGCTCGGATCGTCGACCGGTTCATGGATTGGCTTCTGACAGCAGAACTGGCAGCAAGATCTACCGACTCGGCGGACTGCACTGTCTTCCATATGGCGAATTCAAGGGGTCGTTGCAACACTCGCGGCTAATTGGCCACCAATAGATCACGTAGTTGCTCGGCGGGGTACCCCGCCGAGCGTCTACGTGGACGGTAGTTGAGTTCCTGACGCGTTCGAGTTCATCCCAACAGGGTTGGGATGCGGCTGAGGTCGTCCCGAGTTCTTCAGACGCTTTCGATTGAACCGATCCGAACTCCAGAGCGCGACATGTCATGTCCTTTCCGCTCTTCTATCAGAGAAGTGAGCGTTTTTCGGAACCACAACTTCTTCTGAGTGGCGCAAGCTGGCAGTGGCTATTCGGTAGAGGGCCTCGATGATTCGGGCTTGATCGGGTCGTTGGCGGTCGGTCAGAGGATACCGCTCTCCGCGTTGGTCGGACGACGCTGCCCATGGTGGTGGTGCCGGTGATCTCATTCCGACCACTACATGCATGTGACGAGCGAGCCGTCTCAGTTGCCGCTCCTGATCCCCGTGCTCGACGAATTCTTCATGCCCGGTTGAACGCGCCGGACGAGGAGGCTTCGTCATGGACCGTGGGGTGATACTCGGGGTGAATTTTCCTGCCGCCCGTCGATTTCCGAATTCATCTGTCGTAGTGTGCATGTGGCATGCCAAATTCCCGAAAGCCCAGCATGCAAGGACCTTGTTAGTGCGACATCAGACGCACCGGCAGCACTCGATGCGTGCCGCAGACCTCGCATGAGCGCGAGGGCTACGGCATTGATCCCCTGAGCTGAGCCCGCTGGGATGAGCGTGCGGACGCCTCTGGGATTTGCGCGCCTCCTAACGACGAATGCCCCGCGTGAGGAAGGTCGGGGCATTCGTCGTTTACAGGACTCATCGATGTGATGGTTGCGAGCGCAATCGGTCGGGGAGTTGTGCGCGTCGGTGACCGATGAAACTCCTAGGCACCATGGGTCATCCAGTCATCGTGAGGGCCTGGAGGGTAACGGCTGACCGTCGTAGATGGGCATGTACAGTCCGCCGGCCAGTGGCGTTCGACGGTGGAGATATCTGAGATCTATTCGAGTGTCCAGAATTTCAATTACGTGCTGTGTTGTAGCAGCGATGAGGAGTTGTCGTAACCGTGCGAATCGATCTCGGTGTTGGGGAAACCGTCGGTGGTAGTGAACATGTAACGGTCGGTGTGGCTCTGCAGGAAGAAGTGACTGCAATCAGCCGACCGTTCGATGAGGAGCTTCTCACTCCGGGACAAGTTGCAGCTCTCTTTTGCGTCGATCCCAAGACTGTTAGTCGGTGGGCGAAGGCAGGAAAGATCGGATTCGTGACCACCCTCGGTGGGCATCGCCGCTATCGCAGCACAGAGGTGCACGCCCTTCTTCGTTCGCTCGACGATTCTTGCCCATCGTGAAGTCGGCAGAATACGTGAACATTAGTTGAGAAAGTTTGGCCGGACGAAGACCCTAGTTCCGGGACGGGTGCTCCTTCATGAACTGACACCTGCACACTGAGTTGATGCGTGGTTAGGTGAATCTGAACGATGCTGCAGTACAGACGTTTCCAGTGTGACGACGTTCGCGACGTGCCCCGACGGCTACGTGCGAGCCGGGCTTTGATGATGCGCCCGCACGGGGCGGGTTGTCAGGCAGGTCGTGGCGTCTACGTCTCAGGGATGGTGGTGCCAGTTCTACGACCTGAATGCGTTCTGCATAATTGGGTTTGTGGGGCGGTGTGGTGTCAGTTCGATCCCGGACGCGTGCAGTTGAAATGACCGCGGCGATAGGGGTTACTTCGAGAGATGTATCAGCGAAACAGGTTTGAGGGCATACCGCGAATAGTGGCCAGGGGTTGCGCGGCGACCAAGACCGCATACAGTAACTGCTCGAAGCGGATAGGGCTGAGCATCCCGATCGCTGACATCCGGGGGAGTGTTGCAGTAGGAGGCACCCTTCATCGCTTCGTCATCGATCATCCACAGAGAAGTGGCCATTCCCTCGCCGTGGCGAGCGACAGGTTCCATTCCATACATGTCGAATGCACTACTGCGAGAACACTTCCTCATAGTGAGCGACTTTGTTGGCTAATCCAACGAAACGATAGCCCCGCCTGGAATAGGCGCAGCAGAATGCGGCTGAATCGGAAACTGCCCGGACCGCGTCAGACCGGAGTGAGCGCCGAGTGAAGCCAGCTCTTTGCCGGATGTCATCCGAGATCGACAGGCCTCGCAAGTAATACGTCGACACCTGGGAGGAAACACCGATCAGACGTGGAGCGGTTTGACCCGATCGGCAGGGGTTTTGACCTCGTAGTCCGGCAATCGTTTTCCAACGCCCACTAATTCGGCAATAGCGGCAACTGCGCGGGCGGCAGCGTGGCCGTCGCCGTACGGGTTGCCTGCGTGCGCCATCGCTCGGTAAGCGTTCTCGTCGAGCAGCAGTCGGGTGGCGTCGGCAAAGACTGAGACTGGTGCGGTGCCCGTGAGTCTCGCACAGCCTGCCTCTATCGCTTCGGGTCGCTCGGTCGTGTCCCGCAGCACCAGTACCGGTACGCCGAATGTCGGTGCCTCTTCCTGGATTCCGCCAGAATCGGTCAGCACGAGGTACGTGTGTTTGAGCGCAGCGACAAGATCGCGATAGGCCAGTGGTTCAGCGAGCAGAATCCGCTCGTGCGCACCGAGGCGCTCGGTTAGGGTTGCTCGGACCGCAGGGTTCGGATGCATCGGACACAACACGACGATGTCCGGCACTGCGTCGACGATCTGCCGAACGGCACTCGCGACCGCCTCCATCGGTTTTCCCCACGACTCGCGCCGGTGCAGGGTCAGCAGCACGACACGCAAACCGCTGTCAAGGGCAGATCTGAGCGCCCGGTTATCCGGTGTATCGGTGTTCGTGGCAGTCGTCAGAAGCGCGTCAACCACGGTATTGCCGGTCACTGCGATGTTGTTCAGTGGAATTCGCTCGGCAAGTAGATTCTGCCGGGCCAATTCGGTTGGGCACAGGTGCAGCGAGGTGATCGCTGCGGTCATACGCCGGTTTCCCTCCTCAGGGAACGGATTACGAAGATCGTGCGAGCGAAGCCCCGCCTCGAGGTGCACGACAGGAATGCCTTCACTGAAGGCGGCCAATGCCGCGGCCGTCGAACTCGACGTGTCGCCGTGGACGACCACGATGTCGGGGCGGAACTGACGCAGAACCTCGGTGATCGCCACGGTGACCCTTCCCGATAGTCGACCGAGGGGCTGGCCGGGTTCCATAAGGGCTAGGTCATGATCCGGGTGAATCTCGAAGATCCGATGCACTTCGTTGACCATCTCGGGGTGTTGCCCGGTCACCACTACGGTGACATCGAGGCCTGGATGTGCCTCGATGGCCTTGATCAGGGGGGCACATTTTATCGCTTCCGGTCTGGTTCCGTAAATGACGGCAATCCGTGGACGCAACGCTGTCAGTGCCGAACTTGGCTTCACTACGCACTCCTCGAACATGATTCGGTCTGCACAGGGTCAAGCGGACGTGCTTTGCCGAGTCTGCTCCGAGGTAACCGCCCGGCCGCAGGTTTGTGCGGGTTTCATGTGGTCGGCCGCACTGATTGATGCGGGCGTCGTACGGTAGCGTGCGAAATTGAACTCAATGCAACATAATTCACCCCGAACCTCACCCTTCGTGGGTAAGTTTGCTCTCCGCGGAGAGTTAGTTTGCGTAGGTAACAATAATTCTGGCATTGAGGCTATTCCGATATCCATAGATTTCAGTGTCGGCTAAGAAAACAGAGATTTGAGGAATAGATACTGCCATGATCAACCTTGGATCCGACGCCCGAGCGAGCCGGCTGAACGTAACCATTCGCCGAATCAACGGACATCTGGACGCGGCGCAGTCAGGGCGGGGCGCCGCTGTGGTGTTGTTCGGTGCACCGCGCTCGGGACGAACTCGAATACTCGGAGAAGTTGGTCGGCCGAAGCCGTTTCGCACCATCTCGCTCACTGGCTCGGGGCATACCAACGAGTCCATCGACGTCAGCATCGCAGCTTTGTTGGCGAGGTTCGACAATCTTGCTCTCGCGAAACCTGACGGAGAACCTAAGGCAAGGGGCCCCCTCCCTCCCGATACACATGTCGGTGCCAGAGGTGAGCACTTGCTCGATGTGATCGAAAAATACACGCGAGAATCAGCCCCTCTGCTGATCGTCATCGACGATGCCGACCGACTGCCCGATTCCTCTCTGGATCTATTGGGGTATATGGGCCGCCGACTGGCAAATCACCAGGTGCTGTTGATCCTCGTCTCGCGCCTTGAGCGGCCGGCGCAGTTTCTGCCCTTTTCTCAGATTCCGGTACTGCAACGAAGCGTCACGGACACTGCGGCGCTGACGACAGCCTCGCTCGGTAGACGACCCGCGCCGGCGCTGGTGATGGAGCTGCATCGAGCTGCGGCGGGCAATCCTGGCGACACTCTGGAACTCTGCGGGGCACTCACAGAAGACCAGATCACGGGTCTGGCGGCGCTCCGATATCCGATGACCGTCTCGGCGGAGCGCATCGAGCGTTGGGCACGAGCCGGTGCGCGACTGACCGAAAATCAGCGCACCTTGCTGACAGTACTGGCGCTCGTGCAGTCGATTTCGGTACGCGACGCGGAAAAGATTGCGCAAACGAGCGATTCCGGCGATGCTGTCTCCGCTCCTGCCGAGGCGGAGGTGTCCTCGATGATCGAACTCCGGTGCATCGAACAATTCGGTGACCAGTTGCGTATCGGCAGCGACCTGGACAGGTGGGCGATCAGAACGATCACAACACCGACTCACGACGCAGAAGCACGCCGAGTGATCGCACGTGGCGGACTTGCCAGATGCAGCACCGTCGATGCCTACATGCCAGGAATTGGCGACCCTGTGGACGAAGTGGAGATGGTGTTAGCCAGAGCTACGAGCCTCGCCCGAGACCAGTCCTGTGCGCAAGCGTTGAGTCTGCTGAGAGAAGCAGCAGCGACGCACACCGGCGATGGACGAGCGAGACTCCTGGCGCTGGCGTGTAAGTTAGCAATGTTACACGGATTCCTCACGGATGCAGACGAATTCGCCGACGCGGTGGTGCGCGACTATCCAGGGTCTCTACATCGAGCGCTCGTGGAGCGGGTCAAGCTCGAGGTGCGTCACCTTACCGATCAACCGATGAACCTCGAACGGGTCACGGCCGCTGCGGTGTCAATCGGCGATTTCGATCCCGACGGGGCAAGGTCACTGGCAGCGCTCGCAATTCTCGCTCAGCTAGAACACCATCGCACCGACGGCCTCGAGTCCTTGATCCAGTTGATGCGGGCCAACTCCGAAGCTCCGATAGTCGCAGCGCCGGCATGGTGCAATTTGGCGGAGGTGACGCTCGCGGTCGAAGCGGAAAATCCGGCGCTCGCGCTGGCCCTGCACGACGAGTCGGACTCGCAGTCGAGTTTCTCGCGGCGCAGCGTTAGTGAGGCGATCATTTCGGCATCACTCCTTGGCCGACTCGGACGATTGGGGGAGGCGCGTGATCGTCTCGAGTTTGCAAGCGACCTTCCTGACTCCGAGCAACCTCCACTCACGCGCACCAATCTGCTGCTTCCACAATTAGATCTCGAACTGTTGAACGGCAATGTCTTGGTAGCTCAAACACTTTGGGATCGCGCAGAGGCGATCATTCCCGCTCGTAACCACTTACCGTCGCGCCGAATCAGCCAGCAGTTGCAGATTCTGGGAGTGCTGGGAAGGTTCGAGGAGGCTGATCGTGTTGCCGCCCAGGTACTCCCAATAGGAGGTGTCGGTAGTGCAAGCCGTATCGGGGCCCGACTGCTCGGTGCGCTGGGGCAGAATGCGTTGATGCGCGGGAATGCGGATCGTGCCGTCATGTTGCTCGAACAGAGCATCGACCACGTCGATCGGCATAGCGGAATCTGGCAGACGCGACGGTACATCGATCTGATAGAGGCGTTGATGATGATGGATGATCGGCCGTCCGCTGAGCGGGTTCTCGACCTCAGTACACGTCGTTTGCGTTCCTGTGCAACACCGTTGATCTCGGCACTTCTTGCCCGGGGTCGTCTGCTGGTCGCTGATATCGACTCTTGTGTCGAACTGCTGGAGCTCGCTCTCGGTACGCGCGAACTGGAAGTCCCAGCACTCGAGCGGGCACGGACTCTGGCAATCTATGCGGATCGACTGCGCGCGCATGGCAAAATCGCTCAGAGTCGGCGGCGGCAGCGTACCGCTCACGCATTGTTCGAGAGGGTCGGGGCGCAGGGCTGGATCGACGGCGGACGCTGGTCCTGGACCGAAACTTCCTCGACTGAAGCGCAAGACGACCCAAGGCTACTCGCCCTCACCGATACCGAACGCAAGGTCGCTAATCTTGTGGTCACGGGAATGCGGAACCGGGATATCGGCGCGCAACTGTACATTTCGCAACGTATGGTAGAGAAGCATCTGACCAGCATGTTCCGCAAGCTCGGTATCCGTTCACGCGCTGGCTTGTACGCAGCGATCAAAAACGATTCGCACTCGCCACGTGTTTCAGGGCCTTCGCACAGCCTTGCCCAATCGCACAGCCTTGCCCAATCGCACAGCCCTGCGCTGTCCTACTTCACTGTCTAAGGATTTCACTTTCCGATGGATCGAAGACGGCAACCCTCGCCCTATGCCCCCACCCCGATCGTGCTTGAAACGACGGCGACGAGAGCTCAAAAGTGGTACCGCGGGTTCGGCGACGCGCTACTGACACTCGGCCTGATCGGGGCACTGTTCATTGTCTACGAGGTGTACTGGACTGACATTTCGTCGGACCGTAAACAGCGCACTGTCACGGAACAATTGGATCAGGTCTGGGCACAACAGGATTCCGCCCAATTCCGTTCGGCCGCGCCAGAGATCGATGGGCCAGTTGGCTTCGCGAAGATACGAATTCCTCGCTTCGGCAGCGATTTTCAGATGACGGTAGTGAAAGGGACCTCCGACGCCGATCTGGAGGTAGGGCCCGGACAGTACGAGGGCAGCGCGGACCCCGGTCAGGTCGGAAACTTTGCGGTGGCCGGTCACCGGGTCGGGAAAGGCTCACCTTTCAACGACATCGACGCGCTGCAGACTTGCGATGCGGTGGTCATCGAAACCCTCACCGTTTGGTACACGTACCGAGTACTGCCCAGTGCGGCAGAAGCATCGGAATGGGGAACCGAGCGCAAGCCTGCCCGGTGCACAGCTGATCCCACACCGGTCACTTCTCTGCCGGCGCCCTACCAACGGGCATTGGGCCAACAAGTGGTCGATCCGAACGAGGTGGGTGTGATCAGCCCGGTTCCGATGGACCCGAGTTACGCGGAGGCGCCCGAGGGCGGTGTCGCCTTGTTGACCTTGACCACCTGCACCCCGCGGTTCAGCGCGACCGATCGCCTTGTGGTGCAGGCGATGTTGGTAAACAGCACGCCCAAGGACCCGCAGATGCACTCTGCCCCGACAGTTCTCTCGGAAGGATAGTGCCATGTACGGCTGGATCTGGCGTCGACTCCCTGCCCCCTTGCCCGCCAAACTTGTTACTGCACTGCTTCTGTTCAGTCTGGTGGTGGCACTGCTGATGCTGCTGGTGTTCCCAGCAATCGAGTCCTTCGTGCCGTTCAATCGGGTAGCGGTGCTGTGAACTGGAAGCGTGTTGCGCGCGGGACTGGCGCGGTACTGACGGTGGGGCTGGTTGCGGCGTGTTCGATTCCACTAGAGGGGGATTTGAACGCGGCAGTGACTACCACCGCGATAGCTACCAGATATGGTCTGCCGACAAATCCGAATCCGGGCACGGTCGGTGTCTGTCCATACCTGACCGCGTATAACGTCGAGTCTCTCAATGGTGTACGAGTCGACTCGGTCCTGCTCGATCTGAGCGTGCAACCGCCCGCCTGCTTTTTCATCGACGGTGCCGGTGACATCATAGTCTCGGTATGGGTCCATCACGGCGAATCATCCATGGTGGCTGCAGAACTGGTGAACCGGTCCGCACCGATTTCGAACACCGCCCCGGCCGCTGAGCCGACGGGCTGGTCCGGTGGACGTTCCGGTGGGGACGAGGGTGCGGTCTACGCCGTGGCCAAAGGTGCGATTGCGGTGCTTGTGACGACGACCCAACCACAATCAGTGAAGGCACAGCGGCTTGCAGTCGCCGCGATCGACGAACTCGGACTGTAGTCGACGACGCACCGAAGACACTCCTGTAGGAGTGGCGGTTTCGCTCGTTTGTGACATCCTGCGCCTCGACAACACTGCCACCGACACTACAGCCGCGCCACCGACGCCCCCACTGTGGCGACGAAGGTCAGCCCGCAGTCGGCGTCCCCGGACTACAACGCTGATCGCAGTCCGGGAAACGTTTGCGGCGCGTTATCGACGGAAGATTCACGCCCTCACCTGATTCTCTCGGGATTCCCGCCTCAACGGGGGCGGGATCGCGCCCGATTCGCTCGGACGCTGCGTCCAGGTGCTGGACTGTCCGTAATCTTCAGCACGGCCGGATTCGGCAGCAGCGCATGGCCTTCCATACAACTTCGCTCTGCCTCGAAAACTTTGGAGTGGATTCGTGAAGAGATCTTCAACGGTGTGGCGAACAGCCGGCCTTGCCGCAGCAGCACTGACGATCGGTGCGGCTGGGCTGCTCAGCGCGGCACCCGCAGGAGCGGCTCCGGTGGCTACGCAGCCAGGTGAACTGGTCGTCAACGGTGGCGGCGAAAACGGAAAAACAGGGTGGGCAGGCGCACCCGCGACACAAGCCAACCCGCTCAACGGACACCCCCCCTCCTATAATGGCGGCGTCAATCTGTGGTGGGGGGGAGCCGGGCTGGCGCAGTCGAAGATGAACCAGACCGTGAATTTGTCGCCATCGGCCACGCTCATCGACGCGGGACTGGTTACTGCTGACATGTCCGCCTACCTCGGCGGATACGAGGAGCAACCGGACAACGTAGGTTTGACCTACGCCTTCAAAAACGCGTCCGGCGGCATCATCGCGACAACCGTCCTCGATCCCGTCACGAATACGGAGCGCGGCAACATTAGCGGATTCGTCCATCGCCAGAAGTCGCTGAAGATCCCTGTCAATACACGATCGGTCCTGATCACTGCTACATTCACGCGTGTACAAGGCACCAATAACGATGCCTACGCCGACAATATCTCCCTGAAGCTTGAGACTCCCTCTCCCGGCGTCCTCGAGGTGACACACACCTCGGATACCTCGACGCCGGTCGAGGGTGGGCAGGTCGTCAACTACACGACGACCTTCACCAACACCGGTGAGCTACCTGTCCCGGTCAATCACGTGCTGGTGCTCTCGGGCGTCCTCGACGACGCCGACCTGGTTTCCGGACCGACGAGCGGAGATCCTGCGCTCACCCTGACACCGGGTGCCGGAGTCGATTACGGCGTGACAGGGTCGTTGGCGCCCGGTCAAACCGTGACAATTACCTACTCCGTGGTGGTTAAACCCTATGCGAACCAGGGTGATCACAGCCTGGTTACACAGGTCACAGCGGCCGGAAGCGCGCCGACCACACCCCCGACCGGCTGCGCGGGAACGCCGTTGTGCACAGAGGTTCCCAGCGCCGACAGCGCCGCAGTGCCGTTGGTGAACCCGGCAGTTGCCTTGAGTGCCGGCGCGGCAGTCGCACTCGGTGCAGGCGGATTTGTCATGGTCCGGCGTCGCAAGGTTGTAACCGACTGAGCAACTGACTGAAACCTTACGCCGGTGCGGGATCGCGTAGATCACGTGCACGTTCCCGTACCGGTGCTGTTTGCGCACCGGCAATGACCATGCGACTCAGTACAGTTCGAGCGTTCGCAAATTGACCGATGCTCCGAGTGAGGCCGGCATATGAGGAAGTGGTGTCGGTGAATAGGTTAATCAGGGCGGTCATTGCAACGGCGATGGTGATCGCACTCGGAAGCGCCTGTGGCGCAGGGTCCGACGAGGCATTGCCGACGTACCAGGCGGCAGCCGGCACCTGTTACGTTCGCGAGACTGCCGAGGAGATGCTCTCGCTGAGCAATGTCTCCCCGTGGGTGAACTGCGACTACCCGCATCAGCTCGAGGTCTACGGTTTCGGCACTCTGCCGGAGGACTTGCTCACTGCACCCGACCGTCCGTCGAATGCACTCGAACACCTTCAGGCCGCCGATGTCTGCCCCTGGGCCGGGATTCGCGATTACCTGGGTGCACGCGAATTCGACTACCAGTTCGGGATTTCGGTGTGGTCGAAGTACCCGACCCAGAAAGAGTGGGCGGGCGGGCTACGCACCGTGGTGTGTTCGCTCGGAGTTCAGGATCCGCAACACCCGGAGAGTCGTCCGGAGTTTTCCGGGTCACTGCGAAAAATTATGGAACGCACGCAATCTGCCGCTGTTCGACTCTGCCGATCCGGCGAGACAACCACTACCTGCGATCAGCCGCACGACGCCGAGATGACCGGGACGGTACCGGTGCCTCACGGTGGAGCTCAGGCCCGGCTCGACGCCGCGTTCGAGGCGTGCGCGCCGGTGATCGCGCAGTACACGGCGGATGCGCCGCCCGAAGACTTCGTCATCAAGCCGCTGGTCACCGATGAATCGGCAGACTGCTGGTACGGGCCGATATCCGGCACCACCACCGGCACGATCCGTGGTGGCCTGACATGAGTACCAGGTTCGAACTCGAGGCGCCGGACGGTGGCACCTTCGAGGATGATCCGTTGGCGCTGGTCCCGGGTACGAAGCGACGCAAGCCGCGCCCACGTCTGCAGGCCGCTTTGGCAAGTGTCTCGCGGATCGCCGGATACCGTATGGACGGTACCGGCCTCGGCTGGGTATCTGTCGGCGTCGGAGTTGCCTTTTCCGGAGCATTGCTGTTGCGGCTGTTCGTCAGTGGCGCAATCGGTCTCAGTGATCAGGGTGACGGTCAACGGTTGACCTGTGGGCTCGGGTTGCGCGCCGGAAATGCCTACAACACCCCGGTTGACGACCTGGTGTACACCACATACTTCGACCACCGGTGGTACGGCGAGGACTGCCCGTGGAACACCTACGGCCAGCCCTACAACTCCTCCCAGCTCTATCTGCTTCAACTGGCGAAGTGGCTGACCCCACTGCTGCGTTTGCCCGGCGACATGGATCTGCGGGCACTGGGAGTGGTGTGTGCGCTTGTGCTTGGTGTGTTGGCTGCCCTGATGTTCGTGTGGATTCCCGGTTCATTGGTGGGCAAGGGATTTGTTGTCACCGGGGTCTGGCTGATCGTTGCCGACGCGACGTTCGCCGGCTACTTCGTCTCTGCCTACAGCGATACCGGCGCGATTCTCGGCGTGCTGGCGCTGATGGTTGCAGCGCTCGCTCTGTGGCGGGCCGAGCAGGTGCACTGGTGGCATGTCGCCGTGATCGCGGCGATCGCGTTGTTCACCGCGACCACCAAGACGCAAGCGGCGACCTACGCTGTGGTCGCGGTACCGCTCATGCTCAGCCGCCGAGTCGGCGCACAGAAACATGGCAAACGATACTTCTTGCAGGGTCGATGGTTTGCGCTCGCCGCGTCCGGTGGATTGATTGCCGCGGTCGGGCAGTACCTGCGTACCCAGCCCGCACGGTTCGGCGAACTCAACCAGTACAACGCGGTGTTCGTCGAGATGCTGCCGCACAGTAAGAATCCCGAGCAGGACCTGGTGCGACTCGGTCTCGACCCGACGCTGATCTCCGGTAGTGGATCGCGGATCAACTCAGCGAACTCTGTGACCGAACTGCCTGGCTATCAGGGTTTTCTGGATAAGACCTCGACCTGGGATCTCTTCTCTCAGGTCTACCTGCATGAACCGTTCCGACTTCTCTCGATGATGGGCCGGGGACTGGTCGGCATGGCACGATTACGCGTCGACTACATCTACTCCTACCCGTGGTACTCGGGCCGCCCGGACACTCTCGAGTGGAGAGTGTCGCTGTTCTACCAGGTGTGGCGAATGATGTTCTCTTCGTTGCCGTTGCTGATCATCGTGCTGACTCTTGCTTCGTGCCTGGCCTTTGTCATCGTGCTGAAAGTCTGTACGACGCAGGAGGACCGGAGCGTCGGCGCGGTCGGGTTGTTCCTGGCAGTTGCAGCCCTCGCGCAGTTCTGGGCGGTCAATCTATCCGAGGGTGCTTCGGACCTGATCAAACACTTGATGCTGACCGATTTCACCACCGGACTCGTACTGATTCTCGGCGCCTACTCGGTGATCGTATTGCGTTCGAGCGTAATACGAGAGAAGGGAACCTCCCGGTGAACGCGGAACGTACGGTGCGCACACCCGATCTTCCCCTGGTGCGTTGGGCGGGGGTGGCCGTGTACTCGGTGGCGATGCTGCTGCTGCTGACCAGACAGTCTGCGTTTCGGGCCTGGGAGGCCGGCCTTGCCTCGTTTCTCAACGGAATCGTCGGTGCACCGACCAAATGGGCACGCGGATCCGATGTCTTCTACGTCGGGATCGGCACCAACAAAGTGTTCGCGCTCCAACTCGTCACCGGCTGCAGCACGGCACTCCTGATCATTCCGATGTTGTTGCTCGCCGGGATATACGTGCACTTCGGTCGGGTTCGACTGCTGCACATGACGATCGGCCTGCTTCTCAGCTGTGTCGCCATGTTGGCGGTCAACATGATCCGCCTCGTCATAGTCGGCGTCTATACCGTTCATAGCGGCCGCTCGGGATTCGAGCTGGCCCACACCATCATCGGATCGCTGATAGTGCTGGCCGGCGGCGCGGTGACACTGCTGTTGTTCAGTCGCTGGATCAGCATGGCCGGTACCGTCGCGGCTGGTGCCGCGCCGATTCGAGCACGTCTGAAAGAGGATCTACAACAGTGACTTTCGATACCATCCTGGGCTTGTCCATCGTCCTGTCACTAATCTTCGGACTCATCTTCCTGATGTACGTTGTGGCGATCCTGATCCCGTTCCTACGGCACACCACGGAACGGCCGGGAAACCCTGACGACTTCGAGTTGCATTTTCTGATCCCTTGCCTCAACGAAGAAGTGGTCATCGGCCACACGCTGACCTACCTGCGCGAGCATTTCCCGACCAGCTACGTCTGGGTGATCGACGACGATTCGCAGGATGGGACCAAACAGGTGGTCCGCGACATGATGTTCTCCGACCCGATGATTCACCTCATACCGCGACTACTCCCGAACGCGCGGACCGGGAAGGGCGATGCACTCAACGCCGGGTACGCCCGGATCAACGAGTGGCTGCCCGGCCGCGCCGACCGGTCGCAGGTGCTTATCTGCATCGTTGACGCAGACGGCCGACCCGCGCCGAACATGCTGGAGATCTCGGCCGGTCCCGATGCTTTCGGTAATGATTACGTCGGCTCGGTGCAGGTGGAGGTGCGAATGAGCAACCGCGCCGATCCGCTGCCACTCGGACCGGGAAAGCGGCGGAAGAACAGTTTCGCGAGGACGTTGATCCGGTTGCAGGATATGGAGTTTCGTGGTCCGATCTCTGCGATGCAGATGGCTCGGCGGTATTCGCGCACGGTGAGCATTGGAGGTAACGGCCAACTGAGCAGGCTGTCGGCTCTCGACGCGGTGGCGGCGCGGTTCGGTGAGCCGTGGCACGGGGCGTTGCTCGAGGACTTCGAGTTGGGTCTGCATCTGATCCTGCTCGGCTGGCGTAACGCCTATACCACCGCCAGTTGGGTGGATCAGGAGGCGCTACCCGAGCTGAAACCCCTTGTTCGGCAGCGTGTTCGGTGGGCTCAGGGTGGAATGCAATGCGTCCGGTACCTGCCCGCGATCTGGCGGTCGCGGCGCGTGACGAACCTGGGCGCCTGGGAGATCACCTACTTTATGCTCACTCCCTGGCTGCAGATTATGGGAACCATCGTCTACCCCCTTCCGCTGCTGGTCATGGTGTGGAACATGGTGAACTATCCCGAGTTCTTCAAGGCCTATTTTGTGAGCGGCGGTTGGGCGCTGCTCATTTCGTATCTCATTCTCGGCGTGGGTGAATTTGCGATCTGGGGTCCGCTCTACCGCAAGCGCAGCGCCCCGGAACTGTCGTGGCTACAGGGATTCGGGCTCGGTCTCGCCTACGTCGGGTACATGATGATGTCCTACGTCGTGGCCTGGCGCGCATTCGGACGCTTGGCGAGTAAGCAGAGCGATTGGGTGAAGACCAAACGCAATGCCGAACGCGAACCCGCCGGGGTGTGAGTTGCGAACCCTGTGCGGCACCGCGTACAGCCTCCGCACGGGACGTCCGCCCACTGTCAGTGGCTGTCCACACCGAGCAGTATCGAAAGCGACGATCACAGTCAGAGGAATCGAGGAGTTCAGATGTACACAGGGCTTGGCGGCGGACCTACTGCGGGCGGCGGAGCGGCGATGGTCGGCGGTGCCGGAAGTCTCGCTTTCACAGGATTTCCTGTCGCCGGTGCGGCGATGCTGATGCTGATAGTCGTGGCAGCTGGCCTTCTGCTCCTACGAGCATCACGAGTACGGGCCAACGAACTGCCCGACATGGCGTAACCGATCACGATGACGAGGTGGCGGCGGTCGATACTCGCGACCGGTATATCCGCGGCGTGCGGGTCAGCACTACTCCTCAGCTGGGGGACGACAGGACACGAACCCGAACGTCTGAGAACGTCGTCACCGCCGACGACGACGAACACTGTCTCCCCAGCTTCGGAGCCCCCGGCACAACCCAACGACGAACTGGCCGATTCGGCCGGACCGTTTGTCACCTACAACACATATCCTGGTGCGGCCCAGGCACAGTGGGGAAAGTACTCGATCGCTCTCGAACGAAACGGCTCGTACTACTTGCTGTCCGCCGGGCACGTCGCCGGAAAAGTCGGAGCCGGTCTCCAACTCGGATCCTCAGCGCCTAGCCGGGCCGTCGTCAGCCACAGCACCCGGACCTGGGACCCGGAGTTCTCCGGGCCTGCCGGTGGATCCGGACCGGATATGTCAATGATTGACACCGGGACCGCCCTGATCGCGCCGTTCCTGCAACTGTCGACTGCGCCGGCGGACGCAGTCGCGCTCGAACGCGTGCAGGTTCCCTCCATCGACGGTACCGAGCAAATTTCATTACCGCGTGTGGCGGAAATATCCTCGGTGGCAGGCGATCTCGGCATGGGTACGGTGGTGTGCCAAACCGGTGCGGACTGGTACGCCTCCGAGTACACGGCAGCTGCCGGCAATGTCCGGTGCGGCCGGCTGATCGAACCGTGTCCGACGTCGAGTGCGACTTGCAGGTTCGTCGATCTCGATACGGGGGTGCCCGCAGTCGCTGTCAACGATTCTGGGAACCCGGTCTGGGTGCCACGTATGGACGGCACGATCGAGATATTGGGCATCGTCTACGCGGCCGGGTGCGCAGGAGTGGAACCCGGCTGCCGGACCGGACTCCTCACGCGTGTCGACGCTTACCTGGCGCACAATTGGACCTCAGCCGAGGTGCTGCCAGGCAAGCCCCTTGGTCCCGGAGGCCGCATCGTGGTCGTGGGCTAGCGAAACTGCGCGAAAGCTGTTCCAGCAGGAGGGCTTCAGTACTCGTGAACGCGAGTACTGAACCCACGCGGGTAGCGATGAACGCATCAGAGGGCGGTGCTGGCGAGAACGCACTGTCGGCGAGGCTGCCAGCCAAACTGGTCGTGTCCGGAACCGTGTGTCGGCTGGTGCCATGGCCCGGATGCATCGAGGGGAATGAACTGCTCCCCAAAATTTGAGATGAGCGTGAAGAAGAACAGGCTGGCTTCTCCAGCAAAGTGAGTGCGCGAGAAGCCAGCCTTCGTCTACTTGTTTCGTCTTGCCGGAGTGGACTATTCGTTAGACGCGACGCTATCGTTCATTCAGATGTCGACTGAAACCCTTGAAAGTTAGGGTTGCGTCCGGCGGTACGCGTGGCAATCGCTCAGACAATCGTAGTTGCTCGGATATCTTCACTAGCAGGTCCAGGGATGCGGGCGACAAGTCGACGGCCAAACTTCCGAGTTCGCGCAGATGATCAGCTTCGAGTTGATGAAGTACCTGGCGGTCAGCTTCCGGTGAGTACATGTTGCCTGCATCGTTTGTCGCGGCGAAGAAATACTCGGGTGGGACGTCGAAATACTTGGCAAGTGATGCTACGACCTTGCCGGAAGGGAAAGTTCTCTTCCCGCAACGTAATTGCGAGATATACGGCGTCGAGATTGGGTGCCCGTTCGCAGCCAGTGCTTTCGCCACCACAGCATTCGTGGGTCGCCCTCGCGCGTAGAAGAGCGTATTGAGTTGGCGCTGGAATCTGTTTTTCACGATGTTCTCTTTCTGGCGTATTTGCGCATTGTCGATCTCAGATAGTCGGACCGCAGAGATTCCTTTCACGAACCGCTAACCCCGGACGCCGGTCGTGGCTGCTGACAATCGAATTCGGCAGTATCTTGACGGCGAACGGGCCGATTCGTCGCATCGGATTGCTCTTCAGTCTACGTGAGCATGCTCGGCGGATTCTATATGCTGGCAACGGATCTGAATGCCAGCGCGAGGATAATGGTGGCCTCATCTCCAATATATTCAACGATTCCAAGTTTCGGTCGGCAGGGAACCAATTCACTCTGAAATTCACCCTCCAATCAAGAGTCTTCGCGCTTTAGAGAACCATGTGCATTTGTGCGACAAGCGGGTACTCGATCAATTGGGTGTCATGCCCGGTGGTGGCGTCGGTGGCGTAGGCAGAGAAATGGCAATGCGCTGAATGAATGTTCAGTATTTCCGTAATCCGAGTTGCCGCGGACGCCGGATCGTCATCGGAAGAGCTCACAGCCTCATATGTCAACGGTCACTCGGTTCAGTTTGCACTTGAACCTGCCCCGCGTCAGGGATCCAGAATGGTTTCTACCGACGTAATCCGATTCGAGTAGGGGAGGGGCAGCGGTGATGACCAACGGCGAGCTGGCAAATCTGGCCAGCATCACTGTAAGAGTCGTGCGCTACTACCACGCGACCGGACTCCTCTAGGAACCCTTCCGTCAATGCAACGGATATCGCATGTACCCGGGAGATTGTCCTTCCACTGATCGAGTCGGATGCAATCGACACGACAATTGATTCGATTTTTCCCCTCGACAAGGTTGCGGAGGCGCATCGACATTTCGACAGCGGTGTACACATTGGCAAGGTGCTGCTCGATTGCCGAACGGCGAACGGGTAGTGGCCTACGAACCGACACGCGTCCAGTGGCGCATTGAGGTGGCCGACCGTTGGCACCTGTGGCACGCCCTTGTCGAAGCGGCGGAGAAAACCGTTGCAGCCCATCATTATTGACTACGAGGCGGGGCCGGAGCCACGACGATTTCGAGAGGTCATCGATACAGCACGACATTTGTGAAATCCAGAAGCTGAATGTGTGCGGTGGAGGTGATTTCGTTGTCGACCCAGCGCCGACGGAGCCGCGAATACCCGCGTTGATGATTGGTTCTGATTTCCCGGTTCGGGTGCTGGCGAATGCCCCTACAAGGTTGTGACGTGCTGCTCGAGCAGGTCGAGAGAATCGCCGTGGTCGTCACCGACCTTGGCCAGCAACCCGGTGACCAGGAGCATCCAGGACAACAGCTGCGCACCTGGTTTGCCTTCGAACGCCGGGCGGAAGCGAATTGTCTCGGTCACGATGTGGCCTCCATCCGCCGGCTCCATACTGAGCACTACGTTTTGGCGGATTCCCCGCTGTTTGCCGGAGAACTCGAACACTGCATTCGGTACGTGACGGGTGATGGTCCATCGGACGACGTCGAAATCGCATTCCTCACCGTGCCTGCTGTCCCAGCCGTGCCCCGCGGTCATCGAGAAATCGGGCCAGAGCACGGTCTCCGTCTTGTGTTCCTCGTACAGTCCTGACTCCACTGGGTGGGTGAAGGCGTGCCAGATGAGGTCCGGGTTGCCCTCGAGCCGCCGCGAGTTGGTGAAGGATGCGTAGCCCATGACTGCCTCCGGTGATGTGGCCACTCCCTCACGTGGATGAGTTGAGAGCGGGTCGAAGCTGGTTTGTCGGAAAATAGTAGCTTCCGGCCGACGGGGTGTGGTGTGTCGGTGCTCGATGCCTGCCGTGCTGTTGGCCTCAGCTTTCTGGGGTCGGCGATTGCATCGGTGGGGCAGATGCAATCGGCTGCACCTACCCTGCTGTCGTCGTAGGAGGGGCGCGTCGTCTGAACTGAGTTCGTGGCACCTCGACATCAGGGCGAATCTGCCCAGTCGTGGAACGGAGTTGGCGAGATCTTTTTGGTGGTGTAAGAATTCATGAAAACCATTGGTGTAGAGAAGGTTTCGTCGAATAGTAGTGTCTTCGCCGGTGAGTGTGTTGTCGAGTTGGCGTTGGACAAATTTCAATGCCGTCACTCGACGTCGTGAGCATTTTGTACTCCGAGTCACCAGTTTGCCGGCCGGGGACCGCTTCGAAGAATTTGGCGGCAGTTGTGCGCTGGCTAAGATCGCATGATCAGGAATCTCGTAGACAAGTTGGGTGTGTGATGGTGCGGTTGGCAATGGTTACCTTCGACGCAGCGGACGCTCGATCGCTCGCGACGTGGTGGTCGGAGCGATTCGGCGGATCGAGGGTTGTTGGTGACGCCGAGTTCATGACGGTGACCGCCCCCGGCCTGCCACTTACTCTCGGTTTTCAGCGGATCAATTTCACCCACAGTGAGAAGAACAAGATTCATCTCGATTTAGATCTCGAGCCGCAGGACCCGTCCCGAGACGAAGTCGTCGAGTCTTTTCTGACTGCAGGGGCGACGCATGTCCAGCGACACTCGGTGGCTGGCTCGACTTGGGATGTGTTGGCCGATCCAGCAGGGAACCTGTTCTGCGTGGGGGATCCGCATTAGGCGCCGGTGAACCGAGTGCCGATTGGTTGGAATGGACGAGCAGCAGTCTGCTCGAACCGCGAAACCGAAATGCTGGCTAGGCGCACAGAACCTTCGGGATGCCTCGCCCAGGACCGGTCGAGTGCACGCTGGCGCCGTTGCTGATCCAGAGCAGCGGCACCGACGGGTACCGCAGCCGGCGTGTACCGACCGAGTCCACTGTGGCGATGCTCGGTTGCGTAGCGTGTAAAAACCTGCAGTCCACTCCCGTGCATGCTCGATACTCTCGAAATGCGATGGGCGAGGTGCAGAAGAAGCCACTGATGTCCTGAATCGTAGAAGTGGCAAGATGCCCGGCACGGTTCACCGGAGCGGCACAGTGCAAGAATGGGCATATGGATTCCCTCGGACTTCTCTCGGAACTCGTAGCCCTCAACACGGTTTCCGGGGAAGCAGCTCCTCAACGAAGGGCGATGGATTCGATTGTCTCCTTGGTGAAGTCGCGATCGCCTGAAGTGAATGTCCAGTCGGACCTGAGCGGCAACCACCCGTGGGCCTTGATCACGAATGAAGCGGACCCTTCGGCCACCAGGCTCCTCTTTGCATGCCATGTCGATACGGTGCCGATAGGCAACGTCTCCGACTGGGAGTTCGATCCCTATGCCGCACGGGTGGAAAGCGAATTGTTCCTCGGACGAGGAACATCGGACATGAAAGCCGGCCTGGTCGCGGCGACAGCTGCGGTAATCGGGGCGCTCGAGCGTGGTGTTCCGGTGGCATTTCTGCTGACGAGTGACGAGGAGATCGGCTCGCTCGGCGCTGCGCGGTCGGCTGCGGCCGTAGCTGATCTCGAGATCGGCGCTGTGATCGTTCCGGAGGCGACAGGTAATCGGATCAATCTGGGGCACCGGGGTGCTCTGTGGCTTGAAGTTTCGGTCAAAGGTAAAGCAGCGCATGGTAGTACGCCGCAACGCGGGACGAATGCAGTGCTCAAGCTGCTCGATGTCGTCGACCGTGCCCGCCGTGAGCTCCCGCTCTCGTCGGATGCGTTTCTCGGCGCCGAAACCTGGAACCTCGGATTGGTCAGTGGTGGGTCGGCGCCCAATATCGTGCCCGACAGTGCCCGCGCGGTGATCGACCATCGAACGGTGGGAGATGGTTCGAGCCTGCTCGAATGGTGGCGGGCGCAGCCGGAGGTGGATTCTGTCGAAACGTCGATTCACCTGGCAGGTGTACGTACCGATTCGTCTGTCCCCTGGTTGAGTTCGTTGCCGACTGCTGTTGCCGCGGAACCGGTTTCCTACTTCACCGATGCTTCCGTACTGGCTGCTGCGGCACCTGGTGCGCCCGTGGTGATCTGGGGTCCAGGAACTCCGTCGTTGATGCACGCGGCAAACGAAAGCGTCACGGTATCCGAGTTGGACGATGCAATTGCTGCTTACGGAGCTGTGGCTGCGGCCTGGCCGACCGTGGACTGACGGATGACAAGTTCGGGGGCGAGGGCGATGTGGGCCGTGGATTCCGAGGAGCTGCTCATCGCCTGATCCAGAAGGCGCACAGCTTCTTCCGCGATCCGCTCCTGAGGTTGGCCCACGGTGGTCAGCGGCGGATTGCACAGTTCTGAGAAGGGAATGTTGTCGAACCCGGTGACAAGAACGTCGCCGGGTACGTTGATGCCCAACGTGTGGCAGGTCTGCAGCACTCCCAGTGCGATCAGGTCGTCTGCGCAGACCAGTGCGTCGGGGCGCGCCTTGCCGGTCAGGATCGTGTGAGAGGCAATACGGCCCCATTCGATGGAATAGTCTCCGAGTTGGGTCCACTCGTTGCGAGTTTCGATGCCCATACGCTGCGCATGTCGGAAGAATCCCGCCCGACGGAGTTCGGTTGAGGAGTTGGTCAGTTCGGAACTGATGAAGGCCGCAGACAGCGCTCCACACTCGGCGAGGTGTTCCATCACGAGGGATTGGGCGGCATCGTCGTCGACGCCGACCCAGTCCGTCTGGGTGTTCCTGGCGAATCTGTCGAGTTGAACCACGGGAAGTGATGCTGCGCTTGACCTCACGGCCTGTGCGCTCAGTTCACCGTGGCACGGGCTGATGATGATTCCGTCCACTTGGCGGGAGACGAGCGACTTGAGTCGCTGCGCCTCCACTGCCGGATCGGACCGGGAGTCGCAGAGGAACAGTTGCAAACCGCGCTGTGCGAGGACGTGCTCGACATTGACCACCAACGATGTGAAGAACGGGTTGGCGATGCTTGGGACCACCATTCCGACAGTGTCCGTTCGATTGCGTCGCAAAGAGCTGGCGATGATGTTTCCGGAGTAGCCGAGTGAGTCCGCGGCACGTTTGATGGTCGCTGCGAGTTCGTCGGAGACGGGCCGGGCCCCTGACAGTGCTCGCGACACGGTGGCCGTCGATACCCCGGCCAATTCCGCGACATCGCGAATGGTTGCCTTGCGCATGCGTCCCCCATTCTCTCGTCGAGTCGGGTCCGAGATTATCGGACCGCACGGTCCAGTGTCTCCTATGTAACGCGATTGAGGCAATCGTTTACAAATTTGAATTGCAAAACCCTTGACACAACCGGGTGTTGATCGCATAACCTGCTACTTCATCAAGGCAATCGATTACATCGTGTGCAGATCTTGTGCATAGACATACAGCGCAACTCTTGCGCATGGAATGGGGTAGCTGAAGTGACCGCATCATCGCTCGGAGTCTTTCCGCCCAAGCCCTCGGCATTGGCAGAGATGTTCACTGGCACGCCTTCTCTCATCGGGGCCATCCATCTTCCTGCCCTACCGGGCAGCCCGCATTACACCGGACAGCCGGTTTCGGAGATCGCACGCTTCGCCGTCGAAGAGGCTCATGCGTACGTCGACAACGGTTTCGATGGAGTGATCGTCGAAAACCACTGGGATATACCGTTCCTCAAACCTGGTGAGCACGGGTACGAAACTGCCGCCACCATGGGAGTTATCACGGCCGCCGTCGTCGCCGAGTTCGGAAAGTCGGTCGGCGTCAGCATCCTTTCCAATGCCGGGGAGTGCGGCGTCGCAGCAGCCTGGGCGGCCGGTGCAAGTTTTGTGCGTGTCAATCAGTGGGCGAACGCCTACATCGCCAATGAAGGTTTCATCGAAGGACAGGCAGCGAAGACTACTCGGTTCCGGCATCGCATCGGCGCTGATCCGGTCCGGATCTTCGCTGACGTGCACGTCAAGCACGGTGCTCACGCCATCGTTGCTGACCGGACCGTCGCAGAACAGACCGAGGACGCGGAGTTCTTCGATGCGGACGTGTTGATCGCGACGGGTTCTCGGACTGGTGACGCTGCCTCGGTCGACGAGGTTTCCGTGATCCGTGACAATACGGTTCTGCCGGTCATCATCGGATCCGGCATCACGGCCGGCAACGTGGCTGCTCTGATGAAGGAATGTGACGGCGCCATCGTTGCTTCCTCGGTGAAGGACAACGGGCGCTGGTGGGGACGGGTCGCGAGCGACAAGGTCCGCGAAGTGTCACGGGCGGCGGGAAAGTAACCATGATTGTCTTTTGTGGGTACGCCAACAATGATGTGACGGTACATGTCCCACATGTGCCGGTGCTCGGAGAGCGCGTTCAGGCCACTGCCATCAGCCAGATCGACGGTGGGATGAACGCCAACGCAGCAGTATCCGCGGCCAGAATGGGCGCCGAGGTCATCTTCGCCGGCGCAGTCGGACCGGATGCACGATCGACCGAGTTTCTCGCAGCCCTCGAAGAAGACGGCGTAGACACGAGTTGGGCCCCGCGAGATGCATTTCTGTCGACAGCAGTGGTTCTGATCGCGCAGGGCGGCGATCGATCCATCATCAGTCAGGATGATCCCAACGACGCCGACCGGATCGCGGCCGTCGCCGAGAAGTTGGCCGCCGCAGGCGGTGGACGATTGTTTCTCGACGGATACCGCGCGGCGTTTCTCCCAGCACTGGATAAGCGCGTAAGCCTGGTTATCGATCTGGATGGTTGCGAGGACAAAAATGCGGCATTGCGGGCCTTTGCCCTGGCAGACCACGTGATCGTCGGACGTTCACTCTGGGAAGGCGAGTTCGGTATCGACGTCGATCAGTGGACGACGCTTGCGGCTAAGCACAACACCCATTTGCTCGTCACCGACGGCTCGAAGGGGTGGACACTCGCGACCCCCAACGGAGACATGACCATCGAACCGGCAGTGTCCGTCGACGTTGTCGACGCGGTCGGCGCGGGAGATTGCTTCGGCGGTACGTACATCGCTTTTGTCGATGCCGGGCGCTCTCCTGTTGCCGCAGCACGACTCGCGGGTGCCTCCGCTGCGCTGGCCTGCGCCACCGCCGGTCCCCGCGGATGCCCTAGCCGAGATGAATTGGACAGCTTCACAGCAACATTGACAACTCTCACACTTCAGGAGACTCGATGATGAAACGTGCATTGCCTCTGGCGCTGGGAGCTGCGCTCGCGCTCACTCTCACAGCTTGTGACTCAACTTCCTCGAGCGACAAGGCCAGTTCCTCGGAAGGCGCGTCGATCCCGCAGCCGACCAGGGTTGCCGAGAGCTGCGACGGAACGAAAGGCAAGCTCAAGGTCGGCTTGGTGACGATCAACTTGCAGGCGCTGTACTTCAACCAGATCAACAATGCTGCCAAGGCCGTCGCAGACAAAGCCGGCGTCGACCTGCAGATCATCAGTGGTAACGATGACTCGGTGGCGCAGGCCAATGCCTTCGACAATCTGATCGCCAGTGGTGTCGACGCCATTATTGTCGACGCGATCGACACCGACGGAATCAAACCGTCGGTGGTCAAGGCCAAGAACGCCGGCATCCCCGTCGTCGCAGTCGACGCGACCATCGACGATCCAGCACTGTCGACTCAGGTCGGTACTGCCAACGCCGAGGGCGGTGCTCACATCGGAAACACCTTGGCCGACATCGCGAACAACACTGGAACGGTCGGTATCGTCGGCGCGCTCAACAGCACGGTTCAGCTGGAACGGCAGAAGGGCTTCGCCGACACCGTAACCGGTCGGGGAATGACCGTCGGCACCGTCGTGGACGGACGCAATATCCAGGAGAACGCACAGACCGCAGCGGAGAATCTGCTGACCGGCGGAGGCGACATGAAGTACGTCTACGCTACCGGTGAGCCGGCTCTGATCGGGCTCGTTGCGGCGGTCAACAGTCAGAAGGCGCAGGATCGCATCCAGGCTGTCGGTTGGGATCTTTCGGATCAGGCGGTAGGCGGACTCAAAGCCGGTTGGCTTAACGGCGTGGTCCAGCAGAACACCTTCGAATTCGGCTACGAGGCAATGAATTCGGCAATCGACCTGGCTTGTGGTCGCGGCGCTCCGGCGAACATCCCCGTCCCCACCCAGATCGTTACACCGGAGAACGTCGCCGACTACATGTACTACTTGGAGAAGTAATCATGGCACCTCCACTGATCGAGCTTTCGGGAATCACCAAGTCGTACGGACCGGTGAAGTCCCTTCGAGGAGTAGACCTTCGGCTGGCGAAGGGCGAAGTACTCGGAGTTGTCGGCGACAACGGCGCGGGCAAGTCCACCCTGATGAAGATCCTCGCGGGTGCCGTTCAACATGACGGCGGAGAAATGCGCGTCAACGGTGAACCCGTGCGCTTCTCGACGCCGCTCGACGCGCAGCAGAAGAAGATCGGAATCGTCTACCAGGACCTGGCGCTGTGCGACACTCTCGATGTCGCCAGCAATCTTTTCCTCGGTAGAGAACCGCGGAAAGGTCCCTTCCTCGACCGGCATGCCATGCACGAGAAGGCAGCTCACATTCTCGCCGACCTGCATGTCAAGGTGAAGTCGACCTATCAGGAGATCGGGCAGCTTTCCGGCGGACAGCGTCAAACTGTCGCGATTGCCCGTGCGGTGTCGTTCCGCCCGGACGTACTCATCCTCGACGAGCCCACCGCGGCGCTCGCTGTCGCCGAGGTCGAGTCGGTACTCAAGCTGATCACAGACGTGGCAGCGGCCGGGGTCGGTGTCATTCTCGTGACGCACCGCCTGCAGGATCTGTTCCGGGTATGTGACCGGATCACGGTCATGTACGAGGGACAGAGTGTCGACGACGTACCGATCGGCGATCTCAACATCGAGTCCCTCGTCGGGCTCATCACTCGAACACCGGTGACGCACCGGACATCGGCAGCACAGGGAGCTACGGCATGACCACTCTCGAGAAGGCACAGGCGCCGGTCGAGCGAAAGCTTGCCGCAAAGCCGTCGTTGTGGGACAGCGTGAACAAACCGACGTTGGCGATGCTGGCGGTGACAGTTGCCGTTGCAACCGTATTCTCGGTAACTACGTCGTCCTTCCTGACTTTTGCTAACATTTCCAACCTGGCGACCCAAATTGCGCCTGTTCTGATCATTGCCGTCGCAATGACTTTCGTGATCACTGCCGGTCAGATCGACCTTTCGGTGGGCGCGATCGTGGCCTTCGTCGCGGCGATGAGTGCCGAACTGATCCAGGCCGGCGTAGATTCCTCCCTGGTTTTCGTCATCGCACCGGTGATGGGTGCGGCTTGGGGACTGATCAACGGTTGGCTTGCTGCTTACCAGGGCATTCCGCCTTTCATTGTCACACTCGCGACAATGTCCGTTATCCGAGGCATCGCGCTCTACCGGACCGAAGGGTTCTCGGTCCCGGTTCCAGCTGACACTTACTTTGCAAAGTTGGGAACCGCAGAGTTCCTCGGGTTCTCGGCGAGCGCCTGGATCGCTCTCGTTGTGGTGGTAATCGGAGCATTTGCGCTCAACCGCATGCGATTCGGGCGGTATGTCACCGGTATCGGATCGAACGTGGAGTCGGTGCGACGCTCGGGGGTCAACACTCGTCGAGTGTTGATGATGACGCTAGTGTTCACAGGGCTCGCCGCAGGCATCGCCGGATTGCTGATCGCGGCTAGGCTCGGCTCGGGCTCGGCGAACTCCGCCACTGGATTCGAACTCACCGTGATCACGGCTGTGGTGCTCGGCGGTACCAACCTATTCGGTGGGCGTGGCACGGTGATCGGTACGGTCATCGGTGCCGTACTGACAGGGATCATCGCCAATGGACTGACGCTGCTCGGTGTCAGCCCGTTCTTGACACCGATTATCACCGGAGTTGTTCTGCTACTCGCCATCTGGATCAACATGCGAGGACATACACTGGGTGCTCTGTGGCGGAAGCTGCAGTCGGCACCATCAGGGTCCGCGAGATCATGAGCAACGTTCGTACGGTCACCGGAACAATCGACAGCTCCGAACTCGGTTTGGTTCTCCCACACGAGCATCTACACAACGATGTCACCGGTGCGTACATCGAATCCCCGGATCCGGTTGTGGCCGAAAGGCTCGCCGTGCCGGTGCGAGCAGAGGACGCGTGGCTCCTCCGCGACAATCCGTACTCCAGTCTCGACAATTGTCGTGTCGACGACGAGTTGGCCGTAGTGGAGGACCTCGCAGACTTCGCACGCCTGGGCGGTCGGACGATCGTCGATCTGACACCGCCCGGATTGGGACGGGCGCCGGAAAAATTGGCGGAGTTCTCCCGGAAGTCGGACGTTCGGGTGGTCATGGGCTCGGGGTGGTACCTCGAGCAGACCCATCCAGTCGAGGTATGCGAACTCGGGGTCGATGATCTGGCTGGCTCGCTGATCGACGAGTTCAATCCCGCAATGACCTTGGCGCCGGGAGTGATCGGGGAGATCGGCGTCTCTCCTCTTTTCACCCAGAACGAGGCGAAAGCCTTACGGGCAGCATGTATCGCGCAGCGTGAGGTTGACGTTCCTTTGTTCGTGCATCTCCCTGGATGGCAGCGGGTTGGCAGTCAGGTGGTCGACATCGTGGTAAATGAGATGGGCGTTGAGCCGCAGGCAGTTGTCTTGTGCCACATGGACCCGTCGGGACACGACGTCGAGTACCAACGATCACTGGCGGACCGCGGAGTCTTCCTCGAGTTCGACATGATCGGAATGCCTTTCGACTTCCCGGGTGAGGGGTTGTCTCCTCATCCGTCGGAAACTGCAACAGCTGTAGCCGGTTTGGTGAATTCCGGACATGCCGGGCAACTTCTTCTCAGCCATGACCTTTTCCTCAAAGCGATGCTCAGAAAGCACGGCGGAAACGGATTTTCGTACGTACCACTCGCCTTCGCCGCACGACTGGTGCGCGCAGGCGTTGACCCCCAGCAAGTGTCCGCACTGATGCGAGACAACCCGAGGTCGCTCTTCGAGCAGGCCGCGAAAGGAAGCAGAAGCAGTCATGGGTAAACGAGTACTGATCGCCGGAGAGAGCTGGATGACGACGTCGACGCACGTCAAGGGCGTCGACGAGTTCAGCGTCCATTCCTACGTCGAGGGGGTGGGTCCGTTGCGGGATGCCCTCACTTCACGTGGCCACAATGTGACGCACATGCCCGCGCACCTGGTACCGACGCAGTTCCCTGGAACACCGGAGGCATTGTCCCAGTTCGATGTGGTTGTACTCTCCGATATCGGAGCGAACTCGCTGCAGCTGGCTCCCAGCGTGTTCGACCAATTCCGGGCCGGTGAGGATCGCCTTGTCGCGCTTCGTGATTGGGTGAGTTCCGGCGGTGCGCTGATGATGATCGGCGGGTATCTGTCGTTCTCGGGATTCCAGGCGCGAGCGGCTTTCCGTCAAACCGCAATCGCCGACGTCCTCCCTGTGACGATGTTGGCCGAGGACGATCGCGTCGAGACCCCGGCCGGAATCGTCCCGACCGTCGTGGATCCGGATCACCCCACACTGGGTGGCGCCGGCGCGACGTGGCCCGCGCTCCTCGGTTACAACCGCGTTGTCGCGAAAGACGGTGCAGTAGTTCCGGCAACGATCAACGGCGATCCGCTCGTCGCGGCCGGCGAGTACGGCGCTGGACGCTCGATCGTCTTCACCTCGGATTGCTCACCACACTGGGCCCCGCCGGAGTTCTGCGAGCAGTGGGCCGGTTATACCGACCTCTTCGACGGTCTGATCAGCTGGGTTGCCGGCGAATGAGTCGGTCTTCCGACCTGCTTGCGCGGCAGCAGAGCAATCTCGCTGCCGCGCGGGCGGTTCCCTTTATCGAAGAGGCCATCGGCGGGACGTTGAGTGATGAGGGATTCCGCCGGTACCTCGTGATCGAAGAAGCATTCGTACTTACAGCAGTCAAGGTGTTGGGACTGGTGGTTGCCGAATCGCCGACACTCGATGAGGCGTTCGATCATGTGACCTCGATGTCCAATCTGGTTGGCGAACAACGTGAGTACTTCGCTCAGTTGCGTTCCCGATTTCCGTTCACGGGGGACACCGAAGCTCTAGTTGAGGAGTCGTCCGTGCTCTCGAAGCATGCATTGACGCTCGCACGAGAAGAAGGCCGGGCTGCGGCGCTGGTGGGTATGTACGCGGCCGAGAGCTTGTACCTCGCGTGGTGCCGAGAAGCTGCAGCTGTCGATGTGGAGCGAGAACCTGCGATGCAGGAATGGGTGCTGATGCACACCGCTCCACCGTTCGTTGCGCAGGTTGCTGTGTTGGCGTGCGAGGTAGACGCGATGCCGGAGTCGGTGACCGATGAGGATCTCGATCGTTGGTTCGCCGGGATGCTGAGCGCGGAGATCGACTTTCACGACGTCGCAGTTTGACTGTGCTCGGATCTGGCAAGTTTTTCGGTGCTGATGTCCCATCCGCGTGGACGTTGATCGAAAACTGTTGCGTATGAACAATTTCGTGTAATGACCTCAGGGCGGTCAAAGCTAATCTAGCGGGTGATCGTTGGTGAAAGACTGAGCGGCGCAGCTTGTTTGGGGAAGGGCGTGACGGCATACCTTTGGCGGTCCTCTTTCAGGAGGCAACACCGCTCGCGGTGACGTCCTGCCAGACCGCGAAACGGTCGCCCATCTCGGTACGTTCATTCGGGTGCTGCAAGCAGGTGTCGGCCAGGGCCGAAAGCCGTGATGCAGTTGATCGCTTCGGATGATGTGCGCGCGGATCCCGGCTCAGGCGACTTTCTGAGTGGCCCGGGCATTTTGGGTGTTCTGTGCTCACCGGGCATGACTGACTTCTGCTGATCACGTAGCCGGGGGAGGAGTCGAATCGGTTCCGCCACTGCGTAGCGTCGGTGTGTTTTCGCAGAGTCGTCGCGGTCGGCTTCGACGTGTCATAGGCGATCTGTGTGCGGTCTTGCCCCGTCCTTCCGTACCCGCTGCGTCGCTGTCGACGAAACGCAAATTACTCGGGTCTGGCGGCTATGTGTGGTAGCGCTGGGCTTGGGCCAGGATCGCGGCGACGGCGGCTGCGCGGGAGGACAAGTGCAGCGTGGCATGGTTTTCGATGGTTTCGTGAGCGGCAATGGCTGACAGGCCCGTCAGTTCCATGATCATGCCTTGCGCATGCTCGAAAGACGCCCGTTCTTCCCACGAAGGCAGGATCGGTCTGCCACTTTGGGGCATTGTTCACCTCACTGACGGGACGGTGCGCTGATGCCGCGGCATCGAAACAGAAGTCGCAGGCGATGAAGATGTGTGATGCAAGGAGGAACTCTAGCGAAGAGGGCAGGATTTCTCGGCCTCTTGGAACGCTGATGGCAGCGTTGCACCCTGTCGATGATCATCGTCGGGGCCGTGAAGGATGGGAGCGAGCCGCTCCGGTCGTCATGACTGGCCGAGTGGTGGGTACCTGTCAGACTTCGAGTCCTGTTGAGGGCAGTGTGGGTGTGGAACCACGCGCGCCGACCTGCGCGTCGGTTCCCCATATCTCGGAGGACTGAGTTTCGGGTTCACTGTCCAGCCGGCGAGCTTCCCGGATGTAGTCCACTCCATTCAATTCTTCGGAGCTTACTGACAGTAATCTGCACGTCATCCTGACGAAGAACCGTTGTACGTCCTCCAGATCAAGGCGCCCGCCGGGTTGCTCTCCTCGTGTTTAAGGGTGGCATGTCGGGACTATCCTTCCTTATAGGGAACTATCCAGAAAAATGGATATACACCTATAGTGTTGGATATGGACCTCGAGTTGAACCCGTTCACCCCAGGATCAGGGCTCCGCCCGCCCGCCCTCGAAGGCCGCAACGACCAGATCGAGGCGTTCGATCTTCTTGTCGCGCGCAGCAAACGGCGTAATTACGACCGCGGCATGATTCTCTCCGGATTGCGAGGTGTCGGAAAGACGTCTTTGCTCAACTACCTGGCCCATCATGCCGACAGTCAGGGTTGGCTGACGATCAGCATCGAGGGCCGTCCCAGCTCCTCGGGTATTGCGGCGGTCCGCAATACACTCGCGCAGGAATTGTCGTTAGGGCTGCGCCGCTACAGTCGCAAACAGCGACTCAAGGACAGTGTCGACGATCTGATCGCGTTGGCTCGGAACTTCTCGGTGGGCGTGTCGGTTGCGGGTGCCTCGGTCAACGTTTCCGCGCCCCGGCCGCAGGTAGATCCGGGTGATATTGCGATAGACCTCGAAGAGCTCGTCGAGGCGATCTGCGAGGTTCTGCGGCCCCGAAACAGTGCATTCGGGCTGTTCATCGACGAAATGCAGGACCTCGACCAGGACCTTCTCACAGCGCTGCTCGCGGTCCAGCATAAGGCGAATCAGCGGCAGTGGCCGTTCTTCGTCGTCGGTGCCGGTCTGCCGAACCTGCCTGCCGTTCTCGCGGACTGCCGCTCGTACGCCGAAAGGCAGTTCCTGTACAGCACAATCGGGCCGTTGGCGTCTGTAGACGCGGCGGACGCACTTCGGCTACCTGTCCAAGCACATGGCGGCGATTTCACTTCCGAAGCATTGGACGTGCTCGTGGAGACGAGCGGCGGTTATCCGTATTTTCTGCAGGAGTACGGCAAAGCGATCTGGAATATCGCGCCCGGTACACCGTTCGAACTTGCGGATGCGCTCGGCGCGGTGGAAGTCGGCCGCCGGCACCTCGACGATGGGTTCTTCCCGTCGCGGTGGGATCGGGCCACTCCGAGGGAACGGAAGTATTTGGCGGCGATGTCGACTCTCGGTGAGGATCAGCCGCGGTCGGCGAAGGTTGCCGAGGCGATGGGGTCGACTGCCGCAGGAACCAGTGAGGTGCGTGATTCGGCGATCAAGCGTGGTCTGATCTGGTCACCTGAACGCGGGCGGATTGCGTTCACGGTTCCGGGGATGGCAGATTTCATTCGGCGCCAGCAGTTGGATTGACCGGTTGAGTTGGTCGGCGAGTCGACTGATCGGGCGTGTGTCGATGGTCAGATTCGTCGACTGGTGTTCTCCGGTGATGTGTACGCCGGCGCTGGCGCGGACATGGGCGTCACCGCCGATGGCGACGGTGGTGGTGTCGGTGGCTGCGATGCGGGCGTATCCGGCGGCGTGGACGTGGCATTGGCAGTGCGCGAAGACGATGGCGTGCTCGTCGGCATGGATGTCGGCATTGTCGGTTCCGACGATCTGACTTGAGTCGTGTGCGTTGATGGTGGTGGTGTCGAAGGCTTCGACGTGGGCGAAGTCGTAGGCGGTTACGCGGGCGTGGTGGGTGGCTTGGAGGAAGCAGTGGCCGGCGGCGGTGATGGATCCGCCGGTGACGGCGGCGCAGGTTTGTCCGGTGATGGTGATGTCGATGTTATCGGGGATGTGTCCGAGGTCGAGCCATTGGTCTGGGCCGGAGTCGATGGTCAGTGTGGTGGCGCCGGCGTCGAGGTGGCGGGTGTATTCGCTGTAGCTGCGGACGGCTAGCGCCGGGTGGGTGCGCTCGGAATGGCGGCGAGGGCGGCGGCGAGCGACGTGGTCGATGGGTGCGTTCATGGATCGATATTGCCTGTGTCCACGGAAGTTCGGGTGGTTCTGGGTGGGGGAGTCCGGTCACGATATGACTACGCCGCTGCCGTCGAGATCCCGAGGCGCCGCACATTTCCGAATTGGCGCTCGAACATGACATGCCTCTTGTTGGTTAGAGGTTCCACAGTCCCAGTAGGGCGGTCCGCAGGGTGGGGGAGCGGACGAAGTGGTCGGTCCGCAACCTTGGACCGGGGTGTCCGAGGTCGGAGAGCATCTTCTCGGCGGTCGTGAGAGCGAGCGGGGGCAGGTCGGCGCGGATACGCAGGAAAACCATCACCGCTCCTCCCGACCGCGGGATCCGGACGGGTTCGGAGGCCACAACGGTCGGCGGGTAAATCCATTCGTCGTCGGCGGAGACGAAGACGATCACGTCGCCGGATGTGATGGTGCTGGGTTTGCCCAGGCGCAGCGATTGGAGTTGGTACTTCGCTACCGGTCCTGTCGTGGCCGGTAGCCGCGGCTGCTGCTCGTGGATCAGGTGTCGTTCGGTGGGGCTGGGCTCGTAGTCGACGACATGCTTGACGAACATCCGGGCGATCGGTGTGGGTAGAAAGTCGTTGTCGGGGTTGCGGATTCGGCCGGCTACCCCTGGAATGGGTACGGCGCGGCCGATCGCCCATTCACGGGCGGCGTTGTCGATGAATATGTGGTCGACTTCGGTGAGGTCGTCGAGATTGTCGATGAACTTCCGTACTGAGGTGATGATGTCAGGGTCGTCGGTGATGATGACGGCGTCGTCGGCGAAGGTGGAGTTGATGGTTGCGTTCGCGGAGCCGATCACTGCTCGCCGGCTGGTGGCGATCACCTTCGCATGCAAGGTGGGGCAGGACAGAACCCGGACGCCTTTGCCGAGGTAGTGGGCGAGGGCTATGGGGGAGGTGGCGTGCGCGCGGATCGCTGCTTTGGAGGCGTTGACGACGAGGACGTCGCCGGCGCGCAGTGGGAGTTGTTCGGGTGCGTTCTGGTCGAGGTAGGCAATGGCTGCGTGGCGTGTGCCTCGTGTGCGGATGGCGCGGGTGATGTGTGGCCACGGGTTGGGTCCGTGGAAGGTGGTCCCCATGTGGTTGAACGGTAGTCGGGTGTGTGGCCGGTGTTGTCGACTTGGACGCGATATCGATCTGGGATGTCGATCTCTTGGTTCTGCCGCTGGTGCTGTGGTGACGGCGGTTGTTGCGCTCTCTAGTGGGTGAAGCTGAGATGTCGAAACTGACAGATTGATGCTGGCACCCCGAAAGTCCCGCTCATCCTGACGGGCCGAGCGGGGCATTTGTTACTTGTTGTGCCAGGCCAGTTCTCGTATGTGATGCCTGTTGACCTGGGTAGGGCAGGTTGAGAGGCGCCGAGGTCAGTAGTCCCTCTCAACGCCGACCAACAACTAACCCTCTCCTCGAAAGTGCGTGACATGGGAGCAGCCCGCCCTTACCTACCGGTCGCTTCGCTGACTACATCCGTTCCGGTCCGGCGGGCACAACGCAATCTCATCGCAAGGTCGGGGCATTTTATCGTTTGTGGACCCTGCGGGCTCAAGTCGGAAGCTCGCACGGTCAGCACGCTGAACCGGATGCGTGCGAGCATCAATTTTACGTTTCGACACGGTTGGAATGGCCCACCCCCGACGAACGCCAGCCGGACGGGCAGGCCATCCGCGGTAGACCCCTCGACACGCGGAGCGTCGCCGCACTTCAAAGTTTATCCGGTTTCCGGGCAGGTGACGGGCTCGTATGGATGGCGGGGCCCCGACTCGGGCGATCGATAGAGTCAGGGTTCCTCCAACGTCATCTGCATTGAGCACACAACACAGAGACCCACTAGCCATGCCGAGCTGCCCCTCATGACTGACCCGCCGCATCCACGGTAGGACCGCGTCCGAGCCCCGTCCAGGGTTTGGTTCGAGATCTTCGAGCAGGTGACCAAAGTCCGAGCCGGGACTGCCTGGGTGTCGCACCGTCGCATCGCGGTAGATCACCGACACCGCGTCAGCCGCTGCTGGTAGGTGATTGGGTGTCCACCCCTGTCTGCGGGGTACCCGATCGTGATGGTGGCTCGCGATCAGGGTGAGTGATGCATGGAGGATCCGAACACGGAGGGTTCCGAAAAGGAACACCACCGACCATCAATTCTTCGGGTACCGGCAGTCCTTGTAGTCCTGTCCTGATAGACAACTGATGGAGTGCGAATGAAGAAAATGTCTTTGACGGCACTGGGACGGGAACAGCTCGCCCGCGCAGAGCGTGCGGCGGCCGGGCGCAGTGCCAGCACCGTATACGGGGGCCATGAACACGTCCTGCGTCAAACTTTGATCGCGCTCGCTGCGGGTCAGAAACTCGACGAGCACGAGAACCCGGGCGAAGCCACGGTCCATGTTCTGCATGGTCGCGTTCGGTTGACCTCGGGGGGTGAAGCTTGGGAAGGTTCGCCTGGGGATCTGATTATCGTGCCCGATTCGCGGCATGCGCTCGAAGCGCTCGAGGCATCCACGGTGTTGCTCACGGTAGCGAAATTGCCTGCTCCACCTGTGAATACGTAGTCGGCGCACACCTGGAAACGGTCACGGCGGGGATCTTTCCTGTGTGCGGGTGGCCCGCACAGTCATCTCGACTCGAGCCTAGGTACCCCCGTGTATGTCGCCGTCAGCGATCCACGATGTTGAGTGACGATCGCGGAATATAGTGCGAATCCTGTTGCTGCGCAACCGAAGCGCTGATGTGTCCCACACATGGCTGTCCAGGAGTTGCTCTGCGTGAGGTTCTCCCCGGCCAGGTGAACGAATGGCCTATGCCCGTCACCGGAATCGTCTGTCGATAACGTTGCGTGGTAGCTGTTCGGGAGTCGGATAGGTGATCAGTACACGAATGTTGTCCGGGTCGATGCCGTCGACAAAACGGATCCCGTCCTGTGTGTTCGAGTACGTACTGGGATAGTGGATGCGCAGCCGTTGTTCGATCAGTCGCAGTTCTTCTTCGCTGTCGGCGGACCAGATGATCTGATCAACGCCGACATCGCCGATCTCGCGTCCCCGTCCCGCATCGTGCGCGCGTAAGTACATCTGGAAGCCGCTCGGCGTCAGAAGAAGGGCGGCGTCCGACTCGTGAATCGTGACCGTGCAGTGGAACACGTCGCGGTAGAAGTTCACGGAACGGTCAAGGTTGGACACGTGCATCAAACACGATGAAATCCTTGCGGCAGTACCCATTTCGTTTCCCTTTCGTATTGCCTGGTGAGAATCCTTACGTTACCGCCGGTACAGCGTCGTCGAATGTGGTCGCGCCTGCCGGCGGGAAGGTCTGCGGTTACGGGCGGTGCCGGGAGGCTGGGGCATGGCAGGGCGGCTGAGTCGGTGGGGCGCCCGCCTCCGGTGATGTGGCCACTCCCTCACGTGGATGAGTTGAGAGCGGGCCGAAGCTGGTTTGTCGGAATAGAGTCTTGGTCTCAATAGGTCAACGCATCACCGACGATAACGGATCAACCCCAGAAGATCGGATCCCCACCGTTTTCGATGTGATCGAGCAAATCCTGAACATGAGGGCTCGGATCCAAGAACTGGTAACGGTGAAATTTGAGGTGCCGATCCCGCCAATACAAAGTCCACAACCCGGTTTTCTTCGTGAAATGCAGCCGGGCAATCGGGAAACGCGTCCACTCCGGACCGAGGTCCTCCCGCCACGGCGGCCGGCATTCGCAGATCGTGACATGGCGCGGCGCGATGTCGCATTCGACCCGAATCTCATGTCGCAGGCGATCGGGAACTCTAATGGCGCAATACTTCACGATCCGGGCGACATCGAGTTCGGGAAGTCCGGTAGCAGCCATGCCCACCATCATGCCAACCGCCGTTATGGCCGGCCTTGCTATCCGACTGCGGAGGAACCGAGCACCTGGTCTTCTCGTTGTCGTGGACTATCCCAGTCGAGCACCCGCCGAGGCCGATCGTTAAGTCGGGCCACGATCACATTCAGGTCCTCCTGGCTGAAAGTACGCAGGTCAGCGTTCTTGCGCAGGTACTGGCGAAGGAGCCCATTCGTGTTCCTTACGGTGGAAGGGTGCGGATCGGGGACGTCGTAGGTTCTCGACCGGCCCGGAGACGTCGGGTATGGCTCATTTGTGTTTGCCGCCGTGAGGACGGCTCAACGAGATTGGCCGCCCGGCGCCTCGCAACGGCTTGACCACTGATTGAGAGTCGCGATCCATCGCTTGGTAAGGAACTGCTGGCATGGTCGTTCGCATCGGGGACGGTTCACTTCCGCGCTGACGGAGGGAGAGCATGGTGGTCAGGGTGTGGGCTGGAATCGATGCGGGCAAGAGTCACCATCACTGCGTCGTGATCGACGAAGACGGCAGGCAGCTGTTTTCGCGTCGGGTGGCGAACGACGAGAGCAGCTTGCTCACATTGATCGCGAACGTGCACGCACTCGAGGTGGATGCAGTGACGTGGGCAACGGATCTGAATCACGGTGGAGCGGCGTTGATGATCGAACTGCTCACCATGCACGACGAGGAACTGCTTTACATCCCGGGCAAGACGGTTCACCACGCCGCGAGTACGTATCGCGGCGACGGGAAGACTGATGCCAAGGACGCGGCGGTCATCGCGGATCAAGCCCGGATGCGACGGGACCTTCAGCCGCTCCGACACGGGGACGAGATCAGCGCGAACCTTCGGTTGTTGACGGCGCGGCGTGCGGATCTGGTGATCGACCGGACTCGGGCGTTGAATCGACTGCGGGCGACGCTGTTGGAGTACTTTCCTTGTCTCGAAGCCGCTTTCGACTATGCCAACAACAAGAGCGCCTTGGTCCTGCTGACGAGATATCAGACACCAGATCAGTTACGTAGGGCCGGGACGAGACGCGTAGCGGCGTGGTTGGTCAAAGCCGGCGCGAGTAAGGGAGAGCTGATCGCAGAGACCGCTGTCAGGGTGGCGCACGCGCAACACACGGTCGTTCGATCACAGGACATAGCTTCACGCATCGTCTCTGAACTGTCCCAGGAGGTTCTGCGTCTGCACGAGAACGTGGCGCACGTTGATCACGAGATTGAGGCCTTGTTCCGGCAACATGAGGACGCGGAGATCCTGCTCAGCCTCCCGGGTTTCGGTCCGCGGCTCGCCGCCGAGTTCCTCGCTGCGATCGGTGGTGGCCTGTCGGGTATCGAGAGCGCCGATCGTCTAGCCGGGATTGCCGGTCTGGCACCTGTTCCACGCGATTCTGGCCGGATCAGCGGTAACCATCATCGTCCGCGCCGATACGACAGGAGGCTGCTGCGTGCTAGTTTCCTGGCGGCGCAGAGCGCCGCACGATACTGCCCGGATTCGCGCGCGTACTACGAAAAGAAGCGATCCGAAGGCAAGAATCACACACAATCCGTCCTCGCGCTCGCCCGACGCAGGGTCAACGTGATCTGGGCAATGCTCCGCGACCACCAACCCTATCGACGGCGAACTCAAGCTCACGCGGCTTGACAAAGACTATTGAGATTCTCGTTCGTCCCGCGTTGCCACGGATGATGCGAAGCGCAAAAGTAGACGGGCAGGTCGAGAGCTGCAGTGATGCGCTCATGCGCGGCCATTTCCAGTCCCCGATCCCAGGTCAGCGACCGACGCAGATGCGCCGGCAACCGGCGCAGGTAGGCAATCAAGGCTTCCGCTACCGTCTCGGCCCGGTACCCGTCCGGCAATGCCACCACATGCGTGACGCGGGATTGTCGATCCACCAGCGTCGCGACCGCCGACGGGCGGGTACCGAACACGAGATCACCTTCGAGGTGTCCGGGCTCGCTACGATCGCCGGCCGCGGAGCTGCGGTGATCGATGGAGACCCTGTTCCGTATCTGTCCGCGCCCGTGGGAGCGTTTCTTCCCGCGAGGTCGGCGGATCCGCCGATCAGTATGCAGTTCGTGAAATTTTGTGTCGTCGAATACTTGTCGTGACGGTATGTAGAGGCAACGGTAGATCGTCTCGTGCGAAACCCACATCTGCGGATCGTCCGGGTACTCGCGCCGGATCCAGGCCGAGATCTGCTGCGGTGACCACTGCTCGCTCAGCTTCCCCGTGACGATCTCCCGAAGAAAATGCCTGGTAGAGAGGGTCGAGGCTTGAGGGCGGCGGGCACGGACATACGCCGCGGCATCCGCGTCCACCGCCCGATAGTGTTCGCGGCCGCCGTTGCGAGCGATCTCCCGCGCGATCGTGGACGGGGATCTTCCGAGTTTGTCGGCGATCGTCCGAGCGCTGTCACCTGCGGCGATCCCACGGGAAATCTCTTCACGCTCGCCGGCCGTGAGATTCGATGCTCGCCGACGACGTGGGAGCGGCCGGATACCGCCGGATTTACGCAGGAACCGGCCGATCTGAGGGACGCTCTCCCCGATGGCCCGACCGGCCTCACTCAGCGACTCGCCTCGACGCCACATCTCCCAGATCGTGTTCTCTTGTTCCACAGTGAACCCGAGCGCCTTGTTGCCCATCCATGCCTCCACGATCACGCATCATGTCACCAGTAGTGATGCGTTGACGTGTTGAGACCAAGAATATTCGCTCATTGGATACTGACATCATGGTCGAGTCCTGGTGGTCTGAGTTCGATCGCCGACAATGCCCGCGAATAGGAGCAGGTTTCTCTCTATGACGTCGATGCGATTTGTTCCGCAGGCTCCCTGGGATGGACTGCTAACGATGACTCCCGGGGCAGTTCTGTATCGAGGGCCTGGCGGCGATGCGGATTATCACGCGCACCACGCTGTGCAACTGATGATATCGCCGGACGAACCATTCGTACTCGAACTCGAAGGGAAGGAGAAGCGCACCTCCGCGGCGCTGATACCGAGTGGGGTGGAACACAGATTGCGTTGCGGTCCGCAGCGGCTGTTACTGATGCTCGTCGAGCCCTTCGGCCCGAGGGGCAGAGGTCTCAACACCATCGCCGGACGAATGACGGGGCTGGAGTTGGAACGGGCGCTGATGCCGGTCTTGGCCAAGTCGGCCGATACTTCTGATGCCGTGGTCGTGATCGATAGCCTGATTCGGGCGGTTGATCCGGCGGTAGTAGAAAGGGTTGCTCAGCTGTCGGTACCCGTGCGCTCTGCGCTGCGATATCTAGAGCGCACCGCGAGTTCGAAACCTAGCCTCGGACAAGCAGCAGCCGAAGCTCACATTTCCCCCTCGCGGTTGACCCACCTGTTCACCGGTGAAGTCGGCATACCTTTTCGTCGATATGGATTATGGATCCGGCTGAGACGGGCAGCCGAGCACGTGGCAGGAGGTTCAAACCTCACGCAGGCGGCAGTCGCGGCGGGGTTCAGCGATTCTGCTCACCTGAGCCGGGCGTTCAAGACGAATTTCGGTCTCAACCCCTCGGTCATGTTCGAGATGAAGCTGCGCGACGCATGGCCTGAAGACACTTCAACGAGACACTGACCGAGCAAGAGCACGACGGAGAGATCAGCCGTAAAGTTCAAGCCACCCGGACATACGGAACTTAGCCTGGACACATGGTCAACCACCTGCGCCCCACGTCGATACTCGACTACAACCACAGCTCGATCCAGACTCTAGTTTTAGCCCGCGGGTGGCGTGAGCTTCCCTATGGTGACCGCATCGGTGCGGTTTACGACTTTGTCCGCGACGAGATCGCTTTTGGCTACAACGTCTCGGACGAGGTACCTGCCTCCACGGTGCTTGCTGACGGCTACGGTCAGTGCAATACCAAGACATCGCTGTTGATGGCCCTATTTCGGGCCGCCGATATACCTTGTCGGTTCCACGGCGCCACCATTCACAAACGCTTGCAGAAAGGCGTGGTCAATGGATTCGCTTACCGCCTCGCACCGGAGAACATCCTTCACAGTTGGGCGGAGGTCGAGTTCGAGGATCGCTGGGTCGGACTGGAGGGAGTGATTCTCGACGTGGGTTATCTCGAAGGTTTGCGGAGTACGGTCGCAACCGGCGGTGCGTTCCTCGGCTACGGCGCCGGCACCGAGAACATCGACAACCCGCCAGTTGCGTGGTGCGGCACCGATACCGCTATCCAGAAGACCGGGGTGAACCGTGACCTCGGCGTATACGACGACCCGGACGCCTTCTATCGCGAGCACGGGGTAAATATGACGGGGCCGAAAGGGTTACTTTTTCGTCAGGTAGTCCGTCACGTTATGAATCGTAAGGTTGCTTCGATCCGAGGTTGTGCGATGCAACCGACAAAATGAGCGATTGAACTCGGGATCGGCTCGAGGACAGGCTAGCTCAGCAGGCTACGGACTTACTTGGCAGTTCGCCTCTTTCTACAGGTGGATCTCTTGTGACGCGGCTTCTCGCCGTCGGCGAGCATGCAGCGGACCGGCAAGCTGCGCCGGGAAGGGCGGGGACTGGTGCGCCGGAAAATCTCTGGCTATGCGTACATTTCTGGCCTGCAACCACATTCATCACGTGCGTAAGCCTGGCTGGGGCCCTGGCCGGTGATCGGCTAGGGCCTCGAATGCTAGATGTGGCCGGCCTGCGATTGGCTAACGCGTTGACTCATTGACTTGACTCATTGACTTGACCTGGTTGACCGAGGATGATGGTCTGCATGAGCACACCATTGAAAAAGGTCGTGGACGACCAGCTGGACGCCCTGGGAATGGCGGCGGAGCAGCTCGACGCCGACGACGCCAAGTACGTCGCTGCGGGCGTGAAGAACGTCCTGTCCAGCCTGCGTGCTCGCCGGGTGTGGGAGAACCATATCGGTGCGATTCTCACCCACAAGCAGATGCTCGACGCAACGAGCTGGTCGAAGCAGAACCTCAGCCAGGCGGTCAAGGATTCTCGCGTACTGCGCCTCTCCGCTGCCGATGGAACGTCCGGGTACTGGTCCGGCGGTTTGACCGATTCAGCTCCACATGTTCCGATCGCAGGCGTCAAGGAGGTCCTCAAAGCGTGGGCGTCGGCCGATGCGCAGCCGTGGACCATTGCATCGTGGATGTCGACGGAGCAGAGCGAGTTGGACCGGCGAACGCCGCGTGCGGCGCTGATAGACGGCGACTATCCGTTGGTGGTGACGCTGGCGCGGCGAGCGGCAGAAAGGCTGTCTGCGTGAGCGCCACTCGGGCTGTCCAGCATTTGAGTGAACCACCGTCCCCGGATCAACTCCGGGGACGGTTTCCTGTGCTGACGGTGTCGGCTGGGACGGTGCTGTATCGGACGCACAAGGACGGCTTGGGTGCATGGTGGTTCGGGAGCAGTTTGCAGGGGCGGTTCGACCTCGCTGGCCCGTATGGGACCTGCTATACAGCGGAATCGGAACTGATAACGCTGCTCGAATGCTGGGTCGGAATCCGGTACATCCCTCGGACTGAAATCGACGGCCGCGCATTGTCCGCGGTGGCGGTTGGCCGTGACATACAGATTGCCGACGTTACCTCGAACATGGCCATCGAGTTCGGAATGACGTCCGAGATCAACACCACCGTCGACTACGACCTGACCCAACGGTGGGCAGAGGCGTTCCGCGCTGCCGGATTCGATGGCATCAGATACTGGGCGCGGCACGAAATGTCGCACACCCACGCGTGCCTCGCGTTGTTCGCCGTTGGCGGCGATCGTACGCATTCGGCTACACGGCCTAGCGACTACTTGGTGACCGACATCGATCTGCTCGTGGACCGGGACGACTTGTGGGTTGTACTCGAAAAGGAAACCGGCACACAGATTCTCGATATTCCTGGGACTTTCTGACATCGATCTCGACAGTGAGGTCATTGCGCGGCAGGTAGCGAGTCCAGTGTCCGAAGAGAATAGGCGTCGGCGGTGTGTGTGGGCGTTTGGCGCCCTCTCTCGAACCAGTTCGGGCTGGGGCTCCGTTCCTGGTCCTACCGCTTCGGTGCCCAGCGGTCATGACAACGAGGGCAAGCTCTTGTTGCGCCGTGACATGCACTGGCTTTTCGGCCATGGTCTCATCGCGGCCGACTCAGTCGGAACGCTCGACGTGGCTGAAGAATTCCGTAAGTATCCCCTTTACGGTCCACGGGACACTCTTGACTGTTCCCATAGCCAAGAAGTAAACGGGTTGGTTGCAGCAACACTGGCAGGAATGGTGAATGCACTTGTAGGACTTGCGGGTTCGTCACCTGGCGCCAGCGCAGTTTTCGCAGTGGGGTTCGGGGCGTGCGAAACACTCGGGGTCTGCAGGCGGGCTTCCGTGAAGTCGAGGAGATGATGCTTGAACGCGGTGTCGTGGTGAGCTACGAGACGATCCGGCGGTGGTGCGCCAAGTTCGGGCAGGCCTACGACAACGGGCTGCGCGGGCGGCAGTCTCGGCCCGGTGACACATGGCATCTCGACGAGGTCTTCATCCGCATCAACGGTACCCAGCATTACCTGTGGCGGGCGGTCGACCAGGACGGTAACGTGCTCGATGTGCTGGTTCAGTCACACCGAAACGCTTTGGCAGCCAAGCGATTCTTCCGCCGGCTGCTCACAAGGCTGGAGTATGTGCCGCGGGTGATTGTCACCGACATTTAGATTGGGTGAGGGCCCACGAGACGAACGAAACACCGACTGGAGCGCAAGGCGATTCCCGAAGTTTGAGTGTTCGCCCGCGGACCCGCCCGGGTCGGATCGGTGTCCCTGTTCGGGAACTTGGAGCTGCCTCGTGAAGACGGACTCCTGCTTACCGAATGTCTGGGCAATGCCGTCCCCCGTTCCGGGCTTGTCGTCGACGTTCTCCCGAACAGAAAGGCACAGCACATGAACCTCACCCTCGGAATCTACCTCGCCTGCCGGGCAGCGCATCAAGCCTCGCTCGCACGCCCAGATGGCACCTACATGTGGACCGGCAAAAAGTTCTTCACCCGACCAACAGACCTCGAAAAGCTTTGGACTGCAATCGGACTCAACCAAGAAGACGCCGTGACCGTCGTGTTGGAGCCGACCCGCAACGCGTGGGCACCGGTCGCCTCGTGGTTCCGCCGCCGCGGTGCCACCATCGTCATGGTGCCCACCACACAGTCCGCTGACCTGCGGGCCTACTACTCCAAACACACCAAGAACGACCACCTCGACTCCAAACTGCTCGCCCGGCTACCGCTGCTCCATCGGAGAAGGACTGCGCGAGCACACCAGCGACGGACCCGCCAACCCGCTGCGCAGAGCGGTCAAGATGCGATCGTCGATCGTCAAGCGGCGCACCGCGATCTACCAACGACTGGATGCGCAACTCGAACTGCTCGGCCCCAGCTGGTACGACGCCTTGGGCAGCAAGTACGGCAAATGTGCACTCGCCGTACTGATCCGCTACGCCGACCCCACCAGCATCCTGCGTCTGGGCCCCGCTCGTCTGACCCGATTCCTGATCCGGTATTCCCGCGGAGCCTGGCGCGACGAACACGCCCGAACGCTGCTGGCAGCGGCGCGCGAATCACTCGAACTGTGGGGTCCTGACGGCATCGACTTCGCCGAACTCGCCGCCGACATCGCGGTCGAGGCACTGCAGGCCCGAGTGCTCACCGAGCAGGTCGAGGATCTCGACGAGCGGATCGCCGATCTCTACGAGGAAGCCGACCCGACAGGGATTATCGCTTCCGCGCCGGGGATGGGGCCGGTCAATTCCGCTGTCGTCGCCGGCCGGATCGGTGACCCGCACCGGTTTCCCAGTCTCGCTGCGATCCGTGCCTACTCCGGGCTGGTCCCCAAGGTCAGCCAGTCCGGACTGCACAACCACCAATACGGGCTGACCAAGGCCGGGGACCCACTTCTGCGGGAGGCCTTGTTCAATGCCGCCGACCACGCCCGCAAGACGGACCCGCAGCTCGCGGTGAAGTATGTCCGGCTCAGGAACTCCGAACGTCACCACGACTCCGCGATCTGCCACATCGCGACCACGCTGCTGACCCGGATCGCCGCCTGCTGGCGCGCCGGAGAGTATTACGTGTTGCGCGATACCGACGGCCGCATCATCACACCCGCGGAGGGCCTCAGCATCGTCCGTGAACACCACCTGGTTGACCCGAAGATTCGCGAGAAGGCTGCTCACCAACGTCAGTCGAAGCGGCTGAAGGTGAGGGCGGGTCGGGAGCAACAGGAGTCGCCGAGCGCTCCAACATCCCGGCCCACCGATTTCGAGTCTACGAGGCTCGATGTCGCTTGACTGTTGTTAGGAACTCAAGCTGGGTAGCTACGGGGTGGCCCATCGCGAGATGCTGTCATCGGTGGAGCATCGGCAGTCGAAGTATTTTCAGCAACCGGGCCGAGAATTCCCATCAACCCGCCCGACAGCGGGAGCGGGCGATGAAACGCTTCACCTCAGCCGGGCACGCGCAACGCTTCTCTCCGCTTTCTCGGGTATTTCGCCGCATTTCCGGCCACGCCGACACCTGCTGACCGCGGTCGAGTGGCGTACCGAGATGGCCGACCGTTTCGCGGTCTGGCAGGAAGTCACCGCGACCGACGCCGCTGCCTGACAGTGAACGGACCGGCGGTATACCGGAACAGCATACCCAAAACAGGTTTCGCGGCAACGTTTTTCAGGCAACGTGACAGTGCCCTCAGTGAGGACGAACTACACGCCAAGATGTCGGAAGTACGTTCCCGACTCAATCGAGACTGAAAATCGCTGCGCCCCACAGAAACCTGGACGCAGTCACGTCTGGACGACGCCGACCACCGGCGCAAAGTCACACGGCGGCAACCCATTGCTCGTATTGTCGAGCACGCTACCGAAAACCACGAACACGACGGTGCCTCGGCCCGTGTCGAGCGTGTTGGACAGAGTCACGACGTAATCAGCCGGGCGCTGCTGATGGAGCGGCGCACGTCCGGATGCCATGGTGCTCAGATTGACCCACGCAACCTCGAGCAGGTCAGCTTGGCGGGGCGAGGACATCGCCGTGTTCATGGCGCTGAAAAACACATTCACCTGGCCCGGAGCGATGATCGGCACCGGCAGACTCTCGTCGACCGCGGGACCCGCAATCGCTTGGGCAATGCCGACCGAGTAGTTGTCGCTGCCAAATCCGCTCGGCAGACAATCGGCCGCCGCCGTGTCGTACAGGAAAGGCTGGGCCTGTCCTTCTACCAGGTGCACGGACCTCGGAAAATAGTTGTATCGAGGAGCCCCGCCGGCGATCCGCGAGAGCGTCGTCGCGACTGACGCTGCAGTTCGGGTACTGATCGGCATCGCTGCGGACTGCAACGCAGCCGATACTGCTGCCACGTCGCCCAGCGGTTGGGCGTTGGCCTGAGCCGGGCCGGTCACAGCCATGACAACACCGACACACGCCATCAGTCCTGCAATCCGTTTGTGCATGCCTGAACAGTAATGCGAACAGTCTGTTTTGGTTTGGGTGGCGCGCCGTAGTCCGGTGCTGGCGCGCACCCTCATTCCATCGCCACTGGGTTGCCACCGGTAGTGGAAATCGAGTGCTCGTCGGGCGGTTTGTTCGGCACGGCGAGAGTGATCGTGTTCGTTGGCGCGTTCTGCAGGGGTGGTTGTCGCCCAGTCGATCTGGGCGAGTCTCCATCGCAGAAAGGCGCCGGGGCGAGTTAGTTGCGCAGGCCATACCCAGCCGCGGGTTTGGGTGTCCTTGGTCAGTTCACGGGCGATGTCTCGGCCTGTCCATCGAGTGGTTTCGATTCCGGTTTGTTCGAGGATGTTGCAGATCATTCCGATGTGGCCGGTGGTTTTCAGAGCTGGTGCATGGGCCACTAACTGCGCGGCTGCGCGTTGCAACCCGATGGTCCGGGGTGTGGTTGTTGTTTGGTGGATTGTCTTGCCCGCGTGCGCTTGCACGCGTGTTGGCGGTCGCCGAACACCGTGCGTGGTTATTGCTAGGCATAACCCATTCGGGTCCTGTTGTCGTGACGACATGTTGCAGTTGGCCCATCCGGGTGATGGTCTGGGCACTTGCGACTCGATCTGATGAACCACCTGCGGATCACCCGCCACGGACCCGGTCGACCTCGCACGAAGCCGGACCGGGTCCGCGCAGACGAGGCCTACTCTTCTCGCACCATTCGCTCCCACCTGCGCGAGCGCGGCATCGGGGCATTCATCCTGCAACCGTCGGACCAGATCGGGCGCCGCGTGTCACCGGTGGTAATTCGGTGCCTCGACAGTCATCGCGATGTCATGCGGGTGCGATTCCTTCAGACCGGCCGCGGTGATGCGGACGAACTTGCCGCGGGCCTTCAGCTCCGGCACCGTGTGGCCACCCACATAGAACATGGTCTGGCGCAGGCCGCCCACCAGCTGGTGAACGACGGAGGAGAGCGGTCCGCGGTAAGGAACCTGACCCTCGATGCCCTCGGGGATCAACTTCTCGTCGGACGGGACATCCGCCTGGAAGTAACGGTCCTTGGAGTAGGACGTGTTCTTCCCACGCGTCTGCATGGCGCCCAGCGAGCCCATGCCGCGGTAGGTCTTGAACTGGCGGCCGTTGACGAAAATCAGGTCACCCGGAGACTGCTGCGTTCCGGCCAGCAGCGAGCCGAGCATGACGGAGTCGGCACCGGCGACGAGAGCCTTGCCGATGTCGCCCGAGTACTGCAGGCCTCCGTCGGCGATGACCGGGACGCCTGCGGGGATTGCGGCCTTCGCGCACTCGTAGATCGCGGTGACCTGTGGGACACCCACGCCGGCGACGATGCGGGTGGTGCAGATGGAGCCCGGGCCCACGCCGACCTTGATCGCGTCGGCGCCGGCGTCGATGAGCGCCTGGGCGCCCTCGCGGGTGGCGGCCTGTCCGCCGATGACGTCCACGTGCGCGGCGGCCGGATCCTTCTTCAGGCGCGCGATCATGTCCAGCACGCCCTGGCTATGGCCGTTGGCGGTGTCCACGACCAGAACGTCTACACCGGCTTCCACGAGCGTCATGGCACGGTCGTAGCCCTCGCCGAAGAAGCCCACGGCGGCGCCGACGCGCAAACGGCCCTCGTCGTCCTTGGTGGCAAGCGGGTAATCCTCGGCCTTGTCGAAATCCTTGACGGTGATGAGGCCCTGCAGGACGTTGTTCGCGTCCACCAGCGGCAGCTTCTCGATGCGGTGCTTAGCCAGCAGCTCCAGAACGGCGTCGCGGGACGTGCCCACCGGAGCCGTGATCAACGGCATGGAGGTCATCTTCTCGTCGATTTTGGTGGTGGGCCACTCGGTGCGCGGGACGAAACGGGTGTCGCGGTTGGTGATGATGCCCAACAGCTTTCGGTCCTCGTCCACGACCGGCAGACCGGAGACGTGGTAGTGCGCGCACAGATCGTCCAGGTCCTGCAGCGTCGCGTCCGGGGCGATCGTCACCGGGTCGGAGATCATGCCCGATTCCGAACGCTTGACCTGGTCCACCTGGCGGGCCTGGTTCTCGATCGAGATGTTGCGGTGAATGATGCCGATGCCGCCCAGTCGGGCCAGGGCGATCGCCATCGGCGCCTCCGTGACGGTGTCCATCGCGGCGGAGAGGATCGGGACGTTGATGTTGATGCGGCGGCTCAGGCGCGTGCTCGTATCCGCTTCAGAGGGGATGACGTCGGTCGAGCCGGGCAACAGCAGTACGTCGTCATAGGTCAGGCCCTCAAAGGCGAAGGGATTGAAAATTTCGTTCGCGCTCACGTGCAACGCCTTTCGGATGCGGTCAGGACGGGTTTCACCATCCTAGGGTGCGTCTCCTCACACCTTTGTCCAGGTAGTGATGGCTCGAAGAGCCCGGGAGCCTCTACCACTATTTTCCGACCAAAGAGGCGATTGCGGCTGCGATTGTGGTTCGCTACCTCGACGAACTGATCGCGGAGTATCGCGTGCTCGACGACGCTGTCCTAGATGCTGGAGCGGAACTCGAACACCTCATTCGCACTTCCTTGCGGTGACGCATCGTCATCCACAGGCCTCGACGATCTATGCGCAAGACTCGCGGATCCTCCGCGCGTGCGACGTTGACGAGAACTTCCAGTCCCGTACCTTTTCGCTGCAACAGTATTGGCTTTCGACTCTCGAAAGAGGCTGTAAGGCAGGGGACTTCGACGGGCAGTTGGATGTCCGGGTCGCCTTCCGATTGATTCGCGACGGGCTTTGGCTCACCGTGCGGTGCTTCGAGCCGTCGACGGTGTATCCGTTGGAGCGACTTGCTGATCAGTGTGTGCGGCTGTATTTGGCGGGTGTGCTGCGCGGGGTGGGTTGAGATGGCCAGCTCACCCCACGCAGCGGGCGCAACATCGCGACTCACCCGGTGGGGTGGAATGCGCTGACTGTCAATGTGATCTCACGGGAGGCGTGCGGATACACCAGCGCTGATTTCGAGGGTCGTTCCGGATACATGCCGTGCCTGATCGGAGGCGAGGTACAAGACGGCGGCCGTAACGTCGGATACCTCGCTCCAGGGCACTCGCATGGGATTGAGGCCGGCGTATCGACCGGCCACCTGTTCCTTGGTCGGGTTGTCGATGTCCGGTGCGAACAGCGAGTACATCGCCTGGTTGTGGACCATGTTCGTGGAGACGGTTCCCGGGCATACGGTGTTCGCGGTAACTCCACTCCCTGCGGTCTCGAGGGCCAGGGATTTCGTCAGTCCGATCACTCCCCACTTAGCGGCGGAGTAGTGCCCGAGATTCGGCGTGCCCGCTCTACCGCCCATCGATGCGACCGTGATGATGCGGCCGAAACCTTGCTCGATCATCGGGGGCGCAGCAGCCCGAAGAGTATTGAACACCCCGGTGAGGTTGATGTCGATCATGGTGGCCCATTGAACGTCGGTCAGGTCCGCGATCTTCCCGAAACTCACCACGCCCGCGTTCGCGATGCAGATGTCGAGCCGTCCGAATTCTGAGATGCTTCGGCTGACGGCAGCTCGTATGCCGCCGCTGTCGCGGGTATCTATTTCCATTGTGATGCAATGAGATCCGGCTGCTTCGACGAGACGTTCCGTTTCCTTCAGGTCTTCCGTGCGGGCGAGTGGGTACGGAATCGTGTCCACGTCCGTGCAGCAGTCGATCGCGATGATCGTCGCGCCGCCTTCTGCGAGGGCCTGGGCATGGGCGCGTCCCTGTCCCCTCGCCGCGCCGGTGATGAGCGCAACTTTCCCTTCGAATTGGGTCATGTGCCCTCCCTTCTCAAATTTTGTAGTAGCGGCGAGCATTGTCGGAGTAGAACGAACGAAGCTCCCGGTCCGATGATTCGCCGACAATCGCGCGCAGCGATTCGATGAACTGACTGTAGGAACCGGCCATTGTTTCGATCGGCGTGTTCGATCCGAAAGTGACTCGGTCCCAACCGAATACCTCGATCGCACCTTCGACCCATGGTCGCAGTGCTGCCGACGACAGGTCGCCGGTCACCATCCCCAGCCCGGAGATCTTGCACAATGCGTTGGTGCGCTCCGCGCAGGCGCGCATTGCCTCTGCCCAGTGGTCGCGATCAGCGCCTGTGGTCGATGAGGGCCAACCGCAGTGCTCCAAGACCACCGTTACGTCTGGGTATCTCTCGAGAGTGCGTAGCCACGCAGCCATGTTCGGAGGCTGTGTGACCAAGTCGAATACATGGTTGCGGTCGTTGAGCCATTGCAGCACAGCATTCGCCGCGGTGCTGTCGGGGTGGAAGTCGTAGAGGACGCGCACTCCGCGGAATCGGTCACTCTGGGCCTGACGTTCGAGGTCGGCAATGATCTCGGACTCCGACAGTGTGGGGTCGATGGTGCCGATCGTCACCAGGTTCAGTGCTGCGCGATCGGCGAGTTCTTCGACCCAAGCTTGCTCATCGAGGTAGGTGCGGGTTGCCGTGGTGGCGGACACGTGCACGAAAGCGTCGACCTTGAAATCTCCGGCCGCCTCGAGATAGTTGGTAGGTAGGAAGTCGCTGTACAGCTCGGGTAGTTCTAGCTGGCCGGCCATACTCTGCAATGCCGGATACCACGCGTTGTCGGTGACAGACCACAGATGCACATGCGCATCAACTACGTCATACGTCAATTTGTTCAGCTCCCGTTCACGAAAGGTAGGTAGGCATTCGACGCGAGCGCTCGGTGGCGCGTGTCGTCGGTAAACCTTTGGGCACCACAATTCTTGGCTGATCGGGACGAGATTACCAACGCTTAATCCGACTGGATCTAGCATGTGAGCATGCTAGATATGAGCGTGCGCGATCTCGAATACGTTGCTGCGTTGGAGGCGGAACGCAACTTCACCCGGGCGGCGGAGCGAGTGCACATCGCGCAGCCCGCTTTCAGCCAAGCGATCCTGCGAATCGAACGCCGCATCGGCGTGAAACTGTTCGATCGCACCAGCCGCACGGTCGCTCCTACGGCCGCGGGAACCCTGTTGGCTGCCCGTGCACGCCACATACTCGTCGATATCGCTGACGCCATTGACGCGACCCGTCGAACCGGCGCCGCCAATCCTGCTGTGTATGTGCATGTTTCCGAACCCTCACTCACGGTCCCGCGCCGAGTGCTCTCGGCGCTCCGACGATCGTGTCCGGACCATGCCATCAATCAAACAACATTGCCGCACAGTCAGGTTCGCGACCGACTCGTGAGCGGATCCCTCACCCTGGCAATTGGAGAGGCCATTCATGGACCGGGATTGCAAACTCGGTTGCTCACCCGTGAACCGGTGATCGTGGTGATTTCCGACGATCACCCACTGGCCGCATTCGACGCCGTAGACCGCGCAGAGCTCGTCCAGTACCCGATCGTGTCTATCGACAGCGCCCTCAGTCGCTGGAACAGCTTCGTCGAAAGCATTCTGGAAATGACCGGAGAAGCACCGAAGTGGAGTCGCACCACCACGTTCGGCGCAGCCACGGGCGCAGACCTAGTCGACGACTGCGACACCGTCCTGATTTGCGTGGAGTCCATGGGCTATCAACCCCCGGGGCGAACGTGGCGACCGATCTCGCCGCCATGTGCGACGGAGTGGTATGTGACCTGGCGAACCGATCTCGGCACACCCCAGATCATCGATGCACTCGCCACAGAGTTTCCCAATACTTGAACGGAAGGAATTTTCTGATTGATGGTTGATCCGACTCGGAGTTTTGAAAATTGGGTGAGGGTTTGTAGTTTCAGGCCTCGTTCGCGGCTTGGTTGGTTGTCTAGAAACTGAGCGGCTGTGATTTCCAGGTTGCGGGCTCGATGGTGTGGCAGCTGATTTCGGACGCGATCCAATGCCGAGGCACTTCGCGAGATCCTTCAACGCCATCCCGGCGATACCGACGTACACGTCATCTTGTCTGGGAGCGGGAAGGCACGGTGGGCAACTGATCCGCAGTTCCGCGTCCGCAAGGCTTCAGACCCCTGGGCAATCTCAAGGCAGGTCATGCTTGCGTACGTGGGTGGCTTCCACTGCGGCCACCGGCGCCGGATGGGTGGTTCGTCATCTCACCGATTTCAGAAATCTCAAGGTGAAGCGGATGGGCGGGTATCTCGCTTGCTGGTTCCGGCAGCATCTCGACTGCAGACGGGTCGACCTGTCACGCCCGGAGCACCCTTCAGGCGGTGCCGGCCTGATCGGTGAACCTATCAGGCCGGCACCTAACCTCTCGTACAAGATTGAGGTTAGGTCGTCAATCGAATGGGGAGGGTCTTCCATGTTTGTAGGGTGTTGTTTACTCCTCGCTGCGGTGTGCCCGCCAGCTCGATGTGACTGACTTTGTCGATTAGAACGGTCAGGAGTGCTTCCGCTTCGAGTCGCGCCACGTGTTGGCCGACGCATTGGTGAAGGCCCATCCCGAATCCGAGGTGACCGGATGGATCGCGCGTGAGAGTGAACTCGTCTCCGTCATCCCACCGTCGAGGATCACGGTTTCCTGCACCGATGAGCAACATAACCTTGCTGTGCTGGTCGAGTTCTACCCCTTCGAGTTCGACACGCTTTGACGTCGTGTGGAAAACGAACTGTAGCGGGGACGCCCAACGGACAGCTTCGTCGAAGGCGCGGCGCGCCAGCTGTGGTTCGCTACGGAGTCGTTGCCACTCGTCTGGATTGGTGGCGAAAGCGTGCAGGATGGCCGCAATTCCATGGACAGTCGTGTCGATGCCGGCGGACAAAAGTGAGCGGACCACCAAGGGTGCTTGGTCCGCTGTGAGTTCTCCGCGGTCCGAGGCTTCCCATATTTTGGCTCCGAAACCGTCGGGACTCAGTGATTCTCTCTGGCACAGCGTTGTCACCCACTGAGAGAGTTCCGTGAGTCGTGCTGCGCCGCTGTGGAAGTGTTCGTTTTGGGGGCCGAATGCGTTGAAGACAAGGTCTCCGTAGGCCAGCAGGTTGTTCCGATTCTCGGCGGGTAGTCCAACTGCGTCGGGAAATACCTTCAGCGGAAAGGCGGATGCCAAGTCGGCCATCGCGTCGATATCCTCACCTGCTGCAAGAAGGCGATCGACGACCTCCTCCGCCTCTTCGGTCCACTGTTCGCGCAGTCGGCGAAGTGCGCGCATACCGAGCACCTCGGTGAGGACTCTTCGAGGGGCGTCATGCTCGGGCGGGTCGGTCTCAGTCGGAGTTGCCGGAGGCCTCCAGGGCTTTTCCGTGTGAAAGTTGGCGAGGCCAACGCCCGCTCCTACCTGGTAGTGCGGCCAGTCCGCGAATACCTCTCGGATCGTGTCGTAACGTCCGGTTGCGTACACACCGTATTCGTTCAGATAGACGATAGGGGCAGTTTCTCTTACCTCGCGTTGAACTCGTGATCGGTCGAGGAGGTTGTCTAGGGAGTACGGATCAATGTCGCTGCGCGAGAAGGACTGTGGGGGAGTTGTCGAGGTCGTCATTGTGCTCCGATCTGTGTTCATAGGTCGAGCGTGAGTTGCGGTGTGTGAGCGCGTGAGACGCAGGCGATCATGCAATCACCAGCCTGCCGGTCAACTTCGTCGAGCACGCTGTCTCGGTGGTCAGGGATGCCATCTACCACCGGAACTTCGCACGTCCCGCAGGTCCCTTGTCGGCAGGACGAGATGATTCCGATTCCAGCGCCGCTCAGCGCATCGAGAGTGCTCGTTCCGGGCTCGACTTCAAGTTCGATTCCTGAGCGCTGGAGTTTGAGGATGAAGGAACGATCCTGCGAGGACTCGTGTGCGGGCGCTTCGAAGCGCTCTGTGTGCAGCGTATAGGGCGGACACTTCCGGCATGCTGATTCGACCACGTCCAGCAGTCCGGTAGGACCACAGCAGTACACCTTGGTCCCGGGATCCAGACCGGGGATCCAGTCGTCGAGATCGAGCAACCCGACCTCGTCTTGTGGAGCAATATGCACGTGCTCGGTGTAGCGTTCCAGCTCCTCTAGGAATGCCATCGATTGGCGGCTACGCCCTCCGAAAAGCAGTCGCCACGAACGGCCAGTGCGCACCGCTTGTTCGATCATCGAGATGAGCGGTGTTATGCCGATTCCGCCTGCGATGAAGACGTACTGCTCGGCAGGAACCATGGGGAAGTGATTTCGCGGTCCGCCGTAGCCGAGGATGTCCCCTTCATCGACGTTGGCGTGTATCCATTCGGACCCGCCGCGGCCGTTGGGTTCTCTGAGGACTGCGATGCGGTAATGGTATGTATCCCAACGGTTTCCGCACAGCGAGTACTGGCGTGCCATCCCGTTCGGAAGGATCAGATCGATGTGCGAACCGGGGGTCCAGGGCGGAAGCCGGTTCCCCGAGGGGTCCGCCAACGTGAGCGAAATAATGTTCTCTGCAACCTGCTCGCGAGCCTCGACGCGCAATGCGGCCGCCTGGCCGAAACCGTTTGGCGACATAGTTTCCGCACCACCACCTAGTGTTGTACGCATAGCGATGCCTCCGCTCATGCCAAGTCACCCTCGAGGTCGAATGCGGTCAGATCCGGTTCGCGGGTCAACTGATAGAACTCCAGTAGCGAAAAGGGCCATACCTGGGTTGCTCGCCCGAAGCTGTTTCGATACCAAGTGTGGGTCTTCGCTACGCCCCACGTGCGTAGAAGGTTGCCGGCGTCGACGCGTTCGCAAAACGCTTGCGTCGCATCGTGGTGCGGCTCGATCGTCTTCTTGCGTGTGCGCAAGAGCTCTCCGATGCACGCGACCGTGTATTCGGCCGCGCACTCGGCCATGTAGAGGGAGCTTCCGTTGACGACGACTCCCGTGTTAGGGCCCATCAACATGAAGAGGTTGGGGAAGGATGGCACGGTAATGCCCATGTATGCCCGTGCATCGCCGCCCCAGTGTTCGTGGAGATCTCGGCCACTGCGGCCGGTCACCTCTATCGGTGCGAGGTAATCCGAAGCGTGGAAGCCGGTTGCGAAGACGATGACGTCTACGTCATGCAGAATTCCATCAGAGGTGCGGATTCCTTCCGCAGTAATCGCATCGATTCCCTCGGTAACCAAGTCGACGTGAGGCTGCTTGAGGGTGGCGGACCAAACGCCGTTGTCACGAAGCATTCGCTTGGCGCCCGGCGGGTAGGTCGGCGTCATCTTCGTGAGCAGGTCTGGCCGGTCCGAAAGTTGGCCTTCGAGATGGGAGAGGAGTTGGCGCCGCAGCTCGGCATTGTTCGCCGAGGTGCTCTCGCTGTCCGTCCAATCGGGATCCGCCTCGACGAAGGGCAGCCGGCCTTCTGCTGCAATCCAGAACTGCCAGAAGCGATACCAGCGTCCGTAGTGCGGCACGTGGCGCAACAGCCAACTCATACCCGGAGGGATGTCGTCGAGATAGCGGGGGGTCGGGAGCATCCACGGCGCGCTTCGCTGGAAGACGCTCAGATGCTGCACGCTGTCGGCGATCGAGGGGACGATCTGGTATGCGCTGGCCCCGGTCCCGACCACGGCCACTTTCAGTCCGGTCAGATCCAGGCTGGTGTCCCATTGTGCTGAGTGGAAGTATCGTCCCTCGAACGATTCGAGTCCGGGAATCTCTGGAATGTTCGGCCGATTCAGCTGACCGACTGCGGTGATCACAGCGTTGACACGGAGAGTTCGACTGTGCCCCTCTGTGGTCTGTGTGGTCAGAGTCCAGGTGCCGCTGTCATCGTCGAACTGCGCTGAGACGATTTCGGTTCCGAACTGAATATTGGGTCGAAGGTCGAATGATGTTGCCACATCACGCAGATAGTTCTCGATCTCGTTCCGCGTGGAGAACTGCTGCGGCCAGTCGGCCTTCTGTGCGAACGAGAAGCTGTATGCGAAATTGGGGGTATCGAGGCGGCATCCGGGGTAGACGTTTTCCCACCACGTGCCTCCGACTTCTGTGTTCTTCTCGAAGACGACGTAGTCGACGCCGGCCTGCTGAATCCGGTGGGCAGCCGCCATTCCCGAGATGCCGGCTCCGATGATCGCCACGCTGAACTCGACATCAGGGGCGATGTCGGCTTTTTTCCATGTGGGCGATCCGTAGTCCTTCGGTACGCCGAGTTCGTGTCGTAGCAGCGGAAGGTACTCGTCGCCGGCGTCCTTGGTGAGGAATTTCATGACGTCTGCGAGGAACTCTTCGGATGGTTCGGCGGCGGGTGCCGAGCCGCGGTCGCGCAGGCGCTTGAGCGCCTTGACAGCCACTTCCCGTGCAAGCTGTTGTGCCCCTTGAGTCATTCCGCCTTGGGGCGCAATGACGGAGCCCATCGGCGGCAGGGGAGGTTTGACCTGATCCGTGAGCAGCGACAGGTCCGCGTTCGCGAGGGCGAGGGCAGCAAGCAGTGCGGGGAGTTCGGCGTCGTTGACCGCCTGTTCGAGGAAATCGTCGTCTTCGACGATCGGCAGGTAGGTGTCGTACTTGTTGTATGGGTCGCACTCACCCGTGGCGGATTCACCGATGGTAATGCCGGTCGATGTCATGAGAAGTCTCCGGTGAGGAACTCGATGACGAGGCGAGCAGTTTCCTCCGGCGCGTCGATGTTGGGCTCGTGAGCGTAGTCGACCTCGGTTGCCTGCGCGTGTGGCGTGAGGTCTGCGAGCTTCTTCGACCATCCGGATTCCAGGAGTTCGTCGTGGCGGCCTTCTATCAGGAGGAGAGGAACGTCGATCTGTGCCAAATTGTCGAGGAAAGGGTCCACTGTCTGCTTGCGTGGCGCTACAGGGTTGCTCAATCGAGTGGCGTTCATCGCTTCCCAATGCCCGGGGATGAGACTGTTCTCGTACCGCTGCTGGATATGGTCGTCCAATCCATCGAGACTTCGGACCATGTACCCGGTCATTCGCGCGGCGTCTTCGAGGCTGGGTGTGTAGTCCGCCAGCGCAGCGATACCTTCCGGGAGTCGATATGGCCCGCCCGTTCCGGAAATGCTGACCGCACGGATCGCCGGCCACGGTTTGGTGGGGTCCGATACTGCGCGCAAGACCATCGATCCTCCGAACGATGCTCCGACGAAGTGGGCACGGTCGACGCCGAGTTCTTGGCAGAAGGCGGCCACATGCTTGACGCGGGGCGAGTAGGGCGGTCGATCGAAAAACACCGCTTTATCGGTTCCACCCCATCCGAGGAGCTCAGGCGCTAGAACATGGAATTGTGTGCTCAGCAGCGGGATCACATCTCCCCAGCACAGTTCTGCTGTGGTGCCGAATCCTCCGTCGTGGACGAGGACGATGGTGTCGTGCTGGGGGTTGCCTGCTTCGAGGTAGGTGGTGTGGAAGCCGTCGGCGATGACTGATTTCTTTTCGTACACGGTGAGGGGTATCCGTTTCAGTGCGGGGGGAGGTGCGTGGCGTTTGTGACGTCGGTCAGTGTTTGACGGAGCCGCCGTCGACGCAGAGGGTCTGTCCGGTGACGAACGCGGCATCGGGGGAAAGTAGGAACTTCACCGGGCCGACGATGTCTTCGGGGTAGGCGCGTCGTTTGATGGAGCGGCCGGCGATATTGGCGTCCTCGGTATGGGATATGTCGGTGATCATCGGCGTGGCGGTGATGCCGGGGCTGACGACGTTCACGGTGATGTTGTCATCTCCGAGTTCGTCGGCGAGGCAGCGGGCGAAACCGATGACGCCGGCCTTGGAAGCGACGTAGGCGAACATGTTCTTGGGGCCTTTGAACACGGTGCCGGAGGCGAACAGCACAATCCGTGAGTCCTGCGGCATCAGCGGCACGACGGCTTGCGTGATCGCGATCGCGCCTTCGAGATTCGTGCGCAGGATTCGTTCCCAGACGTCGCGGGCCGTATCGCGGAAGGAAGACCATTGCCCCATGGCGGCGCAGTGCACAAGGTTGTGGATCTCGCGGCCGTGCAGGGCTTCGACGATGGTGGAGATGCCTTCGGGCGTGCTCAGATCTGCGCGGATGTAGAGGTCTGCGATATCTTCGGCTGTTGGTGCGGCGAGGTCGACGACGATGGTCTGGTGTCCGTCCGCGCGCAACGCATCGGTGATAGCGCGGCCGATTCCGCTGGCTCCGCCGGTAATGATTGTTGTTCTCATGGGCTCTCTCTAACGGCGTTATACGACACGATTCAGGAACGACACCACTTGGTCGTTGAAGTGGGATGGGTTTTCGATGCATGACAGGTGACCGGCATCGGGGATGACTTCGAGGGATGCGTCAGTGAGGCCTTCGAAGATTTCCGCTGTCCGTTCGGCCGGTATCTTCGCATCGTGTTCGCCGACAAGTACGAGCGCAGGGCAGGTAATTGACTCGAGGTGCGGTATGACGTCGGCGCGGAATGTTGCTTTTGCGGAATCGAGGTACGCGTCAGGATGCACACTGGAGATCGAGTCGAACAGTGCCGCGTAGTCGGATCCGTCTAGTTGGCGTGTGAGCGTCTGGTCCAGGTACCGCTTGGCGAAATCGGTCATTCCGTCGCGGGTGATCGAGGCGGTCGAGTCCTGGATCCGGGCGTCAGCAACATCGACAGGTAGTCGTGCAAAGGCGTTGGCGATCACGACGCTGCGCACCAATTCGGGATGGTTTGCTGAGAACGCAATTGCCTGTAGGCCGCCCATGGACAATCCGACCAGGTGTACCGGACCGTGATCTTCTACGACTCTCCGAAGATCGGCAGTCCAGTCCTCGACCGTGGTGGAGCCCGGCCACGGGTTGCGCCCATGGCCGCGACTGTCGGGGGTGAGCACGTTGTACTCCGGTGTCAGTGCCGGTACCTGGTGGCGCCACAGTGTGTGGTCGGTTCCAAGACTGTGCAGAAGAACGACCGTGGGGCGCTTGGTGGAATCGGTGTTGATGCGGTGGACCGCCATGTCGTCCTTTCTCTGGAGGCTGATTGATTTGAAACTCATGCAGGTTGAGAGTTTCGCCTGGACAGGCTTTCTCCTCCGACGCTCCAGCGATCACTGGGCACCTGCTGCACCAGGACGTGAACGGCGCCGGGATTGGAATGCGTTACCGAGGTGTATACGTCGGTAAGGCCGACCATGAGTGCTTCGATTTGTTCCGTAGTGAGGGAAGATGCGTGATTGACGTTGATGAGCGGCATCGAGATTTTTCCTTAAGGTTGGAGATAGGCGGGTGGTTGCCCGTAGCTTGCAGGTCAGACAGCATCTTTTGCATGGCTGTCGAGTCGCGTTGAGACCTCTGCGGGGTCCGATTCGCCGAGGCCAAGATGCCGGGTTTCGCCGGCCCGTAGTGCTGCCAACAGGAAGATGACGGCCGCAATTGTTATGGCGATAGCAAGGCGCAGTGGAATATCGCTGACTTCGGGGCTGGTGGCTGTCACGATTGCCGGGGTGACACCACCTATGGCGAAGCCGATATTCCAACTCAAGCCGGTGCCGGTGGCTCGGATTTCGGTGGGGAAACGCTCATTGAGGAAGATCAGGGTGGGGGCCGACGCGGCCATAACAGACATGGCCATCACCGTCGCAATGACGGTGATCAGTACTACGGAGTAGGAATCCAAGGAAGCCATCCACAGGTACAGCACGGGCAATGCGATGACATTCGGGATGCCGAACCACAGGAAAACCGAGCGTCGTCCGATTCTGTCGCTGAGGTGTCCGCCCAGCACTCCACCTGCGATGACACCAAGATTGGCGATGACGAGGATGATGGCGGCGGTAGATTTGTCGATTCCCAGTTGCTTGCCGAAGAACGTAGGGAAGAAACCGACGGTGAGGTAGTAGGCGGTTGCTCCACCGGCCGCGAGCGCGATGTTGAGCAGAGTTGTCGCGCGGTAGCGGGGGCCGAAGATTTCTCGAACGGGTGACTTGCGTGCGATTGGGTCGGTCTGCTTCCCCTGCCACAGGGGTGATTCCTCGGTGCGCCGGTAGATGTAAAAACTGAATGCTGCTGTGAGAATGCCGGTGAAGAACATCACGCGCCACCCGTAAACACTGAAGTCCTCATCGGGGACGATGGCCGAGACGGTGAAGTAAACGATGGACGCGACCACTGCGCCTGCTCCGGCTCCACCTCCGGCGACCAACCCGGACATCAGTCCGCGGTGCTTAGGACTAACTGACTCGGTTCCGAGGGTATGGGTTGATGCGACAACACCACCGACGAAGACTCCTTGGATCATCCGCAGTACAAGGAAGATGATCGGGGCAGCGAATCCTATTGCTGCATAGGTGGGTACGGCTCCCATGAACGCCGTTGACAGTCCTACTCCGAGAATTGCAAACATCATCGCGTGCTTGCGGCCATTGCGATCGGCGTATGCGCCGAACAGTGCGGAGCCAAGCGGGCGGAAGAGAAGCGTCACTGCGAACGATGCGTAGACGAAGGTCAGCTGAAGAGTTTCGTTGTGAGAGGGAAACAGCAGCGGCCCGATGGTCGGTGCCAGATAGAGGATGATCGTTAGATCGTAGAGATCCATTGCCCATCCGGTGATCGATGCGATGCCGGCAGCGCGTACCTGCTTACGGCGGGCATTCGCTTGGTGATGTTCCAATTCAGCCTCCTGACCAAGTGCACATCACGACTGTGACGCGATGTGCGTCACGACTGTGACGTGAGCTGAACCATAATCGGATCGTTTCGCAATGAACAACATGCGTTCCTTATAGCGGAACAATTATTCCGCGCTATGTTCCGTTATGGTGAAACGATGACCGCATCGCGCGCATCCGACACCCTGGGTTCCGTCAACCGGGCGCTGTCACTCTTGGAGCTTTTGGCAGAGAACAACGGGCTGACTGTTACGCAGTTGGCGGATCGTCTCGGAATGGGCAAGGCAACCGCCTTTCGATTGGCCAAGACTCTGGTCGAGCGCGGGTGGGTAGAGAAGGACGAGGAACTTCGCTACCGTCTCGGCCCCGGGTTGATCAGTCTCGCGCCAGCTATACAGCTTGGTCAGGACGTTCGACACCGGCTCCGTCCGATGATGGACGAACTCCACGATGCGACCCAGGAAACGATCCATTTGACTGTTCTGCAGGGGCGCTACGTCACCTACGTTGAACAACTCGTGTCGCCGAAGCCTGTTCATTCGGTGAGAACTCTTGGCAGTCGGTCGCCGGCGCACTGCGTCTCACCCGGTTTGGCGCAACTCGCAGCTCTTCCTGATGATGCGCTCGACTGGATTCTTGCCGCACCCTTACAGCGGTACACGGAGCGTTCACTGATTGTTTCCACTGATGTGCGAACAGAACTTCAGCGTGTGCGCACTCGTGGCTATGCCGTGAATCGTGGATCTTTCCGCGCAGAGGTCGGCGGGGTCGGCGCCGCCGTGCTCGACGTACGCGGCAAACCGATTGCTGCGCTTTCGGTTTGCATGCCCATCTTTCGTATGCAGACAACTGATTTGGAAGAGATTGGTGCGCAGCTCATCGCCGCGGTCGCTGATGCTCATCGGAGCTTTAGAGTGTCCCAGATACCTTAAATGGCAAGGATTTTCGACCTTACTGGGTCGTGTTCCGTTGGGAGAAACGAATATTCATCCACTCCAATGTTCTTGCCCCAGATATTTTGCTAACCTCCGACTGTGGAGTCGGAAGATGAATCGTCCGGTGTTGTGAGCGCACGGAAGTTCAACAAGCACTTAGGTACAGGGAGTGAATTCAACGTTGGAATCGATGAATGGAATCGGAATACACCTAGGTCGTCGGTACGTGATCACGGGAGCAGGGTCAGGCATCGGCCGCGAAGTGGCGACGCTCTTGGGGTCCCAAGGAGCGAGATTAGCGCTGGCTGACTGCAATTTCACGCAAGTATCGGCAGTCGCCGACGAGATTCGTTCGGTAGGCGGCAATGCCGTCCCGCTTGCTGTGGATATCACCAACGAGTCGGACGTCGAGCGGATGTTGACTGAGGCTGAATCGGCGTTCGGTAGCTTGGACGGGGCCTTCAACAATGCTGGGATTGCCGCGGCAGGGTCCTACTCCTTCGGGACCGCGATCACGGACATTGATATTGCAGACTTCCGGTCGATGGTAGACGTCAACCTCATTGGGATGTTTCTGTGCCTCAAGCACGAGCTGAAATCCATGAACCGGCCCGGGGTGTCGATTGTGAACAACGCTTCCGCGGCAGGTCTGATCGGTATTACCAACGGTGCCCCATACGTGGCCGCCAAGCATGGCGCAGTTGGGTTGACCAAGGCGGCAGCTTTGGAAGGCGCTAGGAATGGGATTCGAGTGAACTCTGTGTGCCCAGGATTCGTGGAATCACCCATGTTGCTTGACCATGCAACAGAAGAAGGTAAAGAGAGCCGCCGTGCGATCACACCAATCGGACGTCTTGGTCAACCTTCAGAAGTTGCTGAACTTGTCGCATGGTTGCTCTCGCCGGTCTCATCCTTTATGACTGGCGCGAACATCCCCATCGACGGAGGCCTCAGCGTCGGCGCTCAGCGCTAATTTCACACTTGGGCACGGAACACGCTGCCGGAGTAGGTGTTTCCGGCCAGAGTTGGCCGACAGGATTAAGGCTACAGCAAATCCGATCCGATTGACGCGGACTTTGCGCCGACTTCGCGTGGATTGGTTTTTCACGCGGAGTCGGCGCGATAGTCGGCCCAGACCGATAGGTTTGCGTTGTCGCGGAGCATCGCACACAGCACGTTCAACCGTCGCCGTGCGAGCGCGAGAACAGTCTTTTTGTGCCGCTTCCCTTCAGATCGTTTGCGTGCGTAGTAGGTATGCGACGCGACGAAACTTCGAAGACTCAGCTGGGCGGTGAGATGGAACGCCCACAGCAGGCGACGATCGCATCATCGTGGAGGCCGCAGTCCGCTCATCCGACTGGAATCGCGGGGTGCCGGAGCCCATCTGGCAATACCGCTGGCAGATCTGCGGTGTCGAACGCGGTGAAGTCGCATCCGGGGGCGGCGTGCCCTGCTGTCCCCGGCTACGGGTCCCCGAAAGCCGAGCATCGAGTATCCCCGACCTCGACCCCGACGACGTGGGCTCGTGGACACCGTCAGCGAATCTCGTGTGGCCGGACGATCGTCCGTGAACTTTTCCTCCGAAATCGACTTCGATTCCACGCTCGTGGTCTGTAGCCGCGGCGCGACGATCGCGATCCTCGAGATCGCTGAGGTGAGATTCGAATTCAACGAGGTGCGCCCATGATGTTCGATCCTTATCGCGGAGCCGTCCCGTGGTGTGCCGAGTGCCGCATTTGGGGCTGGCGCGTTACCTTGCGTTCCGCAACGTGTGCGGTCGAGTACCTGGCCGATACATCTTTGGTGCGAAGCTGGCCAGTTATTCTGGGCTGCAATATTTTTGATTGCTTTTCGTGTCAGCTGCCGGCGATGGAATTTGGGCTCTGGCTGGTGTCGGTAGTTGAGGTGTGGGATCAGGCGGCAGAAATGGTGGCGACGGTTGATCCCGGTTGCGAGGTAATGACGGTGAGGGAAAAGAGTGCGAGGTACGCCTCGATTCCTGGGTAGGCGGACGCCCATATGGTCAGGTTGTCGTCGCATGCGCATGACGGGTGCGAGAGGTCGTTTTCACGGCGAATGCGATATGGCCAGAATAGCCTGCAGGAGCGCGCAACTGGATCTCTCGGCAGAGGGTGTGGCGATGTGGCAATGTCCGGTTGGTGATGTAGCTGACCATACCTCGGTCAGCTATCAGCCCCTGCCTTTTCGTGGCCTAATCGTTTGCGCCACATAGTGATCGAAGAGGAAACAATGTCGGCGATGCCTCCCGCGAGGACTGCGACGACTATCCAATTCCACGCCGAGGGGTGCTCGATTGCCTTGCGACGTATGGAGTCAATGTGCAGCGGAAACAAGACGGCGGCGACAGTAGCTGTCCACCGCTGTAGGAACTCGCGGTCGAGTATTCGCGACAACTTCGACATCCATACCCAGGCCTTTCCGTATCTGCGTTGTGCTGCTCGTCGAGCGCGGTCGGCAGCGGTGTCGTTCAAGGTTGATTCCGAACTTAGATGCTCTCTCTCCGACGTTCAGCGTGGCGGGGCGATTTGTGACGTCCTGCGACAGGTGGCGCGGTTCTCGCGATCGAGGTGGCTCGCGCTGTTGAGAGATGCAGGGCCTCTTGCGCCTGTGAAGGGTCGAACCGTGGTTATCGTGATGATTGGTCCTCAACCCTTGACGGACTGTTGGTCCCAGTCCGAATCGGAGAGGAGTGCAGGTGATTCTCCTGTGAATGCTGTTGCCGCAAAAGGATCTTCGGAGAGTGTGAACTTAAGCCAGGCTGTTAGATAGCCGCGGAAGCCTTCTCCGTCGGATGCCCAGTTATGCCCGACTCCACGAAGACGCCCCAGAGCTGCCTGCGTCGGTGAGGCGTTGTAGTAGTTGGATTGGGCGAGTGATGTGGAGACCGGGTCGTCTGCCCCTGCCATGAAAAATACCGGGACGCCAAGTCGGGTGACGTCGACTACGTCGATCGGTCTAGAGGCCCACCACGGATCGGGTAGATCGAGTACTGCGGTCGAACTGATCAAGCCTTCAGAGTGCGTCGCGGCGTTGATCGCGCCACCGGCGCCTTGAGAATGGCCTACTGACGCGATGCTTTCGACATTGATCGCATTGTGAAAGATGCTGTCCGGGTTGATATTTTCATCGACGACGTAGCGTGCGGCGGCGAGAATTTCCTGTCCGTCGCCGGTGACACTGCTGTCGGCAACGACGACGACGAACCCCCACGATGCAAGGTGGCGAAGTAGTGCTTCGTACTGTTCGAATGTTGCGTAGCTACCGTTTCCGAATGTAATCAGTGGGTGATGTTCGCCGTCGGTAGCGACATCGGATGGATAGAACAGTTGGTACCCGGTCACTGCGGTTGCGATGACCTCGTCCGCACCGGGCGCTGCATAGGTATCGGAAACTGTGCTGTCGGGCTGGGAGGGTGTTGCGGAGGTCTCCGTGGAAGTGGGGATGCCAGCGTAGGCTGCAGTCTCCAGTGCCGGTACGAAGGCGAATAGGGCAACCATTGGGGCGATCAGGCCGCGGGTAAGCGAGCTTCGCATTCAATGTTCCTTCGATTGTGGGGCGGGACTGCTGCTCGGTGGTGATGTTCCGCGCGTTGATCTTACAGTGGCCTATAGCAGCCATCGCTCTAGCATCCAGCTGGGTAAGTGAGCAGCAAACCTGGCCCTTCAGGGCCGGGTAGTTGATCCTGAGAACGACTGTTTTGCGGAACAATCTGGTCAGCGTGGTCGAACCGTACGGACCACCGACCTCGACAAGCTCCGCCAGTTCGAAGAACGTGTCGTGACCGTCCGGCTGGTCGAAGTCAGCCTTCATCCGATCCCCGGAAAGTTCGACTAGTACCACCTCAAAGAATGTGTAGCTGCGGTAGTTTCATTTTCGGTTGGACAATGTGGGGCAGGTTGCCGTTGGTAGGCGATCTGCCACCCAGTCGTTTCCGAAGCAATTCTTATGGTTGCTTTCGGACAGATGAACATTCTCCGATTAGCCGACAGAACAGACTCGGCGCCTCTACCCTCGGTTAATGGCCGAGCGACGGATCGTCAGGACAATGAGCAAGCTCGCACCGATCGTGATGGTTGCGGCCATCGCGTTGACTGCGCCGGGTCTCGCTGCGGCGGACGCGCCACGGGGTCCGGATGTGTCGTCCTGGCAGCATGTGAACGGGGTGGGGATCGACTGGTTCCAGGTCCGGGCATCGGGGCACCAGTTCGCGATGGTCAAGGCGACGGAATCGTTGAACTACGTCAATCCGTATTTCGTGGAGGATTTCCTGCGTATGCGCGTCGCTGGCGTTTCCCGCGGGGCGTATCACTATGCGGATGTGCGGCAGTCCCCTGAGGCGCAGGCGGCGTTCTTCGCGGGAGTCAACGTCGACGGTGATTTGCCGCCCGTTCTGGATCTCGAGGACGCGAAAGGTCTGCCTGCAGATCAGGTGATCGACTGGACTCACCGGTATCTGAATTCGGTTCAGTCGTTGACCGGGCGCCAGCCGATCATTTACACGTACCCCTATTTCTGGCGCACGCAGATGGGGAATACGACGGAGTTCAAGCACTACCCGTTGTGGATTGCCGATTACAACGGGCAAAATGCGCCCGGCCCGCTGCCTGGTGGTTGGTCCAATTGGACTTTCTGGCAGTACACGAATACCGGACGTATTCCCGGGATCGCCGGAGACACGGATATCAATGTCTATAACGAGACCCAGGGTGATTTCGGTCGATTCTCGAACAGCGTGAGATTCGGCAGCAGCTAGGTGTTGTGGGTATGGACGTTGCTGACGCGGGACTGAAGTAGACGGGCTGGTCCTCGGCGCGAGAATGGGAATTGCGAAATAGCCGTTCTCGACCAAGAAGGACCAGCCCTGTGACACACCGTAATGCTCCACTGACCGTCGAGGGAAGACGACGACTCGTAGAGCGGTGCCAGAGTCGTCCGATCGACCACGTCGCCGCCGAAATGGGCATCTCCCGCCAATGCGCCTCCACATGGGTAAACCGGTATCGCAAGCACGGTGACCTGGGATTACAGGACCGATCCAGCACACCGATCCACCAACCAACCGCCACAGCCGAGGAAGTCGTGGCCGAAATCGAATCCATGCGACGGACCCGGAAATGGTCGGCCTCGCGAATCACCTTCGAACTGCGCACCGACGGCATCATCATTGCTCGCCGAACGGTCACGAAAATCCTGCGAAACCTGGGATTGCGCCGGCGCCGGTTCTTCGACCCGAACAGCGAAACCAACCAAAAACCACAGGTTATCGTCGCGAAACGACCTGGTCAGATGGTGCACGTCGACATCAAGAAGGTCGGAAGAATCCCGGACGGCGGCGGTTGGCGTGCACACGGCCGTGGCTCCGACAAGGCCAAACGATCTCAGCGCCGGAAAACGAAGAACAAGCAGGCCCGCATCGGTTACACCTACCTGCACTCCGCGATCGACGGCAACACCCGTTTGGCGTACACCGAGGCACGCGATAACGAAACCGCGGCAACAGCCATCGATTTCATGCACAACGCCCGCGTCTTCTTCGCCGCACACGGCATCATCCGTATCGATCGCGTGATCACCGACAACGGATCATGTTATAGAGCAGCAGATTTCACGTCTTCACTGCGAGAAGCGCGGCACTATCGGATCAAGCCGTACACCCTTCAAATGCAACGGGAAAGTCGAACGCTACAACCGCATCCTCGCCGAAGAACTGCTCCACCGCCGCGCCGTCGTACGAGCGTCACCGCGGGTCTATCTCTAGCTCCTCTGTCAAGCGGCAGCAGTTTCGACGCCCGCAGTGAGGTCGGTTCGTAGGGCCGCGTAGACGACGTCCGAGAGCCGCCGTTTGAGCACACGCAATGCCTCCATGCCGCTGTCACCGCCGGCCTTGCGGCGTTCCATCATCTGTTTTGCTGGTTCGTGCCAGTGCGCCTGGGTCAGCGCGATCCGGTGCAGGGCCGCGTTGAGTTGGCGATTCCCGGTACGGCTGAGCCGGTGGCGCGCCCTGTTGGAGGACCAGACCGGCATCGGCGCGGTGCCGTTATGACGGGCGTAGGCGTCCTTGGATCGAAACCGATCGACCCCGGCGGTCTCACCAAGAATCTTGGCCGCAGTTATAGCTCCGCAACCAGGGATCGCGATCAAAGACGGCGCCATATCGGCTACCAACGTAGCGATTTCTGCGGTGAGCTCGTTGATCTGCTTGGTCAGTGCGCGGCACCGATCGAGCAGATCGCGGGCAAGTCGCACAACAGTTCCCGTAAACGGGTCCAGGTGTGCCGAAACCTTGTCCAGGATGGCAAGTCGATCCAGCGATCGGGCCTTCGGCTCCCAGGACGGGTCTAGTTCATGTAGATACCAGCGCAATCTATTGATCGCCCGAGTACGTTCTGCAACAAGGGATTCACGGTGATCGCCGAGTAACCGCACGTCGCGGTCAGGGCCATCCAATCGGGCCGTGGGAAGGTCGGGTTCCCGCTGAGCGGCCCGTGCGACGGCCAGCGCATCGATGGGATCGGACTTGCCGTAGGTGCGAGCCGAGTCACGGACGTGGGCCATCAACTTTGGTGGCACCCGCACGATCGACTGGCCCGCGGCGAGCAGGTCGCGTTCCAGCCTGCGCGACAGATGCCGGCAGTCTTCGATTGCCCAGAGCAGACCGTTGCCCTTGGCTAACTGCTCTGCCCAGGTCAGCAGTCCCAGATGCTCTTTTGTGGTCGTAGTGATCGTCTTCGATGCCAGCTGGCGACCGTTGGGATCGACCGCGACGATGGTGTGGGTGCGCTTGTGCGCATCGACTCCCAGAGTGATCATTGAACCGGTCTCCTTGTCCTTGAGGGGATCAGGGATCGGTCGGTGGGCACATCCCAGTCAGGGGCGATTCCACGCTCCTCTCAAGCCACGCCGACCGGTCCTTGGCATCCGGTAGGCCGCACTACAGATAATGGCCACCAACGGCAAGTAACAGGTGGAGCGAACCCGCCGGACCCCTCCAATCAAACACTGGCGCTAACGGTGTTTCGGCCGGTTTCCATCAGTAAGTTTCCGATCCCGGCCAACGATCAGCGAACGTGATCGCAAACGCATTCAGAGCAGGCTTCCACCTCATTGTCCATCGTGCCTGGCCCTTGCCTGTCGGGTCGAGTGAACGCGTCACCAGGTAGAGGCATTTCAGCGCGGCAGCCTCGGTAGGGAAATGGCCACGAGCTTTCACCGCCCTCCGATAACGGGCATTGAGGGATTCAATCGCGTTGGTGGAGCACAGGACTCGGCGTATCTCGATGTCGTAGTCGAGGAACGGGATGAACTCCTGCCAGGCATTGGTCCATAGTCGGATGATCGCCGGATACGTGTTGCCCCAATGTTCGGCGAGATCGTCGAATGCGGCCCGCGCTGCCGCCTCGGTCGGGGCGGTGTAGATCGGCTTGAGATCGTGTTTGAGCGCATCCCAGTCCTTGCGAGATGACAGCCGGAACGTGTTGCGGATCAAATGCACGATGCAGGTTTGGACTGTGGTGGCCGGCCACACGTGCTCGACCACCTCCGGTAGGCCTTTCAATCCGTCGCAGACCAGGAAGAACACGTCCCGGGTGCCCCGATTGCGGATATCGGTCAGCACGGACATCCAGAATTTTGCGCCCTCGCCGCCCGTTCCGGCCCACAATCCGAGCACGTCCCGGCTGCCGTCGAGACTGACACCGATCGCGGCGTAGATAGGCCGGTTCGCGACCTGCCCGTCTCGAACTTTGACGACGATCGCGTCGATGAAAATCGCCGCGTACACCTCGTCGAGTGGCCGGGCAGACCACTCCTGCATCTCCTCGAGCACCTTGTCGGTGATCCGCGAGATGGTTTCTTTCGAGACGGATGCGCCGTAGATTTCAGCGAAGTGAGCGGAGATCTCACCGGTCGTTAATCCTTTGGCGTACAACGACAACACGATCTCGTCGACCCCGTTGAGTCGTCGTTGGCGTTTCTTGACGATCTGCGGCTCGAACGTCCCTTCCCGGTCTCTCGGGACTTCGATCGGGACGTGGCCGGTGGCCTCGGTCAACACCGTTTTCGGCCGGGTTCCGTTGCGGATGTTCGTCGATTCCCGGTCCGGTGGGGCTTGGTTCTTGTCGTGGCCGAGGTGCTCGGTCATCTCTTCGTTCAGTGCGGTTTCGAGGACGGTTTTGGTGAACTGTTTGAGCAGCCCGTCCGGTCCGGTCAGCGACAGGCCCTGTTCTTTAGCGAGTCGCACCAGTTCCGTGGCCGCCGCAGCTTCTGCGGAGGGCTCGGTCCTCTTCTTCGTCACATCTTCCAGTGTCGTCATCTTGGCACCTCCTCGCTGAGCATTCACTCAGCTTGTCGGGCCGAAACACCGATTACTGGACAGTCCCGTCACCGCTACTCGAGCGAGATCATCGACCATTGTGTGTGGCTGTAGTTCCGGTTCACGCTGAGCTTCCGCGATGTGGAGGAGTTGATGCCCCAACATGGGGTGGTGGTCTCTTACGTGGTGCGCCAAGTTCGGGCAGGCCTACGCGAACCGGCTGCGTCGCCGCCGCGCCCGCCCCAGCGACTAGTGGTTCCTCGACGAACTCTCCGCCGAAGATCAACGGGGTTCAGCACTACCTGTGGCGTGCAGTCGACCAGGACGGCACGGTCCTGGACGTGCTGGTGTGGTCCCGCCGAAACGCCGAGGCGGACAAACGGTTTTTCCGGAAACTGCTCAAGGGGCTGGAGTTTGTGCCGCGCGTGATCGTGACAGACACACTCGGCAGCTACCAGGTCGCGCACGGTGAACTGATCCCCTCGGTGGAGGAGCATCGCCGTTTGCGGTATGTGAACAACCGCGTCGAAGTCAGTCATCAGCCGACCAGGTAGTGGGGGCGGGTGACGCGGCGGTTCGAATCGCATGGCCACGGGCAACGGTTCCTGTCGCCCCGGCGGGTGGCCCAGAGCAAGCACGCCGTCGTTGTCGGGTCAGCGATAGTCTTCGGTGTGGCGCATATTGCACCGCCCGTCGTTGTGTTGCAGTTCCTCATCGGTCTGTCCGCCGCGACGCTCGTCTATGTGCATCGGAAGCTGCGGGCTTCGTTGGCGCTGCATGTGGTTCAACACCGGGATCGTCACTCCATTTGTCATCACGTTGTTGTCACGACGGTGCTGTAGCTTCCTGCACACACCCACGTAAGAGCCGAGCGATTCTGCATCCGGTTGGGACGGCGCTGCCCGGCCGCGCACACGCATCACTGCTGCAGACCAACTTGTTGCGGCGAGCATGCGGACAGGCCCATCGGTGTCAGCTGACGGGAACCATCGTCTTCGACATTCAGTGCGCTCGACTTCTGACAAGTGCAGCCGAGTTCTGAATTTGACGTGAGGAGCGTCCTCGTAGGTGGAACGACCGCGGCCGGTCTTCCCCGGCGCCGGCGAGGACCACGACCTTTTCTCGCAGGTTTGCCGAAGTGCAAGTGTCGTCGCCCATTTCATGGCCTGTCGCGTGACGCACATCCCTTATTGCACCTGTCAGGCTTGACTTCGTCATTCATATCCATGAAAGTAGATACGTTCCGGTCGGTGGTAGGAGGTGGGTCAATGGATGCTTTGGCGATCTTCAAGGCGCTGTCCAACCCCACCCGACTGCAGATCATGGAGTGGCTGAAGTATCCAGCAAAGTACTTCGACGAGGATTCGTACACCCAGCAGGATCTCGGGTTCCATATCGGCGTCTGCGTCGGTGATATCCAGGCTCGATCCGGCCTTGCGCAGTCGGTGATCTCTGGGTATCTGCAGGCCATGAAGGACGTGGGCCTGCTCGAGTCCGACCGTGTCGGGAAGTGGACGTACTACCGGCGAAACGAAGCCGTGATCGGCGAGTTTCGGAAATTTGTTCGCGACGAACTGTGACAGTTCGTTTCCGTCGGCGGTCTTTATGTTGACAAGTTTTGGAGCAAACATATCTACATATCTAGATATTTATCTTTGAAGTGCCCGGTGTGGCACGGTGGGAGGAAATTGTCGTGAAGTCGAAATTGTTGATTCCGGTCCTGGCATTGGGCGTCTTCGGAATCATCACGACCGAGATGGGGATCATCGGGGTTCTGCCCCAGATCTCCGAGAAGTTCGGCATCAGCACATCCAGTGCGGGATGGTTGGTCGGTGTATTCGCACTTGTCGTGGCAGTGACGGGTCCGTTCATGACGCTCGTCGCGTCGGGAATCAACAGGAAAACCGTTCTGCTGGTGGCGATTGCGGTGTTCGCGGTATCCAATCTGGTTTACGCGACGACATCGAGTTTCGAGGTGATGTTCGCTTTCCGGATCATTCCCGCCGTCGCGCATCCGGTCTTCTTCGCGGTCGCACTTGCGAGTGCGGTTCGTTCGGTGCCGCCGGAGAAGGCCGCCGCTGCGACGACGAAGGTGTTTGCCGGTGTCACAGTCGGATTCGCCTTCGGTGTGCCGTTGACGTCGTATCTGGCCGAGAACTTCTCGGTGTCGACGGCGTTTGTCTTCGGTGCCGGAATCAACGTTCTCGCGTTCGTGGGAATCATGGCACTCCTGCCCTCGTCGCCGGTGACGCAACAGATGTCGTACGGTGCGCAGGTCGGGATCCTACGACGGCCGCGAGTGTGGTTGACGGTTATCTCGGTTATGTTCGTCTTTTCTGCCATGTTCTCGGTGTACGGCTATTTCGCCGAGTATCTCGGTGACGTGACGGGGATGAGTGGATCGTGGATCAGCGCGATGCTCTTGGCTTTCGGTGTTGTGATGATCTTCGGGAACTTCGTGTTCGGAGCGATGCTCGGGAAGAGCGTTGTACGAACGGTTGTAGCCTTTCCGGTTCTGTACGTCGTGGTGTACGTGCTGATTTATCTCGTGGGTCCGCACTCCGTCCCGATGATTGTCGGTGTGTTGATCTGGGGAGTGGTGCATTCGGGCGGGCTGGTCGTCTCGCAGAGTTGGATGGGAAGGGATGCCGTAGATGCACCTGAATTCGGCAACAGCTTGTTCATCTCGTTCTCCAATCTGGGGATCACGGTGGGGACGATGGTCGGCGGATGGTTTCTCGGACACCTGGGAACGCGTCAATTGGTTTGGGCCGGAGTGCTGTTCGCGGTACTCGGGCTGATGACAATCACCGCCCGGTTGGCGCTCGGAGGAGTTCACCGCGAAAGCGGTGCCAGAGTTCCGGTGTAGGTTTTCGACAGTGGTTGCGCGAACTCGCCGCGTGCGTTCGTCGCCAGAATGTTAGGCCACCCGGGGCAATCTGCGAGCATAGAACGTACCGGCTGGCCTACCTTTTCCTGGAAGCGGCAAATGTCTCAGCCTCGAAAGGTTGGGGGCTTCTGTCGTGCAACGGGTTTACACAGTCAGTCTGCTGGGCACCTAAGGCTTGCTGCGGCGAATCTGTGGGCAGATTCCGCCGCGCCTGACCCGCTCTCCGGCTGTCACTCGCCGGAGGGCGGGTCCTTCCCACTCATCCAGGGGGTGTAGCCGGACCGCACACAGCGGCCCAGCTGTGCACCTACACCAGACGCAGGTGAGTTCGCGGCTAGGGCGTGTCTGGCACCGGTTCGCCCTGGACGGGTACCCCTTGTCGGCGAGAACGCACGAAGAGCGACCTCATCCCGGCGCTCAACTGCGGTTGACCGACCGCGATGGTCTGCGGCTGACCGCGTTCGTGACCAACACTTCTGTCGGGAGCCTGCAAACCTTGGAGCTACGACATCGCCGCGGGCCCGTTGCGAAGACCGCATCCGATCCGCCAGGGACACGGGTTTGACGAACCTGCCGTTGCACGGATTTTCGCAGAATGAGATCTGGTTGGCGGTCGTCGCCCTCGCTTCCGAGCTGACCACTTGGATGCAAATGCTGGCATTGACCAGCAGTGACGCACGCCGGTGGGAACCGAAACGACTGCGCCTGCGCGTGTTTTCGATCGCCGGGCGCATCGCCCGCCATGCTCGGAAAACACGCCTGCGCCTATCGGAGCGGGCACCGTGGTCCGGACTGATCACGGCAGCGTTGGCCAGGCTGGAGGCGTTGCCGGCACCGACCTAAATCACGGTGAATCTTGTTGGCATGAGCGGAAAGAGCACGACTTCGGAGAAATGGAATCCGGCAGCATCCCGACTGCACACGGGTCGACCGGTCATGCCCGGATGCGCATTCGGGTGCTGCTGGTCTGATCGGTGAACCGATCAGACCAGCAGCGGCCTCTCATGAAAGATTGAGGCTAGGTTCCAGACGGAGCATGCCGGGCGGACTAAGTCTCAGAAACTGAGCTCGTTTAGTGAGACCAGTCAACGCCAGCCACACTCAGCTGTACCGGGACAGTTACAGGGGGACAACACCCACGGACTCCTTTTCTCCTTCAGTGCATCGGACGCAATGCCGATAATGCCATCGAGGGTTACGGCTTTTCCGCCCCAAGCTGCGCGCCCGAGTATGTAGCTTCGAGCAAATATCGACCAGGACGGATAGTTGCTTATTACCTGTGAGCCCACAAACGCAAAGATGCGATCTCGCTCGGCCGAATCAATGTAACCGAAATCGCTGCACAGCCGGGCCAGCGTGATGAGTCGGCCCAGGTCCCAGGCCAGAATCCCCCTCGTGTAGTGCTCGGGAAGGTAAGGGCCATTGACAGGATCTTTGAGCAGCCGAAATGTCTCATCGATATTCGCCAGCATCCTCTGGGCCTTTGCGTTCGCCGTCGCGCGGGCCTCCTCATCAGAGAAGAGATCGCTGTGGGCAAGGGCATCGTCGATCCCAGCCGCACGAAGATTTGCGTCTTTACTTGCATACTCGCGATAGACGATGTCAAAAATGGACCGATCTCCGGATTCCATGAGCCAGTTCAGCGTTTCGGTCGCCTGGACCGGGGAATGAATAGACCACGCCGAAGTCAGGCCGTGAGCAATGCGGTCGCTGGAGAGGCCTGTTGCTAAGCTGTCCGAATAAGCCATGATCTGTTCGGAGTTGACGAGTCCGGCACCGAGGGCCTGCTGCTCAAGAAGACTCAACGTCGCCGTCGCAGAATTTCTTCTGTACTTCTTACCGGAGAGGGCCTCACTTCTTACCGGAGAGGGCCTCAAAGAATGTCGACAGACGACCGGAGCCCATTAGACGGTTACTGCTTTGAATGATGCGTTGTCTGCCTTTTGCTTCAGTGCGTCAACAAGCACAGCGAACTCTTCATGGTTCTTCATGTCATCCGCGTCGAATGTTACCTTGGAGGGTTTGGCAGCGGGTGCTGTTATTTTTATAGTGTTTTCGTCGCCAGTGGTGATGGAAATTTTGGTCATCTGATCGAAAGGAAGAGTTGCCAGTACACCTTTGTAGCCGCGAACACGAGTGAAGGTGACGGAGTCATCGCTGATAACAATCTTCGCACCGTGGCTTTGAGCAGCCTTCTTTTTGAGCAGGGTGCTGATGCTCAGCAGTGTCACGAGTATTCCGATCGCAGTGAGAAGTCCATTCGCAACCCCGTCCGGAAGCTCGAGCTGGAATGTTCCTATGCTCATCTGCTCGATGGGGAACAGGATCGTGATGACGATGAGGGCCGGGCCGATGAGACTGAAGATGATCTCCAATACCGAAAAGGAGGGTTTGTTCTGAATGATTTTCACTGGAAACTTTCTTTCATTTAGGCGCTGCGACATAATACCGCTCGACTTACGAGCAGGCGTCCACGGATGGGCTGCTGTGGATTGGGGAGAGTGGAACTTTGATCTGGTGAGTAAGTCTACTTCCTCGTACCCGAAACTCTCCGTCGACATCACCGGCAGCGCACTCGTGTCGCACGGCGGAGCCGTAACCCTGATCCGCACCGCCGAAAAAACCGGCCTGACCGCAGCTTTGTCCGAAGCTTTGTCGCCGTGGCGCAAACCCACCGCCCACCACGACCCGGGCAAAATCATTCTCGATCTCGCACTCTCCCCCGCCGTCGGTGGTGACTGCCTCGCCGACATCGCGACCCTGCGTGAACAACCCGCCGTCTTCGGTCCGGTCGCATCCGATGCGACGGTATCCCGGCTGATCACACGTCTCGCAGCAGACGGACCGGCCGCATTGTCCGCGATCAACTCCGCCCGCGCCGCAGCCCGAAAAGCGGCGTGGTCGCACGCCGGAATTCATGCACCCGACCACCACATCGATGCGCAGGGACCACTGATGTCGACCTCGACGCCACCCTCGTCACCTCCCATTCAGAGAAGGAACGCACTGCACCGAACTTCAAGCGGGGCTACGGTTTCCATCCAATGCTGGCGTTCGTAGACCACGGCGAACACGGCACCGGAGAACTCTTGAGTTTCCTGCTGCGGCCCGGAAACACCGGATCCAATACCGCCGTCGACCACATTCTGGTGACCCGACAAGCATTGGCACAGTTGCCGTTTCGAGCCAGCGGTGCGGTCGGGAAGAAAGTGCTGATCCGTACCGACGGTGCCGGCGGAACCCACGCCTTCCTCCAATATTTGACCGCCCGAAAGTTGTCGTATTCGGTCGGGTTCACCTTGACCGACGCGATGGCAGAGGCGGTGGACGACATTCCCGAAGACTTGTGGATGCCGGCACTCGATTCGAGCGGCGGCATCCGAGTCGGAGCATGGGTTGCGGAACTGACCGGACTCGTCCAGTTGTCAGGCTGGCCTGCAGGGGTGCGGCTAGTCGTCCGCAAAGAGCGACCTCATCCCGGCGCTCAACTGCGGTTGACCGACCGCGATGGTCTGCGGCTGACCGCGTTCGTGACCAACACTTCTGTCGGGAGCCTGCAAACCTTGGAGCTACGACATCGCCGCGGGCCCGTTGCGAAGACCGCATCCGATCCGCCAGGGACACGGGTTTGACGAACCTGCCGTTGCACGGATTTTCGCAGAATGAGATCTGGTTGGCGGTCGTCGCCCTCGCTTCCGAGCTGACCACTTGGATGCAAATGCTGGCATTGGCCAGCAGTGACGCACGCCGGTGGGAACCGAAACGACTGCGCCTGCGCGTGTTTTCGATCGCCGGGCGCATCGCCCGCCATGCTCGGAAAACACGCCTGCGCCTATCGGAGCGGGCACCGTGGTCCGGACTGATCACGGCAGCGTTGGCCAGGCTGGAGGCGTTGCCGGCACCGACCTAAATCACGGTGAATCTTGTTGGCATGAGCGGAAAGAGCACGACTTCGGCGAAATGGAATCCGGCAGCATCCCGACTGCACACGGGTCGACCGGTCATGCCCGGATGCGCATTCGGGTGCTGCTGGTCTGATCGGTGAACCGATCAGACCAGCAGCGGCCTCTCATGAAAGATTGAGGCTAAGGAGGTGAATGAGATGGACTGGGCTTTTTGGGGGCCATACCTCCCGCTCGCCATCCTGCTCTATAAGTTCGGCCTGATCTGATTCGGCTCGACAGAGGACCGGTACGAAGCTTACTGAGTGGCCCGGTGGATGATCCTCCATCCGACTGTTTCGCTACCGCCAGTCGCCACTCGTTGCATAGTTATGCACTTCTTCGGTTCGTCTCTCATTCGTTCCATTCTCGGACACTCTCGAACCCATATGGGCAGGGGCACAATACCTTTCGTTACGGAATCGTTGAGTGTCGCAAAACTCGTCCGAAAACCTTTTGTCGCGCAATTCGTCGTGTCGTCGAGTTCTGCAACACTGTGTGCTGGTGCGCATACTTTTGGGGTGTGACTCTCGGAATTATTTGGCAGGGTTTCCACGGAATTATTGGCTACGGAACGCTCGACAGCTCAGATTTCGTTCGAATTCTGCGAGAGCGCCGAAGATGGAAAAGATGAGTTTGCCGCCGGAGGTGGTGGTGTCGATCGCTTCGGTCAACGATTTGAAGCCGACACCGCGGTCGGCGAGCTTTTCCACGGTCTGCAGTAGATGGGGGAGTGAGCGATCCAACCGGTCCAGGCGCCAGACGACAAGGGTGTCTCCGTCGCGAAGATGGGAGAGAAGGTCGCTCAGTTGCGGGCGGGTGGTGGTTGCCACCGGACGCGGTTTCGGTCCAGACCTTGAAACAGCCGGCAGCACTGAGAGCGTCGCTCTGCGGATCATTGGTCTGGTCGGGTAGTCGAGACCCTCGCGTAGCCCTGTGACCCTCGGAATTATTTGGCACGTTTTTCACGGAATTATTTGGCACTGTGTGAGGGCTGTCAGGCGAGGTACCGGTAGACGGTCGATCGGGCGTGGCCGTCACGGCAATTGCGCAGTCACGTCTGGTGGAGTACTCGTGCCGAAAATCTAGGGCAATTTGTTACAGGTCGTGACCGGGGAATCTATGCGTTCCATTCGGTGATGGTGGCGTTCTCGATGCCGCCACCGAAGGTGTGGAGCACCAGGAGTGCTTGCCCCGAGGTCACGAGTCGGCCGTCGTCGGTGAGGCCGATGTCGAGCATTCCGGCCTCACCGTGTACCTGACACCACACGTAGTCCGGAACGTGCATCAGTCCGGACGCCGGGTCGGTGTCGAGGTCTGCCGAATGTAGGGATACTTCACCGAATACGTTGTCTTCGAGAGCTTCTGCGGCTTCGCGGTCCACCAGTAGTAGCGGGCCGGCACCGATCAATCCGTCGACGGGAGGTGCGTGCAGGCCTTGTCCGATCACGGTCTATTCGGATCCGAGCCGTGCCACGACGGACTCGAGGACTCGTTCCCATGCCGCGCCGCGTCCCCGGCGTGGTGTTGCGGCTTTCATGATCGAATCCGCATCGAACTGTGCACGCATTTCGTCGATTGTCGGTATCCGGGGTTTCTTGTCGGTCACCAGAATCTCCATTTCGAGGTCGTTGCTCGTTGCTCATAGGTCGATGTCGACGATCGGATCGATGTTTCGAAGCAGCTGCAGCGAGCGCGCGCTGAGTGCCGCGGTGCCAGCCCCGTACAGGTCAGTCGAGTGGAAACTCGCACAGTTCGACCGAGCTGGGTAGATGCCCTTCCACACGGCATAGTGGTTCAAGCGTCGTAGCGGGAGTCCACTGCGTTTCCAACGCAGCAGGCTGGACCGGCCGGAGGTGTTCGACGATTCCGATGAATTGGTCGATCGTGGAGTCGATCAACATCGCCTCGCCCAGAAGGCTATTCGTCTTCGCCGCGGCAAGAGGATCCCTCAGTCGTTCCCTGGACGCGTGTTCTCTGAAGATATCTGAGATGTCGTGACCGATACCGATGAACGAGGGTCATGCGCGGGTCATGAAGGATTCAGTGCGCGTATCGAATTCGTTAACCGCGCTCACTCCGCGGTGGCGACCCTCGCCAGCAACCACATTCGCACAGTGGTGCGCAGATCAGGGTTGTGCCGGGTTCGGCCACGCAGTTGCGTCCTTCGATGTCACTGCGGGGTGGGCGATGATGACGGCAATGAATCCGGGAATCGACATCCCCAATCCATGCGAAAGCGTTGCCGCGACCTTGTCTCCTTCGAGCCACGCGTTCGGATTATCTTCGAGGTAGAAACGAAAATTCGTGTCGTACGGTGGGTTTAGGGATTCGGTCACGACATCGGGTCCGGTCGTGCCGTTCCACATCCACGCCACATAACCAAGGTATTTGGCACTGAGATAATTCCGAAACGAATCGATCACCCCTGCCGCATAGCCTTTCACTGCGTCCTCGAACCGACCGTACGTCACCGACCCGCTTTCGATGTTGCGTTCGCACGCCGTCATCGCGACGTACCCGTTCGCGGTTTTACACACACCCCGATAGCCGCGGAAGTAACCACTACTTCTTCGCGGAAGTTCGGTCACGACGTATCCGTCACCGGAAAACACCGGATCGTTCCATTCCATCCCGAACGCGGCAGGAATGACTGCGCGCAGGTAGTCGACGGTTGCGCTGAACTCGGCGACCTCGGCATCAGTCAATGCTCCTGTGCCGTGGGGGTTGTTCGCTTCCGCCTCGCGGAGAGGGTTCCTGGTCATGGCTGCTCCTGGATGGGTGTGGTCTGAACATACTGTCCGCTGCCGACGCTCCGTCGTGGGCGGCGATAACGGTCATGGGGCGGACGGCGGATAGATCTCCTTGATGATGTGCACGTCATCGATCATCTCCTCGATGGTCAGCAGGGAAAAGTTGTCGATGTTCGTGTAATCGGTGCCCTTCCACAGGATCGGAAGCCCTGTCACGGGGTCGATGCGGGTGACTACGAATTGGGTATCGCCGCCGTCCGCCGCGAACGCCTCCGCGATCTCACCGGTGAGCATCGCCCAATTCGGCGGCAACGGTTGATCGAGGCTGTACCGGAAGTGCGGTTTCATGACGTTCTTCAGAATGCATTCACCGTTGCAGCATTATTATTTCGATCTTTATTTGGACCCGAGTATTCATAATCGACGGCATTGGTAATTATTTCATGCCGCATGACCGAAACTACTTCACTGGGACACTCCCTCCAGTTCGTCCGGGTGTGCAATAATCCACGCAACCGTTACTCCCGTGGCTGGATCTGAAAACTCCACATTATATGCATCCTCGGCGAATATATCTATTATGTATCCAACACTCCCCTCGGGCGCGCCTTGCTCGCTATATCTATCGGTCGTAATTATGACTGAATCATAAATCTTTAGATTGAGCATCGTTCTCCTTGATTCACAAATCCGACGAAAGATGTATTGGAAGGGCCAGGTAATGGCGATTTCGGACGGTCGCACCATTCCCCAATTGCTGCCTTCATTTTCGGGATCGCCGACTAGCGGGACGCAGCTGTGTCGCGTTGCGTGCGTGCTCGGGCGGTCAGTGCGAGTCCCTGGCTACCGCGGTGGCTAGTCCGTCGACGACACCGTTCAAGTCAGAGTTCCTGTGTGAGAAGAGTTTTCCACTCGCAAGATCGGCTGCGATGGCTGGGAATCTGCCAGCAGGGCTGTTGCTATATTCGGTGCACTATTGAAAATTCGGACTAGGCCCCGAGTCCGACATTCGTCCAGATATCAAGGTAGGTGGAGTAATCAACCAATTCGGGCGGTTCCGTCGATGACCACACAACACCTTTTGTGGCTTCTTCGCCAAAGTGCAAGCAGAGGTAGCCGCCGCCCCCAGATCTGAATGTTGCTACGCAGCGAGATGGATCAGGATATTCATCAGGCGACAGTCCATCCAAAATTGACCATTCAAAGGAGTCGATGCGAAACATGTCCTCGAGAGGAAGCGGGCCGACAGTCTTACCTGCAACGTAGTACCAACCATTGTGCAAATTGGCGTAGAAATTCTTGAGGCTGGGAGGGAATTTATTCCAGTAGGCTGGAAGTTCGTCACCTTCGGAGACGGGCGCCCCGCCAAGGTAGTGGAGATCAGTCCCATCTACCATTTTTACATCATACAAGAGGAAGAATCTGTTCTGCGATTTCAGTAACCGTACATCGGTCAGAGTTTCTTTAATGTTTCGGTATGTATCACCCAAGATCGGTCGGCCAAAATTATTCCACTGACTCAATGTTTCCGAAACTCGAAACGCGGTATCGCCAGTTAGTGCATTCAACCAGTAGTCCGGTAGCGCCACCTGTTCCATTGGAGTTAGATCCTCAACTTCGACAAGCTCTGGCGAAGCGACGTATCTCGAAATTTTTTCCAGATCCACTACTGTTCCAACCTTCCGTATGCTGCGAGCGACGCCGCCGAGTTGACGATCTGCCCTGCTGTCCAGAGCGTCAGAAAGGGGCGGTGTTTTCCTGAGTTGGGGGTGGCAGCGTGAGGGCGCGGGTGATGAATCGCGGCGGGATGGCTCCGGTTTTGATGTAGGACAGCAGGATTTCGGTGGCTTCGTCGGGGGTGAGTACTTCGTCGGCGTAGACGGGGATGACGCTGGTTCCGTTGTTGTACGGGATGCCGTGGTCGGGTTCGCCGTCGCGTGGTCCGCCGTGGCCGATCGCGTAGCTGGTGCGTCCTGATTCGTCGTCGATGCTGACTTCGACGGCGAGTCCTTCGGCTGAGCCGGCGCATTGGCAGTAGGTGCGTCCCATTGAGGCCCGTTCGGCGGTGGTGAGATTGTCCGGCCACGCGGGGCGCGGCAGTTTCTCGAGAATGATGTACGACCGTTTGATTCCGTCGAGGTTGCGGGGCAGTCGTTTAGCCATGCCTTCCGCAACGCCATCGGAACCGAAGGACATGTTTCCGCTGCTGTGGGTGACCATGTAGGTGGGAATTGCCATGAGATCGTTCCCTTGTCTCCGTTGTTGCGGTGGGTCACTTCGTCCAGCGAGGGACGCGCTCAACGATCACTCTTACAATTCGGACGGTTTCCACCTCGCCGCTTTCAGCCACAGGGACGACGCCACTTACCTTGTGCCTTTGGGAACTTTTTAGCACTTTCTCCGCGGAATTATTTGCCACTGTGAGGTCTGTCAGGAGGGGTACCGGTTGATCGGCGTGGGCGGCACGGCCAGTGCGCAGTCACGTCTTGTGGAGTACTCGTGTCGAAAATCTAGGGCAATTTGTTGCGGGTCGCGACTGGCGAATCTATGCGTTCCATTCGGTGATGGTGGCGTTCTCGATGCCGCCACCGAAGGTGTGGAGCACCAGGAGTGCTTGCCCCGAGGTCACGAGTCGGCCGTCGTCGGTGAGGCCGATGTCGAGCATTCCGGCCTCACCGTGCACCTGACACCACACGTAGTCCGGAACCTGGACCAGTCCGGACGCCGGGTCGGTGTCGAGGTCTGCCGAATGTAGGGATACTTCACCGAATACGTTGTCTTCGAGAGCTTCTGCGGCTTCGCGGTCCACCAGTAGTAGCGGGCCGGCACCGATCAATCCGTCGACGGGAGGCCGGGTGAACACGAAGTGCGCACGGTCGACGGTCGGAGGGTGCGTCGATGTGTCGACGACGGTACGTTCGCCGACGATGCCTGGCTGTTCAGGGATGACGATCCAGTGGTCCATTGAATTCCTTTTCTGCCTGACATGTAGTTGATGAATTAAAAGTGCAGGCGGCGTAAGGCCGTCAGCACCTTGTGCGAGGTATCGAGTTGTCCCGCTACTGGTCGTCGAGTCCGGCGAGAGCGTCGGTAAATGCGGAATCCGGCAACGGGAAGTGCTCTCGCACCGTTGCTCGTCGGTGGTGATCGAGCCACCGCAAGCTCTTCGCCCGGTCGTCGGATTCGGCGACCGATCGGAATTCGTGCCAGAACGGAATCAGTCGATCGTCATTGATACGCCGCCCGGCGAGGGAATCCAACGCGTTGTCGATAACGTCGAGTGGAGACCCGGTATTGGCGATGACACGTAATCCTGCCAGGACCGTCCAATCGGAGTGCGGCTGTTCCTGCCGTGCCGCGTAGACGAGCTCTTTACCGGCTGAGACTCGCTCGATCGAGCGATCCGTGAAGGCCGTCAAGGATGGTCCCAACGCCCACCAGAACACCAATTCCACCGCGGAATCGGTGTCGAAGATGTCGAGTCGCTGGCCGGCGTGAGACGTATTGCGGTGAAGGCGCTCGTACAGGTCTTGGCGCATCGTGATCACTTCAGGCGAGAGGGGCTTCATCAGGGGTTGGTGGCTGAAGTACAACTGTTCGCGATTGGGAATCGGGTCGAAAGCGACGGTGTCGAACCACCATCCGATCGGGACGTGAAGGAGCTGTGCGTGCAGGCCTTGTCCGATCACGGTCCATTCGGATCCGAGCCGTGCCGCAACGGACTCGAGGACTCGTTCCCATGCCGCGCCGCGTCCCCGGCGTGGTGTTGCGGCTTTCATGATCGAATCCGCATCGAACTGTGCACGCATTTCGTCGATTGTCGGTATCCGGGGTTTCTTGTCGGTCACCAGAATCTCCCTTTCGAGGTCGTTGCTCGTTGCTCGTTGCTCATAAGTCGATGTCGGAGATCGGATCGATGTTTCGAAGTAGCTGCAGCGCGCGCTGAGTGCCGCGGTGACCGACTCGGCTTCCGGTGGTCCCTTCCGCGACATGACCTTCACAGTCAATCGAGATGTAGCGTCACGGCACGGTGGTGGCGTAGGCACGATCGCTCCTGTCCTCACGATCGCTCCTGTCGTAGTGGAAGTACCCCGAGAATGGGCGAGTCGGGACAATCCGGTGACAACTTTCCTCCCCCACGTTGCTGCGATGATCGCGGGAACAGTCGACCAGACAGCCGGTGAAGCGGAATCAGGCAATATCGCCGGCACCGCCGAGATGCCGAGTGCAGTGGCTCCGACGAACACGGCAGGTGCGCAGATCGAGTGTTTGCGGGTGATCAGCAGTCTGGACAGTGAACCCAGATCACGGTCGGTTTCCGTCCGAGAGTGGGGTCGGTTCGGTGAAGCGAGTGATGCTGGCCTGGGTGCCGAGTTCACTGCGTAGGTCGGGGCGGGACCAGTAGGTGTGTAGTGCGTGCAGTGTCGCGACGGGGTCGGTCGAGATCCAGATACCGTGCCAGGTGTAGCGGCGAACTCGCACCGATCGGCGCCCGCTCCCAGTCGGGTCTTCGCGGTAGGCGATGCGGATGCTGTAACTCGGTATCAGGGAGGTCTTCTGTTCCTCGATCGGTTCGATCGAGATGACCTGGTCCCATCTCATGTGTCGGTGGAACCCTCGATCCAGGGTGATGCCGTCGGTATTGACTCGTACCGATACGGCACGGTTTTCGGGGTTCATAGCGATCATGACTGTGTGGACCAGGATCGCTCCGGCGAAGGTGGCAACGCTGGCACCACCGAGCAGCAGAAGGACGACGGCCGGGATCTCTCGGGTTCCGCTGGTAAAAACGACGCCGTTGACATACCCCCACACGAAGAACACTCCGGTAGCGATGAACATCAGTGCGGCGACAAGCATGATCGACTGTGATGTCATCGAACTCCGAATCACGGTCTCTCCCGTTCGGATACGGACTGGGATTCGATCGATCGGAAGGCAGCGAGCGATCGATCGGTGATGAATCATCGCCCACGACACCGCGGCCATCACGAGGATGAGTACATACAGTGCAGGATGAGGTGCGCCGGTGGCTAGCATTGCGACAGAACCCAACCCGGCGAACGCAGCCATCGCCCAGCGCACAACCCTTGAGTTACGGGTCGTCGCGGGTGCCCACTGCGCGGGCAGTGTTTCGGTGGAGGTTGTAGTCCTGATCATCTGGTCCCTGTCCATAGTGCGCGGACTCCGCGGCCAATCAGATGACCTACTGCACCACCCCCCACAACGCCGAGGGCCCCACCAATACCAGCTCCGATGAGTATGCCGACTGGACCTCCTGCGGCGCCGATTTCTGCACCGGCCCAGGCACCTGCGATCCCTCCGGCGATTCCTCCACCGGATGCCCCGACAGTTTCAGGGATCGGACCTCCGTCCGCAAGGGTTAGTGCGCCGTCAGCGACACTCACCGCAGCGCCGACGACAGGCAGGCTGCGCCCGAACCGCCCGAGAAGCCGAGACGCTTCGAGTGCTTCGGCGGCGCGGATCGCGTGTCGCCCGGGCTCGACTGCGCGCGAGGACATTTTGGCGGCGAGTTCGGCTGTCGACAATCCGCCGGCAAGTACGGAACCGGGGATATCCGGCGAGTACTCGGTGCCGTCGAGAACCCGGACAATGTCGGCATCGGAGAAGCCGGCATCACGCAACCTGTTGATGTGCCATTCAAGATCGGCGAGTTGTTCCTGCGCGGTCAGCGGGACATTACCGGTGAAGTCTTCGGGGACGTCACCGTGCGCTCGGGCCAGTTGATTCGCAGCTTGCTGTTGTGGACTGATTACCAGTTCTCGGGTGAAGTTGTAGTTGGTGGATTGGGCCGGACGTGATTCGGTCTCCGCCTGGTCGAGGGTGAATGCGGGTTCTGATTCGATGTTGTCCGAATACTCGGGTTTCGGATATGCGGTGATCGATTGACCGCCGTAGCCGGAAGTAACCGGTTGCTGCGTCTGCTCCGCGAGGATGACGTCGCCCAGAGGGCTTCCGGTTCCGGTTTCGGCGATCGGGGGTTCGGAGACCTGCGAGTCGGGATCGGCGAGCATCAACTGCGCCAGGTCCGAGTCTGCCGGATCGGCAGGTTCGGTGGTGTAGTCGGTTCCGCCATTGGTGGAGGTGACGGGTTGTTGTGTCTGATTGGCGAGGATGGTGTCGCCGAGTGGGTTTCCTGTTCCGGTGTCGGTGATCGGGGGTTCGGAGACCTGCGAGTCGGGATCGGCGAGCATCAACTGCGCTAAGTCCGAGTCCGCCGGATCGGCCGCTGCCTGGACGGGATTGGCAGCCAGAATGGCCTGCGCATTCTTCCGGGCCTGTTCACCTGCCGGGGTCATGGGACCGATGAAACCCGCTTGTTCCTCCAGCGTCGCGCGTTCTTCCGGGGTCAGTGGATCAGCCAGGATCGGGTACAGAGGATTGAGTCCGGTGGTGTCGACGACCTGAACGAGCTTCCCGTCCCGAACCTCGTAGTGGGTCGGGATCGGTTTGCCGTTGGCGTCGTACGCCCACGGAGCCTCGACCGTAGAGACGGGACTGCCGTCGGCATCGAAGACGGTAACCGAGCTGTCCGGATTCACCGCCATGTGCCCGCCGGGCGGGACTGTGACGGGGATTTCCGCCTCGTGCGAGGAGGTCCGGTCGTGGATGAGGTAGAAGAACCGACTTCCCTCATTGAACGGATCGGCGACTCTGAGCTGGGACTGGCCACCGGGCGCGTACTGCATCAACGGTGCCGCAAGAGTGCCGACGGCTTGGGAGAGAACGGATTCCGGTGCCCGCGCACCGAACGGTGTACGGCGGCCCCGGACTCCGGCACCGGCACCGGCGGCGGCGAAGGCTGCCGCGCCGAGGAGAGCGAGTTCGAGCAACCGGTTTCGGCCCTCGCCCGGGTCGGTGGGGGAGACGGCGACCGGTGCCGATTCCGGGTGCACCGGAACGTCATTGGCGGCGGGAACAGGTCCGGGACCGCGATCGGAAGTCGCTGTTGGAGTGGATGTTCCAGGTAGTGACGGCTGTGGCGCCGCCGTGTCCGGCCCGGCACTGCTGCCGGGGACATCTCGTCCCGGTGTGTTCTCGGCACCTGCTGGTGCGCCTGGTGCTGCGGGCACGGCCGCGCCGGGGACCGGCACGATGTCGGTGCCGTTGTAGCGGGGCATCAGTGTCGGTGCGTTCGCCCCGACCTGCAGACCGGGCCCGGCCTGTCCTCTCTGGCCTGCCTGCCCGGGTAGCGCCGGCGGCGCGGTCGTGGTGGACGGTGCGGTCAGACACGGGTTGATGTATTCGGGTGGGATCGGAGAACCCGGCGGTAGGGCAGCGATCATGTTCAGGTAGATCTGATGATCACGTGCCCGTACGGCTTCGCAGTCCTCTGCGGGGGTGGCGTGGGCCGGCGGGGCAGCGAGTGCGAGCGCGCCGCTGAACGCGCCGGCGGCGGCGGTGGTGAGTGCACCCGCGGCGAGGATTCCGGCGACACGTACCCGCCGGCTCACCGGTTCGTCTTCCGGCTTGTCGAGACCACGTTCGCGACGAGGGTGTCGGTGCCCCACCAGAACAGGCGGCCCGCGATCGACATCACCAGGAACAATCCCAGATACACCCACATGGTGCCGTGCTCGGCCGCCCAGCCGGCGACCCGGTCGAGGTTCGCGAACACCAGTATCAGCACTGCGAGCCCGGCCGCCAGTGACAGTGCCGCACGCGCGAGGCGGGCGCCTTCGCCCTGGGCTGTCGTGCTCGGTGCTGGGGCCAGGAGGGTGTCGTCGTCGTGTTCTCCGGTGGTGTCGTGTGTGCGTGTCGTGGTCTGCGTCATCGTCTTTCTTCCCCCGTGATGGTTCGTTGGTGCTCTCAGGCGGTTGTTGGTGCTCTCAGGCGGTCCCCGCAGGCGCCGGCGGGCATGCTCGATCCCTGCCGGCGCCGAGCGATCGGCACCGTCGGTGCCGATCGCTCGGCCGCTCTCGAACGGCACCGATCCCCGGGGCAGTGGACCGTGTAGGTGTGCCGCCCCGGGGGCGGGATCAATCGAGTTTCGCGACCGCCGCCCGCAGGAGCGCGTCGAACTCGTCCCGCTCTGCCCGCGGCGAGGTGTTCGTATCCGATGGGGTCTGCTCGAGCATCACCCGATAGGGCCCGACCCAGGCGTGACCCACGATCCTCAATGTCGTAGCGGGAGAAGACGTGTCACCGGGAATCAGTGAGCGGACCTCGGCCCGCTGCCGATACACGATCACCTCGTCCGCCGCCAGGTCGGACGGCGGATCCAGGCGGGTGGTGTCCATCGCCGTCGAGTCCACGGGTGTCCCGTCGACCGTCCGCGTGGTCACGGCCGTGGAACACGGACCGAAGAACATTCGCTCGACGAGCGCGGGTGTTTGACTCTCCCCGGTGGACACGGCGGTGACGTAGATGTCGCCGGTCGTGGTCTGAGCGTTCGCGGCCGCCTGGGGTGCCACGGTTTCGATCCGTGCCTGTTCCTCGCGGGGCTGTGCGCAGTCGGCAGGCTCGAAGGTGGTGTTCGAGATCGCGTCGGCGAGCTGCCGCCCGTACGCTGCCGGATCGGGAACCGGGTAGTACTGCGAGCCGGCCGGAAAATCGGATTCGGCCAACATCAGTGGCTGCAGATCCTCGGGCTGTACCGCATCCGCGGTCCCATCGCCGCTCGAGCATCCCGACATCAGCACGACCAGGCCGACCGCGACCGCGGCAGCACCCCGGCTCACCGGTCCGCCTCCGCGGTGACCGCGTGCGCGGTGAGGGTGTCGGTGCCCCACCAGAACAGCCGTCCCGCGATCGACATCACCAGGAACAACCCCAGATACACCCACATGGTGCCGTGCTCGGCCGCCCAGCCGGCGACCCGGTCGAGGTTCGCGAACACCAGTATCAGCACCGCGAGCCCGGCCGCCAGCGACAGTGCCGCACGCGCGAGGCGGGCGCCTTCGCCCTGGGCTGTCGTGCTCGGTGCTGGCGCCAGGAGGGCGTCGCCGTCGCCTGGATCGTCGTCGCGTTCTCTGCTGGTGTCGTGCGTGCGTGTCGTGGCGTGCGTCATCGACAGATCTCCCCTGTGGTGGCGTCCCCGAAAAAGTCTGTGGTCAGAGCCAGGTCGGCTCGGAGTACACGTACACGCTGTCATCGGAGGTGGCGGTCGAGGCCGCGAGCATCGAGTACGAACGGATCGACACCGCACCGAAGCAACCATCGACCTTCACGTGTAGGTTCGAGGTACTCACCGACGCCCTCGCGCCCTCGAGGTCCTTCTTGCCGAGCGGGATCGTGGTGATCGTGCCGAGCTTGACCTGCGCCGAGATCGACGGACCGATGTTCGCGTTCAACCCCGCGTTCGGGCCCGTCAGCGAGATGCCGACACTCGGACCGATCGTCATCGCCAAACCTGCTGTCACACCGGACGATACGTCGACCGCGCAACCGACCTGCAGACCCTGTTCGATGTAGCCGGTCCGCACCGGAGCCGTCCCCGCGCCGGTGATCGTGCCGGTCGTCTTCGACGACAGGAAGCCCTCGCGGGTGAACCGCGACGCGGCCAGGTTCGGTACCGGGTTCGCCGACAACTCCGTCGCCGAGACCGCCAACACCCAACCGTCGTCGGTGGTCTTGGAATCCGACTTCGACTCCAGCTTCGTCGGCTCCGCCGATGCGACCCCGCAGGTCCCCAGCACTACCGCGCCTGCAGCGACCATGGACACGACAGACTTCTGCCACATAGCAGACATAAAGGATTCTCCCACCCTGAAATACGTTCCGCGAACACACGATCCGGATATTACCGACCGTCCAGTTCTCAAACTAACACATCACCTACCGGCCCCAGACCGGCACCGGCTAATTCATGGCGAATCTTGTTGGCATGAGCGGAAAGAACACCTCATCGAAGTAACCGTGGCTGTGGAACTGGTGAACCTGGCCGCACCGGTGTCGAATACCGCTCCGGCCACCGAGCCGTCGGGCTGGGCAGGGGGACGGTTCGGAGGGGACGCGGGTGAGGGCTACGCCGTATCGAAGGGGTCGGTCGCGGTGCTGGTGTCGACGACCCGACCGCAATCGGTGAAGGCGCAGCCGGCTTTGCGGCCGCGGTGATCGACGAACTCTGTGAGTTTCAGAAGAGGCCTGCATTTTTCAGAAGACGATTGCACTCACAGCGAAAACATCATCACCGAGTCATTCCCGATCCGACGACAGTGCCATCGAATTCGCCGATTTATCGGGTGCTCCTATCGAAGCTGTCGCGTCTATCAATCGATCGATATCTTCAGTCGCTGCGGCAGCGGCACAACCGGCCTGGATTTCTGCGTCGTGGATTGTGTCCATGGCGGGTCGATGTCCGGAATACGGCGGATCTCCTCCCTGCGGCTCGTACGCGCCGACACTCGTGAGCGCTGGGCCCGTACTGCGAATAGTGCAGTTAACAAGATTGATCCGTATCCGCCGACGGCCCTCAGGTCAGTTGACCTGATCCGCATATAGATACACGTTGTCCTCGTAATTGCCTACCCCGTTCGCGTAGGACAGATCGCCTCCGCACGTGACCACCGCCAGCCGCCGCGGCCCGGTGGGCCCGTCCAGGACACTCTCCTCGATACCGTCGACCTTCGGGCGGTCCACCACACTGGTCACCCGCCACGACATGGGACGCCCCTCACTGTCTGCGGTACGGACAATGTCCCCAGGTTGCATCAACGCCAGGTTGAACAGGGCTCCGTTGCCCTGACCCACCAGATTTACGTGTCCTGCCAACAGCGTTGTGCCCTCATCGGCCACCAGCGGCGCGCCGTCCACCCAGATACCCACCATCGACACGTCGTCCGGCGGGGTCAACACGCCGCCGGGCACCGTCGCGTCCACGATCGGCGCTCTCACACCAATCCGGTTCAATACCAGGGTGTTCGGCTCTATTAACGCGTCCCGGTCGATGGCTTCCGGCGCCTGCCCGGTGCTCTCGCCGTGAGCTACTCCCGGCGGGTGCGGGTCGACCGGAGTCGGACGTCGAGCGTCTACAGCAAGCATCACTGCTCCGGTCACCAACAATGCCAGTGCAAGACACAGGCCGACGACGGAGCGAATGCGCGGGCGAGTTCGACGATGGCGACCTGCTGATCGTGGCCCATCGGATTCGGTCATGTTGGCCCTTCCTTGTCTCGAGATCCGTCGACGGTTACAGCGAAAACCCGGCCTCAGTGCTGAGCACCGAGGCCGGGTGTTTCTACTTCAGTTCAGTCAGACTCTCAGCGCGTGCGGCGAACTGCCACGAGAGCGCCGACGCCACCGACAGCGAGGAGCAGCACTGCGAGGCCGAACCCGGTCGCGGAGTTGAAGCCGATACCGGCACCGCCACCGTCGATCGCGTGCGGACGCTCACCCGTCGGACCAGGCCTTCCCGGCGTCGCCGTTACGCTCGGCGCGGTGGGCCGATCCGATGTGGTCGGTGCGACCGTCGTGGTCGGTGCGACTGTGGTGGTCGGTGCGACCGAAGTACCCGGGGTCCCCGGAACACTCGAGCCGAGCGATCCGCCGGGATTGTCCAGGCTGCCCGATCCGAGGCTTCCCAGCCCAAGGCTGCCCAGTCCGAGACCGATGGATCCGAGACCGATGGAGCCGAGGTCGCCGATGGACCCGACGCTGCCACCCGCGCGAGAGACGAAGCCGAAGTCCAGCGTCATGTCCTGATCGCCGATCTCAGGCAGGTTCTCCGACGTCGAGGACCATGAATCCGAGTCCTTGTCGCGGGCACCCGCGTTCGCCTTGGTCGGCACGTAATCCTTGAGTGCTTCCTTGGTTGACGGATCATCCTGGGCGATTTCGACGGTGTACTTCTGCCCGGGCGTCAGACCCTGGAAGGAATACCTGCCGTTCTTGTCCGTTGTGGTGGTGTTGACGTAGTCCTCACCGAGGTAGTTCTTGGTGACGGGTGTGCCGTCCTCGTTGAGGACCTCCAGCACTACGCCTTCGATACCGGACTCTTCGACATTCTGAAGTCCGTCCTTGTTCGCGTCGAACCACACGTAGTCGCCGACAGAGACGGCGCCCTTCGACTTCACGAATCCGAAGTCCAGCGTCAGGTCCTTGTCGCCGGAGTTCGGCAGCAGGGCCGATTCGGCGGTCCACGACGAGGAGTCCGTTGCCGGATCGCCCTTGCCAGTCAGGGTCGGCTCGAGGCCCTTGAGCGACGCGACGGTGGACGGATCGTCCTTGACGATTTCGACGGTGTACTTGTGTCCGGAGGCCAGGCCCTCGAAGCTGTACTTGCCTTCGGCGTCCGTCGTGGTGGTGTTCGTGTAGGGGTCACCCTTGTAGTCGACGGTTACGGGCTTGCCGTTCTCGTCGAGGACGCGCAGCACGACGCCGCCGATGCCGGTTTCATCCGAGTCTTGGATGCCGTCGCGGTTGGTGTCGAGCCACACGTAGTCGCCGACAGAGACGGCGCCCAGTGACTTGACGAATCCGAAGTCCAGCGTCAGGTCCTTGTCGCCCTGCTTCGGCAGATTCACCGAGGTGGAAGTCCAGGTGGACGAGTCACCCGCGCGGTCGCCGACGTTTTCCTGGGTCGGTGTCAGGCCCTTGAGCGCGGTGATCGTGCCCGGATCATCCTGGACGATCTTCACTGTGTATTTATGCCCGGGCGTCAGGGCGGTGAAGTAGTAGAGGCCGTTCGCGTTCGTGGTGGTCGTGTTGTTGTACGGGTGATCGCGGAAGTTCACGGTGACGGGGGTTCCGTCCTCGTTGAACACCGCCAGCTTGACGCCGGCGATCGGCGGCTCGTTGCCGTCTTGGCGACCGTCTTTGTTCTCGTCGAACCAGACGTAGTTGCCCACAGTCGCGGAGAGGGTTCCGACGCCCACGGCGCCGCTGTTCTGGCGCAGCGAGGCCGACCAGGTCTTGTCGCCGTCCCAACCACCCACGGTGTTCTGGATCGGCAGGAAATCCGCGAAGTCCTCCGTCAGGTCAGCTTTGAAACCGACGATCAGGCCCTCACCCTTGACGAGAGCAGGAGCGCCTGGGGTTGCGCCGCGCACCGTGATCTTGATCTGCGAGGCGCTGCACTCGATGGCGGCGCGATCGCCGAGCGGGGTGTCCTTGACCTCGTACTTGCCGGCGACCAGTACCAAAGTACGGCTCCAGAGCCTGAACGAGTCGCAGATAGGGGTCCAGCCGGGCTGCGGCGTGTCAGTAATGACGAACTCGGTGCCGGCGTAGTCGGCTTCGCGCTGGGTGCCGACCTGAAAGTTCCAGTTGATCTGCTCCTTCAACGAGGAACTGCCCTGGGTCTCATCTTTCCAGGAACCCCACTTCGAAGAATCGAAGTAGTTCGATCCGGGACCCGGATTCGGGTCGACCCCACTGCCGGCGTTGACATGGCCGTCGAGAGTGCCCGTGCCGCAACCGCCGAAGGTCATGCCCGGGAAGTCCTGCGGCACGTCGACAATGTCGTTGACGAGCGACCGATCCCAGCCCACCTGCACCCAGGCACTGCCGGCAATGTTGGCATGCTCGTCGGCATACTGGGTCAGAGTCATGGTCAACGTCTTGCCGTCGGCGCTCCAGGCGCCGGTGGCGACAACGGTGACATTGTCCGGCGCAAAGGCCTTCATCGGCAGTGTGCGGTTGGATACTTTCAGTTCGGTCGGTAGGACCAGGTCGAACGTCTCGCCTTGCCCCATGCCGTTCTTGATCGACCAATCCCACTCGATATCGGTGGTACCGCCGGCGTCGGAGGTGAATACACCGTCCTTGATGTTCGAGGCGCCTGGCTTCCAGTGGATGTTGCTCCATCCGCCGGCCTCGCAATCCGACGCGGGGTCTGCCTGTGCAATCCCGTGGAATCCTGGCAGGAGCACCAGCCCGGACAGCAATAGCGTGAGAGCAAGAACTCCAGCGAGAAGTCTTCGTGCCGCGTACGACGCGGCCGTACCGATTGCCATGTAATTACTTTCTCTGTCAAGACGTGAAGAATCTGCCCGGGACGGCTCGCAACAGAGTGCGCGAATATGCAGTCGAGACAAGGGCAGAACTGAGCAAACCAGACGGTGTGCAGTTGAGAAACTAACATGATCCATTCGTGTTCAGGTTTTCCTTGAGATTGCTCCGGGCGATTGGCTCCACGCCGAGAAAAATCACTTTGAACTGGCCTTAAGAACCTTCTTTGGGGTTCTCGGACGGACCAGGTGACTAGCTCGTCACACCCTTGAAACCAACCGCTCGCCGCACGCCATTTGTGGGCCTGGACGACGGTTTATGGGCGTTTGACGCAACTCTGTTTTCCGGGAATGCATAAGCGTTCACGCAGCTAGTTGCCATTTATTTGCCGAAGCGCAGCCGGCAGGCATGGAACAGATTGTCCAAATTCACATTTGTCGCGAATATGCAAATCCGTGTCCAATATATAAAAAGGGTGAATTCGGGGGTGAATTTAATGCAATTAATGCAATTAATGCCCTGGCCGACTGAACCCTGGAATTGTGAAAGAAACTCAGAGACGTGGCCCACATTTGCGACCTTCGGCTGTGGGTGGCACGGTTTGCCTGGAGCCGGTGGGCACAGTTTGATCAGGGACTGCTGATCGGCGCCGCCGATCACGGCAACGCCGAGATGTACGTTTTCCGCAGTATCTGACCAGGCGACGCGATCGACGCTACGCACCGATACCGTGTGGAGGTGAGACGGGCTTCTGTGTCAGTTTCAGAAGACGGTTGTAGGTGTGCAGGGGTTTTAGGGTCAAGTGCAGTCGACTTCTGACATTTTGGGTTCAGAAGTGCGCTGCACTTTCGAACTCCGACGCACCTCGGACCGCCCGTGATGATCGACGCCGTAATCGCCGCAGCCCGCGAAAACGCCGATACCGCCCGACAGTGGCCGACAGACTCGGCGGCCCGGACTCGACAATGCGATCAACGCTGCCCGCGAAGCTGACGTGTTCTGTGTGACGAAACTCGACCGACTCTCCCGGTCCGCGAAGGACCTCCACGAGACGGTGGGGCGACTGGCCGACAAGGGCGTTGCGTTGTCGATCGACGGGAAGATTTACGACCCGACCGATCCGATGGGCAAAATATTCATCGGCGTTCTCGGGTTGACGGCCGAATTCGAGTCGGATCTGATCAGAAGTCGGACCAGGGACGCCGTGGCGGCGGCCGCGGCGGCCGGCAAGATAAAGGGTCGTCAGCACAAGCTCACGCCGGAAGAGCGTGCGTACCTGTTGTGAACGTACGAGACGGGAAGTTCAAGATCGAAACACTGTGTAGGAATACAGGTTTGAATCGTTCGGCGCTGTATGCGAATATCGAGTTGGCCCGCACCGGGCGGGACGCTGAAAGACTCCCGGCACTCTGAGTTCGCCCCGGCTGTCGATCCGTCACGTCTACGGCCGACCGTGATTATCGAGTACTCCGTGCCAAATAATTCATTGAAAAACATGCCAAATAATTCCGAGAGTCACAGGCGAGCGACCTTTCGTTACCGAATCGTTGAGTGTCGCAAAACCTGTCCGAAAACTTATTGTCGCTCAATACTTCCTGTCGTTCAGTTCTGCAACACTGTGCCCTTGTGAGCACACTTCTGGGGTACGCGAGGGTCTCGACCGCCGATCAGGACCCAACACTGCAGACGGACGCACTGACGTCCGCCGGCTGCTACAAGATCTGGACCGACGTCGTATCCGGCTCGAAAGACGACCGGCCACAACTCGCCGCCGTCATCGAACACCTGCGCCCGGGTGACACCCTGGCGGTGTGGCGCTTGGACCGACTCGGACGATCACTGCCGCACCTACTGGAAACCGTTGCCCGCCTCGAAGCGGACGGCATCGGGTTCACGTCACTCACCGAAGAAATCAACACCACAACACCCGGCGGCCGACTGATCTTCACCATCTTTGACGCCCTCGCAGAATTTGAACGAAATCTGCTGTGGGAGAAGACATTTTCAGGGTTGGAAGCGGCGCGACGGCAGGGCCGTAACGGTGGTCGCCCCCCGGCGCTCGACGGCGGCAGCCTCCAACTGCCAAGCCGCGACGGTCAGCTGTTGACGCCTGCGGGATGTTGACGTGCTGCGCATCTCGAAGCCCCAATCTCGAAGGGGCTTCGTGATGCGTTTGTGTGGGCGTGCTGTTGGGCAACTGGTCCTCGCTGCGGTGTTTCTGCGGGCGCGGATTGGTCGTGGTGGGACAGTCTGTTGACTGTGGCGCTTGTGTCCGAGGAAGTATCGCTGGTAGACGACGGCGTGGTGGTGTGGTCAGAGCAGAGTCGCGAGCGCTTCCTGCAGGCCTGGGTAAGTGGGGTCTTCGGCCAAAACTTTCTCGATGTTTTTGCGCGCGGCGGCTTTCCGGTTCTGGGAGAGATCGACCTGCGCCCGTTCGAGCAATGCGCGATGTCGTACTTCGGAAGCGCGGGATCGGATCCGCAGTGCTTCTTTGAAGCTTTCGCGTGCGGCTTCGTTGTATCCGAGTTGCGCGAAGGCTCGCCCGCGCAGTGCGAACAGTAATGCGGTGGCGTCGTCTTCGTTGGTGACGCCGTTGGTCAGGTCGATGACGTCTTGGTGTCGGTCGGCGGAGCTGTAGAGGTCTGCCAACGAGAGTGCTGCGTGGGCTGTGGGGTTTGCGTGTTCGACTGTCCAGATTGCGGCGGGGAGGTCGCCGGCACTTTGGTGGAGTTCGGCGGTGGCGAGGATGTGGACGTCGTCGCTGATGCGCAGGTCGGCGGTGACGCCGTGGACGATTTCCACCGGCCACCTGCGTTCGGTGAGGTATCGCTGGACGAAGGGATCTGCGGACAGGTTCACGTGTTGGGCGACGACCCATCCGAGGAGGGAACGCGCTCGTTGGGCGGCAGCGGGGTTGGTGTCGGCGAATTCGAAGTGCAGCAATCCTTCCAGTGCCGCGGCGAGGATCCGCACGTTGGGGGCGGTGTGCCCGTGGCGTTGGGCGGCGCCGACGAAGTCGGTTGGTGTCCGCGAGTGCAGGATCTGGAACAGTTCGCGTTCCCCTGCGGGTGCAGAGGGAGGTGGCATCACCGGTAGCGGCGGTGGGGGCGGAAGCTGGGGGATGGGCGCTGCCGGGGTGTTGGCTGCCTGTCGGCGGGGTGCGGTCGGGGTGCTTGTCGATCGGGATCGGTTGCCGCCGATCGTCGATTGATGTGAGAGCCCGGTACCTGGCACGGACAGGGTGCGGCTGACACGGCCGTTGGCGTGCTTGGTGATTCGGGCGCCCTTGACGCCTGCGGAGTATCCGATGCCACTGCGGCTGACGTTGACACGGACCCCGGGGACGATCTGGATGCTTTTGCGGAATCTGAAACCCATGATCGGCTCCTACAGTTCGTATCCGGCGGGGACCGGTGGGTTGGACCAGTCGATGGGCGGTGGACCGTGAACTAATGGTGCGGCAACGGTTTCGGAGGTCTGGGCATCGGTGTCGTCATCGACGGTGACACCGAAATCGCGGGCCAAACCGGAGAGTCCGTCGTGGTAACCCTGACCGACGGCGCGGATCTTCCAGTGGTGGTCGCGGCGATAGATTTCGACGGTGACAGCGGCGGTTTCGCTGCTCCAGTCGTCGATGGTGAACATGGCAAGCGTGTTGCCGGCTGGGTCGTGGACGGTGATGTCTGCTGCTCTGAGGTCGGCGAGAGTTGCCGGGGCTGGGGCATCGAGACTGAGAACGATCGCAATGCGCTCGATCTCCTGATCGAGGCGGTGCAGGTCGACGGTGATGCGGTCCTCGATGGATGTTCCGGCAAGGCGTTTGCCGCCGTGGTGGGTGGAATCGTCTCGGGACTCAGCTTGGTTGTAGAACACGAAATCAAAGTCCCCACGCACCTTCCCGTCGGCGGCGAGCAGAAGCGCCGACAAGTCGGCGTCGATCAGGGGACGTTGCTCCCACACGCAGACCACCGTGATCTCGCCCTGATCGAGTGGGGCGTTCTGACCTTTGCTCAACTGCACGTGATGCGCTCCCTTGTCGTACCGGCTACCGCTACATCAAATCAGGGTTGCTCCCGGGATACACGCTCGGCGGCCAACAACAACGCACCCAGAGCTGTCCAAGACCGTGAAACCCGCAGCAGCACAGTGCGAATCGGACGATTTTCGGGGCATGCAGCACAGTCCCCGGATTCGTCGGAGAATGTTGACCAGCTTCATCGCCTGCTGAGGACGGCTGGCCGGTCGATCTCGGGTGAAGAACACGAACCGTCCGCGACGCACTGACTGTGCTGCAGTGGCATCCGATTCGCATGGTGGAACTGGCATCCGTACCGCTTCTTCGCAAGCGACCGGTTCGAGGTTCACGGCAGTGCCTTGCACAATCAACGCAGTGACCAGGGCGTGTCCGTCGAGGAGAGGTGCGCCGTAGAGATGTGCGAACGGACCGGCGGTATACCGGAACAGAATGCCCAAAACAGGTTTCGCTGCAACGCTTTTCGGCTAACGTGACAGTGCCCTCAGTGAGGACGAACTACATGCCAGGATGTCGGAAGTACGTTCCCGACTCAATCGAGACTGAAAATCGCTGCGCCCCACAGAAACCTGGACGCAGTCACGTCTGGACGACGCCGACCACCGGCGCAAAGTCACACGGCGGCAACCCATTGCTCGTATTGTCGAGCACGCTACCGAAAACCACGAACACGACGGTGCCTCGGCCCGTGTCGAGTGTGTTGGACAGAGTCACGATGTAGTCAGCCGGGCGCTGCTGATGGAGCGGCGCACGTCCGGATGCCATGGTGCTCAGATTGACCCACGCAACCTCGAGCAGGTCAGCTTGGCGGGGCGAGGACATCGCCGTGTTCATGGCGCTGAAAAACACATTCACCTGGCGCGGAGCGATGATCGGCACCGGCAGACTCTCGTCGACCGCGGGACCCGCAATCGCTTGGGCAATGCCGACCGAGTAGTTGTCGCTGCCAAATCCGCTCGGTAGGCAATCGGCCGCCGCCGTGTCGTATAGGAAAGGCTGGGCCTGTCCTTCTGCCAGGTGCACGGACCTCGGAAAATAGTTGTATCGAGGAGCCCCGCCGGCGATCCGTGAGAGCGTCGTCGCGACTGACGCTGCAGTTCGGGTACTGATCGGCATCGCTGCGGATTGCAACGCGGCCGATACTGCCGCCGCGTCGCCCTGAGGTTGGGCGTTGGCCTGAGCCGGGCCGGTTACAGCCATGACAACACCGACACACGCCGTCAGTCCTGCAATCCGTTTGTGCATGCCTGAACAGTAATGCGAACAGTCTGTTTTGGTTTGGGTGGCGCGCAGTAGTCCGGTGCTGGCGCGCCTTGCACGACAAGCAAAGATCCCCGAACGCCTTGCGTGGATCTTTCCCGTCATCGTCGACAGCGCAATCCTCGGCTCCACCATCGCGATCGTTTTCCTCAGCAAGCTCAAAACCAGCATCTGGGACAAAGGCTTCTACATCGCCCTCGCCGGCAGCGTCGTCGCGATCAGCATCCTCGGCAACGCCTACCACGCATTCCACGCCGCAGTCGCCGCACACACACAGATAGCAGCGGGGGAGAAGTCGGATACGTACCCCTCGAACCCGCGATCGCGGCCCTCATCGCAGTCATCCCTCCCGTATTCGTCCTGGTATTCACGCACGGCATCGGAATCTTGATCAAAGCCACCGGCATCGCGTACAGCGACTACCGAACGCAGATCGACAACCACAACGCCGTCCCCGCCATCGCCGCCGGCGAGGACGCCACGCAAACCCCGGGAAGCCACGCACCCGCGGCAGGCTTTGCAGTCGCAGCGGATACCGCGCAAAGCCTAAAGAGCACCGACAACGCGGCCGACAGCTCTACACATGAAATGCAACCCGACAACCGAATCGCCGACATCGATATTGCCGACGCGGACGTTCAGGCGAACACTTTGCCCGCCAGTGCACTCGAGCCGGACCTCTTTGCCGAACTCGAAGCGTTCATCGCAACATCCGATCTCCCTGACAAGAACACGAAAATCGTATTGCCAGAAGAATATTCAGAAACAGTAGTTGACGCGCTGACATCAGGTTGCGCTGTTAACAACCTGCACTACCGGCCGCGGATACGCAGAACACCACAGGCTTCTCTCCTACGCCGATTGTGCGGGCCGCCAAGGCGGTTGGATCACCCCCGCGATCAACGCCGTCACGTTCGACATCCTGTCGATGCGACGATGCGGTTCGCTTTCCGAAAATAGTGACCTGGATATAGTCGATACGATCCATTCAAGTTTTTTCGGGAAGGCGTCCATGGCCCTAGTCGACGTGAACGACACAATGTCCTCCATCCAACCGACAAGTGCACAGTCCAACAAGGACCTGCCGCCGTCAATGGTCGAACGAATGACGCTGATCCTCGATGCGTTCGACGACCGCGCCGCACGACTCACCCTCGAAGAAGTTGCGTGCCGCGCCCGGCTACCCCGCTCGACCGTCCACCGCATCCTCGACCAGCTCGTCAAACTCGACTGGGTCGTCCACGAGTCCTTCGGCTACTACCTCGGCCGACGCGCCCTCGGACCGGACGGCGGCGACGGCAGCCACAGCCGAATTCGCGCTGCCGCAGCACCACTGCTGCACGAACTGCACCTGAAAACCGGAATGGTCGTACATCTCTCGGTTCTCGACGAGTGCGAGAGCGTCTACCTCGACAAAGTAGGCGGGCAGTTCGCTGCGGCGTTACCCTCTCGCGTCGGCGGCCGCATCCCCGCGCATTCGACGGCAGGCGGCAAGGCGATGCTGGCATGGATCGATCCCGAACGGGTCGATGCTCTGTTCGGTACGACTCTCCCTCGCTGTACAGCGAACACCATCACCGGTATCGCAGTACTGCATCAGGAACTGAACCGGATCCGTCAGCGTCGGGGCCTGGCCTTCGAGCGCGGCGAATCGGCATCCGGGGTTGCCTGCGCAGCGTCGGCGATTCGCGGTCACGCGGGTCCGGTCGCCAGCATCGCATTGTGCGCAGACCTTCGCACCGCTCAGCTCGAGCGAGTAGCTCCATTGGTGATCCATGCGGCTCGTGAGGTCTCGCGAGCGTTGTACCCGGAATTGGGTGCTACCCGCCGTAGCCCTAAGGCTCCTCCGGTTCCCGTGAACACGTTTTCCGCGGAGACGATGGATCGCCTCATGGCAGTGTCGTCCGAGCACTGGACCTGAACCATTTTCGATCGACACTGCTCAACGCAGTTTCAGCTCTCGTAGCGTCGGAGCATTGTCGGCGTCATGCACCCATCGTCCGGAGAACCCGTGGCGCTCGAATTGCCCCCTTACTACGTGATTGGTCCCGAACGGTGCGTTGACCCTTAGCGACCAAGTTTCGCTTTTCGTCTACGGGCGGCAGCGGTTGCACAAAGGTAGCGCTCGGCGGCGGTGTAGTCGGTGGTCGTGCCGTCCCGATCGGTACTTCGGGTGATCAGTGCGAGGTACCGACGGCGGATTGCTGCGGCGTCGGGTTGTCCACGGAGAAATTCCACTGCCGCGATGCTTTCCGGGCTGGGTGGCGTTCCCCTGCGATGCCGCGTTTCGGCGGGGACCGGGCCACCTGGACCCGTCCTACTGCTGTCGCCGTTCACGGCTGCGTGGTTCGGGTATTGACGCGCGTGAGGTCGTGGTCGTAGTAGTCCAGGACACGGTGGTCCATGAGCCGCCTCCACAACGGCGGTATCCACGCGCACACGATCATCACCGCGTACCCCGCCGGCAGTTGCGGCGCAGTCGCGTTGCCACGTAGCGACTGGTACCGAAGGCGCGGGTTCGCGTGATGGTCACTGTGGCGTTGGAGTTGGTAGAGGAACAGATTGCTCACGAGGCGGTCACTGTTCCAACTGTCCTCGGGGCGCACTTTCACGAAGCTGCCGTCAGGTCTGCGGTTGCGCAGCAGTCCGTAATGCTCGAGATAGTTCGCGGCCTCGAGGAACGAGATCCCGGCGAAGGCCTGCAGCAGCAGCCATGGGGTGATCTGCCAGCCGAATGCTGCGATCAACGCGCCGAACACGGCGATGCTCATCGCCGAGGTCTGCACAATGGCGTTCGCCGGACTCCAGGCCCGTTTTCCCCGCCGGCGTAGGCGCGCCGTTTCGATCTGCCAGCCCGACGTCAACCCGCCGATGACACTGCGTGGCAGGAACGCCCAGAACGATTCGCCGAACCGGGCGCTGGCCGGGTCCTGCGGGGTCGCCACCCGGACATGATGGCCGTGGTTGTGTTCGACGAAGAAATGCCCGTAGAGCGATTGAGCGAGAACGATTTTCGCCAACCAACGCTCGACGGTGTCATTCTTGTGTCCGAGTTCGTGGGCGGCGTTGATTCCGACGCCGGCGACGACACCCACGGTCATCGCGAGGGCGATCTTCTCTCCCGTGGCCATCGGGGCGTGTACCCAGCACCAGCAGGCGAAGACCAGCCCCGCATACTGGAACGGCACGAAAAAGTAAGTACACCAACGATAGTAGCGGTCTTTCTGGAGCAGCGGGATCGCATCGTCGGGTGGGCTCTGGCCGTCTTCGCCGGCAATGAGATCGGCTATTGGAATGACCAAAACCAGGATCCAAGCGCCCGTGGCCCAGAACAAACCCAGGTGCAGGTGTTCGACGAGGAACCAGGACAGGAACGGGCTCAGGGGGATCAGCAGTCCCAACGGCCACCAGTAGCGTTTCCGGTCTCGCCAGCGGGGAGGGGTGACTGTCTCGGGTACAGCGGGTTTAGAGGTCATCAAGATAGTCCGAGCAGGTGCAGCACTACGGTGGGGCTCCGGTCTTTAGACGAACATGTAACCGATGTATCCCATTCCGCCGCAATAAGTTACATGTGCACCGAGCCGCAGGGTGATGATCGAACACCGAAATGGCCGTGAGTGTGCGTTCTCGGCGCCCTGTCGGCCATCTGGCGACAGGGCGCCTCGGTTCTGTCGAGGTCGTCGGGGAGATGTGAAAGCTGTCAATGATGTTGCAGCAGAGCTTCGATCGGAGATATGTGCTTTTGGGCCGAGCGGCGATCCGGCCCTATCGCGGTAGTTGTACGTCTGCTTTCCGCGGGGCGTAGGTACATTTGCGCGGGTGACAGACGTCATAACGTATTTTGTCGGGGAGTCCTGTGGAATCGCTGCTGCGGAAGGAGGCTCGAAGGACCGTCTCTGGCAGGTCCTGGCCGGGTTGCACTGCGCCACCTGTCAACGTGATGTGGTCTGGCTTCGATCGTGGTGAAGGCCTGCTATCGACGCCTACCCGTCGAACCCGGTGCGTCGAGGATGAAACAGCACGCAGAACGGGCTACGCAATGCGGCGATGGCAGGGCGCCGACGAGGAGTGCCCAATGGCGGGCCGGCTACAGGAAGCAGTCTGGCCTGTGCCGGACGGTCTCGACGGCCACACAAGGTAGGGGACCGACGAGGCCGGTAAGACGCCAGCGGCAACATCAACGCTTACACTTCGACCATACATGTAAACCTCCTGATGTCGTCGCGGGCTCGATCCGATCATCATCGGAGGTTCCGCGAACCGAACGCGGCGGTATCGCAGCAAGATGCGACCCGCCAGGGTCTTCCACCCCCCGGTGCCGAGCTGGACCGGGAGATCAATCGTGTCGAGGGTGCAACGCCTCGTTCATGCTCTCCACCCCGCGCGCATGCGCCGACAGGTCCGCCCGCGCGGACCGCACCACGGCACTGCGACTGCGTGACCCCGACTCCTCCGAGTCCCCATCTGAGTTCGGCACGCCGTCGTCGCGGTGTCCTCGGGCATTACCGGACTCCTCCCGATCCGCCTGCGCACGAAGCAAGGATTCTGATTTCGGGGTATTTCGCATCAGAGCATTATTCCAGAATCAGGCCCGCCGCCGGCAACCTGTCCGCCGCCACCGCCGGGTTCCGGCCCCTACCTCGCGGTATCTGCCTGCCGGCGTAGCTCTCGCGGCGGATGGAAAATTTCTGTAGCGATGAGGGTAGACATTCGCATTTACCTGTTGTAGTTTTTCTCTCGTACCGAGAGAACGAATCAAGAGGTGCGGGAGAAATGAACTACCCGCAAGCAGTACCGCAGGGCAGGGCAGCGTCGAGGTCGAAAAGTTGTGTTCGAGTGTGTGGCCTCGGCAGCCCCTTGAGAGCGGCTACCGGACAGCAGAGTCCGGCAGCTCGAAAGAGTGCAGTTGTGTAAGGAAGTTCAACCCAGACCCCCGGCGTCCTCCACGGCGCCGGGGGTCCCGTCCGTTGACCGAAAGAAGACATCCAATTCAGGCTGAAGTACCCGGCAGTGCACTGTCCGGAAAATTCGACGACGAGGACTACCCGGCGTACAGCATGGGCCAGGCTGCTGAGCTTCTCGGTGTCCGGCAAGCGTTCCTGCGCAGTCTCGATGCCGCGAAATTGCTCACCCCGCAGCGGTCCGGCGGCGGGCATCGCCGCTACTCCCGTTACCAACTCCGTCTCGCTGCCCGCGCCCACGAGCTCGTCGCGGAAGGCACCGCTCTGGAGTCGGCGTGCCGGATCATCATCCTCGAAGACCAACTCGCGGAAGCTCGCCGTATCAACGCCGAACTCCAGGACGCCCAGCAGTGGGAGAACGGGCCCGGTACTCCGCCCGAATGATTCCGATCCCGAGGCGCCGGCCCCTGCATATTCACTCCGCAGTGACCGCCGACTTGTACGGCGTGGGAGGATAGAGCCATCGAGATCGGGACTTCGATGTGAAACCCGGATCGATTTTGTTGGGAGTTTGTATGGCGCAGGGCATCGTGAAGTGGTTCAACGGCGAAAAGGGCTTCGGTTTCATCGCCCCCGACGACGGAACACCGGACGTGTTCGTTCACTTCTCTGAGATCTCGGGCAGCGGCTACAAGTCGCTGGATGAGAACCAGCGTGTCGAATACCAGGTCGGCCAGGGCCAGAAGGGCCCGCAGGCCACCGATGTGCGCACTGTCTAGTCAAAGACCATAAGGAGAGGGTCGCCCCCGCAAGGGTGCGGCCCTTTTCCTATGTCGCGGCGGTCTTTCGGGCTGTCAAACGAACACTTCGACAGAACCACCACACCCGATCGCGGCCCGAGAGCACGACAGTCGGCCCGCCCAAGACAGGAATCGCGACATGACCGAGCCCATCCATCAACTACACCCGGTCACCATGCAAGTGCATTCACACCGCCCCCGCCAACCGCGGGCAACGATTACCAAAACAAAAATTCTCGAAGCCGCTGCGCGAGCATTCGCCGACGACGGCTATGCCGCCACCTCAATGACCGATCTCGTCGCTGCCTCGTCATCGACGAAAGGTGGAATCTATTTCCACTTCGACTCGAAAGAGGCGATAGCTAGAGAACTCGTCACGCACTGGTCGAGCGCGCTTCATCATGCATACTCAGCGACACAGGAGTCACCGCAACACTCCGTCGCCGACATCATCTCGTTTTTCCGGGATCTTGCGGCCAGTGTCGCAGTCAGTTCACTGGCACGTGCCGGTCTCCGACTCGCTGCGGAAACCGGAATCGACGGCGCCCGAGAAGCATTTGCCTATTGGGTCGATATCACTAGCCTGCTCGTCGCTGCTGCGATCGAATCAGGAGAGCTCCCTGACAACTCCGTAACGCGTCAACTCGCGTGGAATCTGTGTGCGGGATTCTTCGGAACCGTCACCATCATCCGAGTCGTCGGCGACCCGGGCGATTTCACCACTCGGATGCAGAACCTGGCCGACGTGCATCTTTCGGCATGCGCGAGCGCGAAGATGAGTTGACTTACTGCTGCTCGTTCACCGCCAGGAGCCCACCGTTCGTCGCCCGGAGCTCGCCCAACAGAGGAAAATCGGCAGTACCTGAGTGGTCGTCCGTTATGTTCATGGGGGTGGTTACCCGTTGTGGCCGCTGCGCACCCCCGAAGGTGTGAACTGCACCTCCGAAGGACGCACCCCCATCGCCGTCGAAAGACCCCACCCGCACACGCGGGTTACCCGGACTGTCGCCAACACCGTCATCGATTCGATCGGAGTCGGCGCTTTCCCTATCGGGGTGGCGATCACCCCCGACGGCACCTGCGTTTACGTCACCAACTACTACGGCCACTCGGTGTCGGTGATCGAGATCGCTACCAACATCGTCCTGGTCACCATCAGGGTAGGAATCTCGCCGGTCGGGGTGGCGATCACCCCCGACGGCACCCACGCCTACGTCACCAACCAAAACGGCCACTCGGTGTCGGTGATCGAGATCGCTACCAACATTGTCGTGGACACCATCGGAGTCGGTTCGTCTCCCGTCGGGGTGGCGATCACCCCCGACGGCAGCCACGCTTACGTCACCAACCAATTCGATAACTCGGTGTCGGTGATCGCGACCGCTACCAACACCGTCGCGGACATCATCGCGATCGGCGCAGAGCCGTGGGGGGTGGCGATCGCCCCCGACGGCACCCACGCCTACATCATCAGCCCGTTCGGTAATTCCGTGATCAACACGACCACCGGCACCCTGACCACTACGCCCATCGGGGCCGGCAGGTCTCCCGTTGGGGTGGCGATCACGCCCGACGGCGCCCTCGCCTACGTCACCAACTACTACGGCAACTCGGTGTCGGTGATCTACACCGTCACCGGTGACGTCACCACAACACCGCTCGGAATCGGTGAGTATCCGGTCGGGGTGGCGATCACGCCCGACGGCGCCCTCGCCTACGTCACCAACTGGGGTAGCAACTCGGTGTCGGTGATCGCGATCGACCAGAGCACTGTCCTCACCGGACACAGGAGCACAACATCTGCGCCGTGATGCTCGCCTGCCAGCGCGAACACAATGGCCGGAAGTGCGACCGCAGAGCTTTCAGCTTAAGGAATTCAATCTCACTCAAACATTGCTGGAACCGGAACAATTCACCTGGCCGGAAGCGATGTAAACCACGCACTTGCGGGTTCCCTTGAACGTTACGCAGCAGCAAACGGTCTTAATCTTCAGGAGGTACTCGGTCAGGAAACTTTGCTGTACTTGGATATCGTCCTCGCTGTGATCGGGAAATGGCCGTGGTAGCGGTTTACTTCAGGTGCCTGTAGAGGGTCGTGCGGCCGACTCCGATGATTTCGGCGAAGTCGGTCAGATGTATTCTGTTCTCCCGCATCCGTTGTGCCTGAGCGAGTTTCGTCGCCGTCATCTTCGGTGGCCGGCCCCCAGTGCGGCCACGTGCTCGGGCCGCGGCGAGACCGACCTGAGTCCGTTCCCGCTCAGATTACGTTCGAATTCGGCGAGAGCGCCGAAGATGGAAAAGATTAGTTTGCCGCCGGAGGTAGTGGTGTCGATCGCTTCGGTCAACGACTTGAATCCGACACCGCGGGAGGCGAGATCTTCCACGGTTTGCAAGCGGTGGGGGAGGGAGCGACCGAGTCGGTCGAGGCGCCACACCACCAACGTGCCGCCGTCTCGAAGACGGAAAAGCAGGTCGCTCAGTTGCGGGCGGTTGGTCGTTGCACCGGATGCAGTTTCGGTCCAGGCATTGCAGGTGGGTCACTCCCGACTTACTGAGACGCCAAGGTCGCTGGGAACACATTAAGATTCGTTCGGTTCTGGTGCATTGATCGGTGAGACAGTCCCAGATTCGGCCCTTACTGAGGCATTACATCGGTAAACACCGCAGGAGGATCGGTGATCGGACGTGTGCCGCGTGCGCACCCGCCTAGGCTCAGCGTATGGCGCACAGAGGGGTATTCGATCCGGCCGATCACGACGTGTTCAACGAGCAGCGACAACGCTTCGACTGGAGCCTTCTGCAAAACGGCAACGAGCACCGCTATGAGACCGCGTTCCAACTCGACAGCGCATGCACCCGCCTCACCGATCTCGGCTACCTCGTACACCACATCGATGCCCATCCATGGACCCACCGTCGCGGGCATGCACACCGCATTCGCGAATGCGATGTCCTTCCCCGCTTACTACGGCTGCAACCTCGACGCGCTCAATGACGTGCTCTCTGACGTCGCCGGATTCGACTACGGCAGCGATCCCGCCAGCTTCGGCACCGTCCTCGCCATCGCCGGATACGACACTCTCGCCGAAATCGATCGGGGCACCGCCGACGCAGTTCTCGACATCTTCGCAGTTCAAGCACGCCTAGCGGCGCTCTACGCACATCCGATGCTGTGCCTGGTCGAATCCACCGTCACTGACTTTCCCGCAGTCGGTGGCCGCCCTGTCTCCGTCGGCAGCTTCTGGGATGTCGAGCCGGATCCGCCGGCACCGTTCCACGACGAGGATCTTATCGAGCACGTCTTACAGGTCTATGCGGACGAAGACAGCGCTTCCCAGTACGTCGCCGCACTGCACTCAGTCCTTGCCGATACCCTTACCGATCTAGGCCGCTGGCAGATCCTCGATCCAGTGCTTGCCTCCGAGCGCACCGCAGCTTTCCGCACTGAGTATCGACAGGAATCGCCTCCACCGGGAAATTGGTTGTGGGAGATCTTCATTGGCCTCCGCGGTGTCGGGGACTGCACTGTCCTCGGCAACCAACTCGTGCACGTCCTCTCTGACGCCGGAATGCACTTCGATCAGCTGATCACCAGGTTCTATGCGGCCGGAACCGAGGAACGAGGGCAAGCTCTGAATCGCTACCCCAACCTCCGGAATCGGGTCTATCTCTAGCTCCTCTGTCAAGCGGCAGCAGTTTCGACGCCCGCAGTGAGGTCGGTTCGTAGGGCCGCGTAGACGACGTCCGAGAGCCGCCGTTTGAGCACACGCAATGCCTCCATGCCGCTGTCACCGCCGGCCTTGCGGCGTTCCATCATCTGTTTTGCTGGTTCGTGCCAGTGCGCCTGGGTCAGCGCGATCCGGTGCAGGGCCGCGTTGAGTTGGCGATTCCCGGTACGGCTGAGCCGGTGGCGCGCCCTGTTGGAGGACCAGACCGGCATCGGCGCGGTGCCGTTATGACGGGCGTAGGCGTCCTTGGATCGAAACCGATCGACCCCGGCGGTCTCACCAAGAATCTTGGCCGCAGTTATAGCTCCGCAACCAGGGATCGCGATCAAAGACGGCGCCATATCGGCTACCAACGTAGCGATTTCTGCGGTGAGCTCGTTGATCTGCTTGGTCAGTGCGCGGCACCGATCGAGCAGATCGCGGGCAAGTCGCACAACAGTTCCCGTAAACGGGTCCAGGTGTGCCGAAACCTTGTCCAGGATGGCAAGTCGATCCAGCGATCGGGCCTTCGGCTCCCAGGACGGGTCTAGTTCATGTAGATACCAGCGCAATCTATTGATCGCCCGAGTACGTTCTGCAACAAGGGATTCACGGTGATCGCCGAGTAACCGCACGTCGCGGTCAGGGCCATCCAATCGGGCCGTGGGAAGGTCGGGTTCCCGCTGAGCGGCCCGTGCGACGGCCAGCGCATCGATGGGATCGGACTTGCCGTAGGTGCGAGCCGAGTCACGGACGTGGGCCATCAACTTTGGTGGCACCCGCACGATCGACTGGCCCGCGGCGAGCAGGTCGCGTTCCAGCCTGCGCGACAGATGCCGGCAGTCTTCGATTGCCCAGAGCAGACCGTTGCCCTTGGCTAACTGCTCTGCCCAGGTCAGCAGTCCCAGATGCTCTTTTGTGGTCGTAGTGATCGTCTTCGATGCCAGCTGGCGACCGTTGGGATCGACCGCGACGATGGTGTGGGTGCGCTTGTGCGCATCGACTCCCAGAGTGATCATTGAACCGGTCTCCTTGTCCTTGAGGGGATCAGGGATCGGTCGGTGGGCACATCCCAGTCAGGGGCGATTCCACGCTCCTCTCAAGCCACGCCGACCGGTCCTTGGCATCCGGTAGGCCGCACTACAGATAATGGCCACCAACGGCAAGTAACAGGTGGAGCGAACCCGCCGGACCCCTCCAATCAAACACTGGCGCTAACGGTGTTTCGGCCGGTTTCCATCAGTAAGTTTCCGATCCCGGCCAACGATCAGCGAACGTGATCGCAAACGCATTCAGAGCAGGCTTCCACCTCATTGTCCATCGTGCCTGGCCCTTGCCTGTCGGGTCGAGTGAACGCGTCACCAGGTAGAGGCATTTCAGCGCGGCAGCCTCGGTAGGGAAATGGCCACGAGCTTTCACCGCCCTCCGATAACGGGCATTGAGGGATTCAATCGCGTTGGTGGAGCACAGGACTCGGCGTATCTCGATGTCGTAGTCGAGGAACGGGATGAACTCCTGCCAGGCATTGGTCCATAGTCGGATGATCGCCGGATACGTGTTGCCCCAATGTTCGGCGAGATCGTCGAATGCGGCCCGCGCTGCCGCCTCGGTCGGGGCGGTGTAGATCGGCTTGAGATCGTGTTTGAGCGCATCCCAGTCCTTGCGAGATGACAGCCGGAACGTGTTGCGGATCAAATGCACGATGCAGGTTTGGACTGTGGTGGCCGGCCACACGTGCTCGACCACCTCCGGTAGGCCTTTCAATCCGTCGCAGACCAGGAAGAACACGTCCCGGGTGCCCCGATTGCGGATATCGGTCAGCACGGACATCCAGAATTTTGCGCCCTCGCCGCCCGTTCCGGCCCACAATCCGAGCACGTCCCGGCTGCCGTCGAGACTGACACCGATCGCGGCGTAGATAGGCCGGTTCGCGACCTGCCCGTCTCGAACTTTGACGACGATCGCGTCGATGAAAATCGCCGCGTACACCTCGTCGAGTGGCCGGGCAGACCACTCCTGCATCTCCTCGAGCACCTTGTCGGTGATCCGCGAGATGGTTTCTTTCGAGACGGATGCGCCGTAGATTTCAGCGAAGTGAGCGGAGATCTCACCGGTCGTTAATCCTTTGGCGTACAACGACAACACGATCTCGTCGACCCCGTTGAGTCGTCGTTGGCGTTTCTTGACGATCTGCGGCTCGAACGTCCCTTCCCGGTCTCTCGGGACTTCGATCGGGACGTGGCCGGTGGCCTCGGTCAACACCGTTTTCGGCCGGGTTCCGTTGCGGATGTTCGTCGATTCCCGGTCCGGTGGGGCTTGGTTCTTGTCGTGGCCGAGGTGCTCGGTCATCTCTTCGTTCAGTGCGGTTTCGAGGACGGTTTTGGTGAACTGTTTGAGCAGCCCGTCCGGTCCGGTCAGCGACAGGCCCTGTTCTTTAGCGAGTCGCACCAGTTCCGTGGCCGCCGCAGCTTCTGCGGAGGGCTCGGTCCTCTTCTTCGTCACATCTTCCAGTGTCGTCATCTTGGCACCTCCTCGCTGAGCATTCACTCAGCTTGTCGGGCCGAAACACCGATTATTGGACAGTCCCCCGGAATCCGGACGAGCGATACAGGAACCCTCACCGGCGTGTTCGAAAGACAGCCAGTGATCAGGACCCTTTGAGTTGCGCAGTCCCGGTAGTCCTGTCCGGTGAAGCAATCTCGAATCGGGGCGACGAACGGGGCGTCGGGTGTTCTGCCGAGTGTCCGTCGTCCGTAGAGGAATGGGTACGTGGATAGTTATGCGCTACTTCGGGTTGTCTCTCATTCGGGCGTTACTGGGGCACTGAATGCTGAGACATGGTCAGTGCTCGACCGAGAGATAAGCGCGGAGAACCGCTGGAGGCGTCAGTTTCAGAAGACACTGCACTTTTCAGAAGACGACTGCACGCTCGGCGAAAGCATCACCACCGAGCTATTCCCGTTCTGACGGCTGAACCAATCGAGATCTGGGATTGATCGAGTGGGTACTCCCGACTTACTGAGGCGCCGAGGTCTCTGGGAACGCATTGAAACGCCGGAAATGCTTGTGATACACAGGATTTGCTAGCATTTATACCCTCGCGACTCATAGGGTAGAGCGGTCAGCAGTCAGATTCTTTATGGGATAGGGATCCATTCGAACCAGAATGTGTCCATCTCGATCATCTTCCAGTTGGTAGTGCGACGTAGTTTCAGTTACCCCCGAAGAAGCCGAGCGACGCCAGCCAGGTGACCGCTGCCGCAACCGCCGGGGCGAGTTGCCCGAACCAAGTCGAATATGAGTCCATCTCCGATCACCTCCAGTTAGTAAGTACCCACCCAGCCAGCATGGAGCGTTGTCACGGACCCAGACACGGATGTTGTCCGGAATCAGCCCATAGCGCATAAGCCACCAGATCAGCGGGAAATCCATCTCGACCTCACTCCCAGTTGGGTTGTGCACTTCTCGGTCACCAACAACTAGTGGCAGTACACGCCGCCGCCCCACCATTGACACGGGGTGACCGACCTCAAGGCATCTCGCCATTCCTTCGGAAGGCCCAGCGTCCACCACCACAACGGAAAATCAAACATCGCGAGCACCTCCCGGGCGCTTATTTTGGTTGTGTGCGATCTAAGGGCAGTTTCCAAAGACTTCACATGGGAGCAGCTTGAGTAGCCCCGACAACCAGAGCGCGACTTCATATGGCAGCCAATAGAAGTAGTCCATCACGATCACCTTTCCGTTCGGTTGTGCGACTACCGGTTGCACCATCCGCCCAACTCACATGGGAGTCCGAAGAATAGGACGCGCCATGACTCCGGGAGGAACCCGAGCGTCCACCAAACCTGGGGGAAGCCCATTTCGATCACCTTCCGTACGGTTGCCCCGACCGTCTCTCGACGCTAGCCCGCGCGGGTTGACGATGGGAAGGTTCGCCCCATACCGGCAGAGTCCGTGGAAACGCGAGCGTGGGCGATTGACCTGGTAGGTGCTGGTTTTGTGTCCATCAACCGATGGTTTCTCAGACCGCAATATGCCCGTATAGGAGGCGATCGAGTTCAGTATGAAACTGCATGGCTTGGAAGACGCTCTATCGCAATCCGATCTCCACCGCAGGACCGCAGCGGCATCGGACTGGCCTGATACGGGACAGGCGTGTATCTCGTTCGGTTCTCCACTCAGCCAAGCCCCGCACCGGGTGAACCGGGCACGGATTTTCTCGTACGTCACTTCGATACCCGGGCGGCGATTGTCCTCGATCTTGCGGTCCGGGAGGGTGAACCGGTGGTGCAGCGGTGTTTCGCCGAGATCGTTTCGAGCAGAGACGGAATGATGCATTTGGTGTTTCGTTCGGAGCGATCAGACAGCGCGACGAACTTTCCGTCAGATATCTTCCGTGTCAGGAGATTTGTTGCGCGATGCGTTCAACAGCCTTCTTGAGATCTGGTAGAAAATTGGCGACAACACCGTGGATGATCGAACTGTTCAGACGGAAGTACTCGTGAATTGCGACGTTCCGGAGTCCGACGATTTTGTGCCATTCGATCTCGGGGGCTGTTGCCTTCGAATCCGAATCGAGGCTTTTCGCTGCTTCACCGATGATCCCGAGTTGCCTGACGATCGCGTCGTAGGCCATCTCGACATCGGGACCGGAAAGCTTCGTCTGGTAGCGCTCGATTTTGCCGATCGCCTCGATTATGTCGTGGCATCGGTCTGGGTTGCCTCTGCTCACACATCGACCATATCGGCGTGGGCAGTTTCCGAGACCGCTTCCTTGGCTACGCCTCGTGCCACGACGTCGACATGCCTGCCGAGTAGCTCCGAAAGCTCTTCGCCCAGGCCGAGCATCGACATCACCTGCTCGTAGTCCGGGCCGTCGATACTGACCATGAGGTCGATGTCGCTGTCCGGTCCTGCATCTCCGCGGGCCACTGACCCGAAGACCTTGACCTCGGATGCTCCGTAGCGGCGGCAGACCGACTCCAGTTCGGTGCGCTTCGCGCTCAACAGGGACCGCAGTTGCCGACTGTAGAGCGATGCGGTCATGCGGGGCTCCTTGGAAGTGACGGTTCGTCGACAATGATACCGCTCACTTGGAGAAGTAGAGGGATTGTCCCTAGCTCTGTGTACAGGCATCGCGGTTATGAGGGACGGACCCTAGAGGCGGCCCGACAAGCTGAGTGAATGCTCGGCGAAGGAGTGCAGTGGTGACGACACGGGAAGATGCGGGCGAAGAAGAAGGCTGAGTCGTAGTCCGCGGAAGCCGCATCTGGTCCAGTACCGAAGTGCATCTCGATGGCGGGATCCTGCTGCGTAAAGATGACTGAAGCCCCGACTGTCCGGTAGTTGTCCACCTGGATGGTCGGGATTTGTTGTCGTTTCAGGTGGCCCACCGGTCTCGCATGCGAGTATCTGTCCGGTGGGCCGGCGCGTCCGAGCCGGCAAAGGTGGACGCGCGTCCATAATGGTACTTCGAGAGCTCCGTCCGAGTTTCGCACCCGGAAGGTACCCATTCCGCGCGGCTTCTGGGATGCGGATCGGGTGTCTTGTCTCGGGGGTCGGTGATTTCGCGCCGTGGGCGGTGAGGAAAGTAGGTGGGCGCGGCCAGTGGTGCGGAGTCGCAGAAACAAGGGCGTGGTTGCCGCTTTCGCCAGGACGCTGTTCAATTTTTTATTCGAAATATGTTGCGATTAAGTACTTCTCGCATTGTTTGGTCGCTGCGACAAGGTCGTGTTGCCGCTGATGTGGGTGTCGAGTGTTCGTCGTTCGGGGTGTGATTTTCGGACTCGTTGTCGAGATCGTCATTGCAGGGGTTGGGTGTTCGGCCTTGTCGAGTTGCGGAGCTGGCTAGCTGGGATGATTGCGGATACGTCAAGAGGCGGAGTGCTCGGTGCACGCGGAACCGTCGTGCCGGGGCTATCGGTATCCGGTCGAGATCATCGCGCAGAGTGTTTGGCTGCACTTCAGGTTCCCGCTGAGCCTGCGCGAGGTCGCGCACGCCACGCAGCGATCGCGCTCGATTCGGCAGCGCACCGCCGAACTCAGCACTGGGCCAGGACGATTCATCGCGCCCATGACGGTCTGGACGGAATCATCTACCGGGGCCGGTACGCCGGGACCGTATGTGGGCGTTGTTCGAGCGTGTCGCCGACGCATTCCCCGCTCTTCCGGAGTTCTCGGCGCCGTTGAGTCATCCAGCGTTGGCGGATCGAATTTACACCGCGGCGCATGAACTCGGGTACGCGATCGTTCGAGGCGTGCGCCCGATGGCCGTGACCTACGACATTGATGCAGGTTCGCCTCTCCTACGATGTAGTGGTGCGTCGCGTGCTGTTCGTCATCGTCGGTTGTGTGCTGAGTTGGGTGCTCGGTGCGGTCGTCGTGCGCCTCGGTTTGGACTGGGCAGATACTTTTCCCTATAGCGAGGCATCGGAGTGGCGTTACCTCGGCGTGGCGATGGCCGCCCTGCTCGTTGCGATCGGTGGTTCGGTCGCGGCTGTGCTTGTGGCGCGCCTTCGTCATCGCCGAGCGTGACATGGAATCTAGGAGGCCAGGCCGCCGACAATCTGCGCTTCGCCGTCGTCGAGCGGATCAGGGTTTCGCACCCGCCCGGGCGCCGTCGCCGACGACAGGACTTGACCGGTCGCGTCATCCGGGTGTGGTGTCGAGGGTAAGTCCTGGGATGTGGTGATTATCGGATGGTGGGTGATCGAAGTTTTCGTGCTCGTGGACTGGGAACTGGCGCGCAGAGTCGGCGAAGTCGATGCCGCCTGGTTGCCAGTGCAGGTTCACCGGCGAGGCTGATGCCAGTGCGGGTGCGGCCACAACCAGGGGAAGAGGACCTCGCCGGTTGTGCCAATCGTTTGACCTGCTTGCGGTGTGTCCTCGACCGGCGGCAGCACTCCTCCGGGCGCTGGCCCGAGCAACGTCCCGCAGTGCAGGGGTGATCCCGAATTGTTGGCGATGGGCGTAATGGTGGTCGCTCGCCGGCGCTCGACGACAAACAAAGGCGACCGCCTGCAAGATGAAAAAGTGCCGGCGTCTCGATGACGGCTATCGCCAACACGCTCGGAGTCGCCAGATCAACCCCGGATCGCAACCTCGACTAGACGTTTGATGCACAGGACATCTGCACGTACAAATTCAGACGACGGCCACGCCCACCTAAAAGCGCCGAGCAAGCCGTGCCGTTCGATTCCTGAAACCGACATCGGGCCGCACGACAGAACTGGCCGAGCCATGCGCGCATCCACAGTGACTCTGTGCGTGGGTTCGAAATCCCTGAGCGAGCACGCTTTTCGAGGTCTTTAGTCGATTCCTGGGTACATGGCTGCGGCGGTGAGGATGGCTGTGGCCGTACCGAGGCAAAGCGGCCGGTACACCATGTTGTCCAACCGAATGAAGCGTGGTGAGGGTTTATCCAGGCCGAGGACCTTGGTGGCCGCCCGTCCGCCGGCGACACCGCGAGCTGCAACACCGGTGGCCAGGGCGACCCTCGCCACCGTTGCGGTTCTGCCCGTCCCACCCCCTCCTGCCACTAAAGCGGCTGCAGCGGCAGTGAGTCCAACCACGGCGAAGCAAGCTCGGGCATCAGGCATGGTGTTGCTCCCCACCACGGCATCGGCCAAATCGGCCCGGGTGCGCATCGGCCATGTCGAACCGAGGCCCCAAGCGGTGTGGACCAATGCCGCCGCTGCGAACGCCGTCGAGCCGGTGAGGCCTGCGATGCGCGCCTTCGTGCCCAGAGATCGACTGGTGAAGACCGGGAGGGGAGTCATGCCGCCAACGTACCCCGGCGCCGTAGTGAGGGCCTACTGCTGATCTGATGAGCGGGTTTGCAACGGCCTGCGCGCACACATCCAGCGTGACCGCATCAACTTAACATCGAAGGCCACGCGATGCAGTCGCCCAGCACGGCCGGATGCCCGCGTAATCGACACCGTCCACAACGCAAGAGCCCAGCGCACCAGGCCGTCAGGGGCCGAGGCTTCCCATCAGCCGACCAGGCAGCGAGAGTGGGTGATGTGAAGGTTTACATCACCGGGGCGCGCCCAACCGTTCCTGTCCAGGTTCGGCGTCACTTCTTCGCACTTGCGGCCGCGGCGGCATCGGCTACCCGCCGAGGAGTACCGACAGGGTGATTACTGAGCGGTTCGTGGTCTGGTGCGAGGTATCCGGGACCACGTTCTCGACTTGAAACAGCAACGCCGACACTGCTTTTGCGTCAACGAGGACCCGAACGCACTGTGTCACTGGACATTCAAGTTAATGTGAAAATGCCGTCGTCAACGACGGGGTGGAATTGCCCCTACCGACGCGTGGGCGTTCGTGCTCCTTCTAGCTCGGGGGCGAGTAGCTGTAGAAGATAACCTCCAGTGCGCCGTCTCCGATTTTTCCCGGAGAAGTGAACACTAGTTTGCCGCCGCGAGCGACAGGTTCTGTGCCGGACCTGTCGAGTGTTAGCCCCCGCGGATAGAGGGTCACTGTGTTGTGTGCTCAATACGGATGACGTTGGACACCCCCGACTACTGATTGCCTAGGTCGGTGATTCAACTGTCACGGGAGTCGTGGTCTCCCATTCGCGGCAGTTTATTGGTCCCCGCCGGATGTGGGTCGTGCGTTGAGTTCGCCACGGTCGGTGGTCTTCTCGGGCGGCTCATGTTGCCCGAGGCTGCCGCGGAGGGAGTCGTAGATCGCCACGCCCTGACCAACCAGGCCGGTGGCCAATTCGCCGAGCCCGTCGGCACCGTTGAGGACGGTCAGGTTCGCCCCCGACAATCCTTGGGCGGCCTGCTTGACGATCTCGGGGAGCTGGTCGATCAACAGCCGATCGAGCGCGACCCGGTTGTGCGAAGCTGCCGCTTCGGCTTGGATTTTCATCTTCTCCGCGTCGGCTAACGCCAGGATCCGCACTCGCTCGGCTTCTGCCTCGGCAGGCTTGACCACCTCCGAAACCAGCTCCTGTTGTCGAAGCTCAGCGGCTCGCTGTGCCAGCTCCGTTTGCATTGCGAGCACTTCCCGTTGTGCCTGCGCCTGCGCCAACGGTCCTGCCTGCGCCGCTTCGGCCTGAGCCTTGTCGACCTCAGCCTTGTACTGGGCCTGCACGATTGCCGTCTGCCGGGCGTACTGAGCTTGGTTGCGTTGTGATTCCTGCTCGGCCTCCGCGGCTGCCTGGTTTGCCCTTGCCTGGGCGATCTGGGCTTGCTGTTGGATCGCGGCGTTGTGTGGAGCGGACATCGCGCGGATGTAGCCGAGGGAGCCGTCGTCGATGGACTGGATCTGTAGGGCGTCGACGGTCAACCCGATTTTGACCATCTCTTCCTTTGATCCGTCGAGTACTTCTGTCGCCAGTTTCTGGCGTTCCTTGATGATCTGCTCCACGGTCATCGATCCGATGATCGAGCGCAGATGTCCGGCGAAGATCCGACCGGTGAGCACAGACATCTGGTCCTGGTCGGAGAGGAAGCGTTGACCTGCGCTGATGATGCTCTCGGTGTCATTGCCTACTTTGAAGGCAATGACCGCGCGCACGTTGAGGCTGATCCCTTGTTGGGTGACGCAGGTTTCCTCCACCTCGGCTTCGCACATCGCAAGTGTGAGAAACCGGACCTTGCGCAGCAGCGGCATGATGTAGGCGCCGTGACCGGTCACTACACGGAACGGTGCGTCCCCTTTGCTTCTGCCTCCGGAGATCAGCATCGCCTCATCCGGCGCAGGCACTCTGTAGCCGAACATGTTTTGGCTCCTCACATTTCACATTGTGCTACGGCGAATTGATCGTCAGTCCTAGCCCGGGCCAGGGTTCGACCTGCAGTGTCCGTGCGCCGCGGATGTCGATCACCAATACCTCGGTGCCCTTCGGTAACGGATCGTCCGACCACGCGAGGTACGACTCTTTCGACCCGCGCACCGCCACCAGCACCTCACCGGCTCCGGCTGATCCGCGGGTCGCCACAACCAACGAACCGATACAGCCGATTACCGAAAAGTCACCCACCCCTTGAATGGTCCTCCGATTGAGCCCGTCGCGCATTCGGCTGTACGGGTCTATCGCGTTAAAGGTATTTCGGCCGGTTTCCATCAGTAAGTTTCCGACCTGGGCCAACGATCGGCGAACGTGATCGCAAACGCGTTCAGAGCAGGCTTCCACGTCACTGTCCATCGTGCCTGACCCTTGCCTGTCGGGTTGAGTGAGCGCGTCACCAAATACAAGCATTTCAGCGCAGTCACCCCGGTGGGGAAATGGTCACGCGCTGTCACCGACCTCCGATAGCGGGCATTGAGGGACTCAATCGCGTTGGTGGAGCACAGGACTCGCCTTGTCTTGATGTCGTAATCGAGGAACGGGATGAATTCCTGCCAGGCGTTGGTCCGGCACTGTCAAGTTGTTGAGATCGCCTGATCTGGGATGATGCGTCGCCCATGGACCAGCACGAAGGACGCTCGGCGATCGTCGTCGCAACCACGCTGCAGGGGGAACGTGACACCTCAGGGGTGGTTCGCGCCGTGATCTGCGAACTCGGCAAAGCTCCCCACCTGGTCAACGTCCGGATCGAGGGCGCGGGCGAGCCAGAGTTCGTACCAGTCGAGGAACGTCAGCGGCTCGCGGGTGTCCGGGTGAAGCACCGGCAGCGCGGCGGCGTGCTCGTAGCTGTGCCACCACACCTGCCCCGCGGCCGGGCCGCGCAGGATCAGGAGGTCGTACATGCCGCATCCCTCGTCCGCGAGAAATGTCGCGCCTCGGTGGATCCGGCCGATGTTCTCCGACCACTGGAACTCGGAGTCCTCGGCGGCGGACGGGCAGGGTCGCTCGGCGGTGAAGGGGAAGTCCGCGGCGTAGTCGATCGCGGCGTCCTCGGCCTCCTGCACCAGCGGGAGAAGTCCGAGCATCGGTCCGGCTCCGCCGTCGCCCACCCGGGTGATCCACTCGAAGTAGTCGGCCGGAAGGCCGACACCGAGCCGGTTCTCGAATGCCGCGAGCACGTCCGGGTCTGCGGGAGCAGCATGCTCGTAGCGATGCACGGCTGCCCCGTGAATGCGGCATTTGTAGCCGATGACCTCCCGGTCGCCGAGCGAGACGATAGTGGTCTTCAGATCGGCTGCTCGCAGTCGGTCGAGGCCGGTCAGGATCTCGGCGATCCGGTGCAGGTGCGTTTTCGCGTGTTTCATGCTCACATCCTGATGGATGCGACGACTTGTCTCCAGGTTCGGTGACACACCTACATTGTCGGGCGCGTCCGAAACGCCCGACCCCGGTCAAAGTGCGCAGGCGCGTCCTGTCAATCTTCGCTGCAACTCGACAGACCGTCAGTCGACAATGAACGCAACGGCGCCACCTTCATCCCGAGGAGCCGACGACATGACCTGGTTGGATGCACTCACGCGCCGCCGCGACGAACGAGAGCTCTCACATACATGTGGCGGCGGTCGACTGTCGCGAATCTGCTGTGGTTCCAAGCGACAGCAACGTTGAGCTGCCTGGCCGGCGAAGGTAACGCTGTCATCGTTCTCGGGATCGATGGATCTCTCGCGCTCCTCGGGCTTTTCGTGCGTGTGGCACCAGAGAGGTACTTCCGAGGTATTGGGGCCAAACAATCCTGACGATATTCCGAGGCCGATGATGCAAGCCGCGAAACAGATACACTGATCGAACAACTGCCTGGTCAACACTGATATATCCGGGATGAAGGGAGCGCAAATGTCCGCAGTCCTGTCGAAAGTCGTCCGGAAGAAACTCGTACACGAAGCGGTCCTGGACAAGATCGACCGCGAACACCTCTCGATCAACACCGACAAGGTACGCGCCAGATTGCAGACCAACCGTGAGCACGTTCACGGGAACATGCTCCGCAAGTGCCTGGACCAGTGGGAACGCATCATCGCGGACAACGACATCGACACCGTTCGCAAGATCAGCGTCTCCGATACCGAGACCGACCGCGAGATGCGAAATATGTCGCCCCTGTCGGTGTTGTTGAGCGAGAGCGAACGACTGCGCGTACTCGACCTTCTCGTCCAGAGAACTCGCGAGTGAACCGCAGCGACCTCGAGAAAGCGGTTATCGCTGCGTGCGGGTGGGTGGAGGAGTCGCAGGTGGTGATCTTCGGGTCTGAAATCGGTACTCGGAAGCTATGGCGAAGCCTCGTTGCCGGAAGAAGCTACACGTTCGATGGAAGTCGACATGACTCCTGCCAGTGCTTTCGCGACCGGCGCCGATGTCACGGAGAAGGTGAGCACGCTCAACGTCTGGGTAGGGGAGGACTCGCCGTTTCACCTTCTCCACGGGGTTTACGTCGAGGGGATCCGCCGGGAAATCGTGGTACTTCCCGCGGCTGGGAAAATAGGCTCGTCACCTTCACTGCCACCGGAACCGGCACCGATCAAAACTACGGGCGCACAGGACTGTGCCTGCGCCCGATCGACCTGTGTGTCTCGAAACTGATTGCAGGCCGGGAGAAAGACCGCGAGTTTGTCGGAGCGTTGATCCGCGACAACATCATTGACCCTGCCGACGTTCTCGATCGGATCGACAAAGCCGGTATCGACTGGTCGAGCGGCTATCCCGACAACCGCGATCTTGCCGTCTCTCGTGCGTGGAGCTGGTGGCAGCAGAGGCCGCACCGGCCCCGAACACCGCGACAGCGCCGGTAGCTATTCCCTCCCGATCGAGAACGCGAGTAGCCGTCTCCACGATGCGGTCGATGTCTATCGACCGGTCGGCGCTTTCGGAGATGGGTGATTGTCATCGAAGCGCTTGCAGTTGAGTTTCCCGACGCAAGAGCGGATGGGATTATCTGATTAGTTGTCTATCGTCCCAGTTTTCGGGACGTTCTGATCGTCGTTCAACCCACCCCATTGCGTCCAGTGTCGTCATTACGGCGCCTCCTCGCTGAGCGACACGAGGCTGGAGTGTCTGTCGGTTCTCTGTATCAATATTTCCCGGACAAGCACGCCATCATCCACGCGATGGCTCTCCGTGCCGTCGCAGACCTATTACGCGCGTAAACGTGCGGAAGGGAAACGGCACACCCAAGCTGTTCTTGCTCTCGCACGGCGGCGGTTAAATGTGTTGTGGGCGATGCTCCGCGACAACGCGGTCTTTCGGCCGGAGCCGACTGCCGCATTGGCCGCGTGAGATGGCAGCACGCCGGAGTTCTGGCTGCGCACCCTCGACAGAGCACGGCGTTGAGGCACGATGGTCGAATGGCCGTTTCTCAGAACACCTTCGCGCGGGCAACAGGTGCTGTCGCCGTGGCGACCGCAGCGAGTCGCGCGACCGGCTTCATCCGCACTCTCGCGTTGGCGGCGATACTGGGCGCAGCGGCGGTCGGCGACGCGTACAACGGCGCGAACAGCATGCCGAACATGGTGTACGAACTGCTCCTCGGCGGGGTGATGAGCAGTGTCCTCATTCCTGTGCTGGCAAGGGCACGACTCCGCGGGCGAACCTATTCGCGGATATTCACCCAACGCCTGCTGGTGGCGGCAGTTCTCGGTGCCGCGGTCGTCACCGCGATAGCGGTGGCGTGCGCCCCGTTGCTCGTCGCTGCGTTGGTCTCGGATGCGGAGCAGTCACAGTTGGCGACCGTGCTGGCGTACCTGCTGTTGCCGGAGATCTTCTTCTACGCGATCGCTGCGACCGTGACGGCCGTACTGAACGTGCGTGAGAGCTATGCGCCGGCAGCATGGGCGTCGGTGGTCAACAACCTGATCGTGCTCACGACGGTCGGAGTTTTCGCGGCGATACCGGGTCCAGTGACGTTGCTGCCGTCGACGATGACCACCGCACAGGTGCTCGTCTTGGGTTTCGGGACAACGCTCGGGATCGTGGGGCAGGCCGTGTGGACGGTGGCAGCGTTGCGGCGTACCGGATTCCGGTGGAGTTGGCGGGTGCGACCGGTGCCGTACACGTGGCGACCAGTCCGCGTCGGTGCGAGGTTGCTCGGCTGGGTGCTGCTGTACGTCGCGATCAGCCAGGTAGGTGTCGCAGTCGTACTCAGAGTCGCATTCAGCTACGGCGGAGTCTCGACCTATACGTACGCCGACCTTCTGTTCCAGGTGCCGTACGGCATCCTCGGGGTGTCCTTGCTGACCGTGCTCATGCCGCGTATCTCCCGTGCTGTGGCGCTCGGGGACCGTGATGCTCTGGTCGCCGACATGGGCCGCGCCGCCCGGTACTCGGTGATCGCTCTGGTCCCTGCTGCTGTCGCGATGATTCTCCTCGGGCCGATGCTGACCGCGGTGATGTTCGTCGGGCGCGTCGATGTCGATGCCGCGCACCTCATCGGTCTCGCGCTGGCGCTTTCGGCGTTCGGGCTTCCCCCGTTCGCGCTGGTCATGCTGCAACTGCGTGTCTTCTACGCGGGTAACGACATGCGTACGCCGGCATTGATCAACGCCGGCATGGTGGCCACGAAGATCGCCGTTATTGCGCTTGGTGTCGCCTGTCTTCCAGATCGGGCGGTTGTGGTGATGTTGCCGGTCGCGAGTTCACTGTCCTACATCGTCGGCGCCGTCACCGGGCATCTGGTGTTGCGTCACCGCTACGGCCTACTCGGCTTCCACGCTGTACTCGAGACGTTCTCGCGGGTGTTGTGGGCGTCGATAGCCGCCGGCGTGGTCTGTGTCGTCGCAGTCGGGGTTCTGCATCAGCTGATCAACAATCCTCGCGCGGCCGCGGCAGCAACACTGGCGGCGATGCTCGTTCTCGGAGCACCGACCTTCCTTGTAGCCGCCCAGAAGATCGGCATCCCTGAAGTCCGCAACGCCAAAGCCTTGCTCAATCGATAAACACGCAGCGGATAAAGGAAACGGTTCTTCCGTGAGAAAACGATGTCATGAACTCGTGCGAGTTCATGACATCGTCTGCCGCAGTTCGTACGTCACCCGGATGCGGTAGCTAGTTGCAACTGTGAGTAGTCGATCGGTGCGACGTCCGGCTACCGAAATCGCGGAGCAGGACGACTCCAACAAATGGACTGCAGTGGTTGACGTATCTGGGTCCTCCCCGGGGTTCGATCGAGTCCTACAGACCTGCGTAGCCTTCGGCTTCGGTCAAATCGGAACGGCCTGCGGCCGTGCTTGACAAATCCTATTGAGATTCCTTTCTGTCCTTCCGATCCTGATCGACGGCGGTCCCGGCGCAACCCCTGGCGGCTTCGCCGGCCTACGGCTCAGAAAACTTTTCAAAGACGCTTCGCTGAAAACTTTTCTGCCCAAGCATTGCGCCGAGCTCTCATACCGCCGATCCGGAGCTCCATGTCAGAACGGAAAAAAATGTCAGGGTCACCACGGGGGACCGGACGCGACGGAAAGGTCACCATGAGCACCAGCGCCGAATACACCGCAGCCGATTACCGCGCAGACACGATTCGCTACGCAGGGCCGTTCTGCTCCTGCGGGGATTACTCCTGCCCTCGAATGGACGACAGTGCCGCGAAGAGCGTCAACCGAGACGATTACTGATCCGCGAAACGGCACACGAACTAAACCCCAACCCAACGGAGGAACCATGAGCGGCACACAGGATTTCGTGATCGACGGAGTCATCACCCGCAGCCCCGACGATGCCCGCGCACTGCTGGCACACGAAACCACAATCGAACGAAAGGGAACCCCAATGAACATCGCAATCATCAACCTCGAGGAAACCACAACGCCCGTCCTTACCGAGCAGCAGCGCCGCGAACGCGCCCGGACTCTCGCCATCTGGGCAGCCGGTCAACTCGACAGGGCCAACGCACTCGCCCCCGGAGTGAACCACGACGGCCACCTCTATAACGCAGCTAAAGCACTCGAAGACGCGTCCGCGCTGCTCGCAGCATGAGCAACAACACCGACCCTGCCGAAAGGAACGACCATGTACGACCTACACCACATTTGTGAGAAAGCGGATGCATGGGCGAAGTTGTTCGAGACACCGGAATACACCGAAAGCGTTGCCACGCACAGCACTTGCGGAGAAGTCGATCGAATCGTCGATCTGCTCATCGTACTCGACTACCACGGCCACGCAGCCGCGTTGATGGATCAGCACATCGTGGCCGATAGCTGCCGAGATCGTCACCCGAACGCCGACCAGGTGACCGGCGCACTAGCCACCCTCTGACCGAAAACCGTACGGAAACAACACAACACCGGGCAGCTGATATCTGCCCGGTGTCGTGTTCTGAAGTCTACGAGAGGTAACACGATGACCGCAACACACACCCCCACGGCCGAGAACACCACCGCCGAAATCGAAGTCGCTCAACTGCACCCCGACGCTCTCGAGATCGGCGAGAACGTCCGCGACACCGTCGATCTGTCGCAAACCCGCGACTTCGTCGAATCCATCCGCGAAAACGGAGCACTGGAAGCGATCAGCGCCGTCCGGACCGCAGACGGAACGATCGTCGTCCGGGACGGGCAGCGCCGCACCTTCCCCAGAAAGTAGTGGTGTTGTGTCGGCGTGAGTTGGCGGACGAGTCGCAATTCCCCGGCCGCGACCAGCGGGCGTGCGAATCCCGGCCGGGCCGGTTTCAGCCCAGGTCGAGTTCGGATGCGGTGGCCAGGTATTCGATCTGCTCCAACGTCACCGGCACGGCGGAACCCCCGATGGGGGGTGCTGATGATGACCTGTTGGCTGGAGGGGAGGGTGATCGAGAAGTAGGCGCTGCCGTGAGCGGTGTAGGTCCCGCGGGTGACGGTGGACCCGTCTGCTGACACGGCCGTGATGCGGTTCGGGTCGATCTCGTTCAGGTACTCATCCTGCGGAAAGGGTGCGGATCGGCACTGACGACAGCGATGTCCAGGCGTCCTGCCCCGGCGGCCGATGCCACGGGGCTTTGGCCGGTGTCAGCTGTTGTGGGTGTTCGGCCAACCGTTGATGGCGTGCTTACTGCGAACGGTTGCGAGTGCATCCGGGGAAATTGACAATCGTCACCGGGCGGGCATGCGGGACCGATTCCGGTCACGAAGTTCCTGCCACGTCGTACTGGTGGTCACCCGTTTTGGGGGATGCGCCCGAAGCCGCGGATGCCGAGGCTGGAAGCCGGACAACAAATGTGAGACGGCGGCGCCACCCGGCTCGTCGAATGTTCCTGCACATCGAGTTTCGACCTCACGGCTTCGGCTTCGGCATCGAAAGCGTTCCGGCGGTCGAGCTCCCGAGGGAGGCACCGTTCTCGCAGGTATTGCAGAGATCGGGCGTCGCCCTCCCGCTATACGGATAGCGCCTCGCCGGGGGGCAAACTCGTCCGCCATCCCGAACTCATTGGAGAAAACCATGGCCCTCGATACATTCGCCCTGCTTGCGGCGACCTACGACTCGCAGGACGCCGCCATCGCCGACTACGACGCCGTGCACGACCTCTACGCCGCGAGAGACCTGATCGACACCTACGACGCGGCCGTCATCACCAGAACGGACAAGGGCAAGGTCAAGATCGTCAAGAAGCATGAGCAGCCGACCCGGCAGGGTGCCTGGGGTGGGCTCGGCATCGGCCTGGTCGGGGGCGCACTGGTTGCCCTGTTCCCGGCCGTCGGGATCGGGGCCGGACTGTTGTTGGGTGGTGCCGGCGGCGCCGGTCTCGGGGCCCTCGGCGGGCACGTCGCGGCCGGAATGAGCCGCTCCGACCTCAAGGAGGTCGGTGAGCTGCTCGACGAGGGCGACAGCGGGCTGATCGTCGTCGCGGCGACGGACCTCGAGGCGCATGTCGAGAAGGCGCTCGAACGCGCCTCCAAGGTGACCAAGAAGCAGCTCGCGGCGGACACCGAGCAGGTCAGCAAGGAGATCGACGAGGCATCCAAGTCCTGAGAAGTGCACCGACGTGCACGGTCCGGCGGTCGGTCCGTCCTCGTTGGGTGTGCTCACCCGAAACGGGTGACAACCGGTGCGCTGCCCGGGTGTGAGACCGGACTCGTGTGTGACAACGCCAGATATGTGGCGGAGAGGATGAGGAACAGGCGATGACCGGCCCCGAGGCCTTCGATCGCGCGCAGCTGGGGCCGTGGGGGGCGCAGGATCCGGCGGATCTGCCCACACCAGCACGGCGAGGAGGACACCGCCGGTCACCACCCGGATGGGGGTGTCTTTTTCGAGGTAGTTCCTGGCCGGCACCAGGTGGTAGATACCGCCGAGCAGCGTCCAGGTCGAGGCGACCGCCAGCGTGGCGCGCACGGCCCGCCGTCGTCGGCGGTGATCGGGTTCGGCCAGACGTCACCACAGGTCTCAGCCCGGATTGGTTGGTTGCCGGTGATCGGTGGCGAGGATGTACACGCTGACCGCGATCACCCACGCCGGGAAGACCAGCACAGCCCAGATACTGAAGCTGACAACCAGCAACAGGCTCAGTGCGAGCAGGTACGTGATGATCACCAACCATCGCGGCATCAGCCCGGTGCGCAGCCACATCGTGGCCAGCGAGATCATGAACACCGCGGCCATCCGTATCGCGTAGACGTTGTTGATGTGCAGCGTCACCTCCCGCCCGAAGTAGACGATGTCGTCCTGGGGAACGTTCGCGTTCCGGGAGACGGCCAGGAGCCCGCCCGCGATGGCCATCGACACGAACGTCATGGCGAGAAACAGCAGCCCGCTGCCCAGGAAGACGGTCGAGAAGAAGCGGTCCTCGAGGTCGCCGAACCGGTCGCGGAGGACCCCGATGAACCACAGGAACGCGATGCCCGCGATGGGGGCGAGGAACAGGGCGGTGGTGATCTTCGAGCCGCCGCGTACCCAGGGCGCCGCGGTGGTGGCGGGGACCGCCGTGGCCAGCAGGATGATGCTGGTGGCGAAGAGCACCCCGAAGATGATGCCCGCGATCGCCGCGGACCGCGGCGTCCGCAGCGGCTGGAACTGGACCCTGCTGCGCGGATCGGCCATGGGTTCAATCATGACCGAATGAGGGTGCGGGAACCAGCAGGCAGTTCCCCTGCCGTGCACCGCGATGCAGCGGCAACCGGCGCACGGCCGATGCCCGGTAGCCCCCGGCGCCGCCGCGTGTTGGCGCTCTGTCGCCGTAATCGGCCGTCGTCAAGGGCGATGAACCATATGTTCCCGGACGGTGATTCGCTGTTGCCGACGAAGCTATCTGGTAGCCGGGCGACGGCGGAAGTGTCGGCGAATGGTCGCACCGACAACCGCTTCCCGGCGGTCGCGGGCACCTCCGCGACCTACCGACGCGAGCACCCCGACCCCGGCAACAACACCCGGTTACCCCGTGGCAGCCGGTTGCCTGGTGGAACAGCGGTCAGAAGACGACGGTGACGAGCGTCCTGATAATCACCAGGACGGCAAAGATGGCGAACACACCGATACCGGCGATCCAGGCTCGGAAAACGTGTTTCAGCGGGAGTTTGCCGACCAAACCGGCGTCCAGGTCCGGGATGGCCGGCTGCGCCCTCGAGAACGCTGCACCGTGCGCGACCCACTCGCCGGCGCCCAGTTCCTGCTGCTCGAAGCGCTCCAACCACTGCGTATCCATGAGCAGGGCGCGGCAGTGACTCACCATGAGCCCGTGCGAGAGCAGCGACAAGGTCAGCGCGAGTGACGCGGCGGCGATCCGGCCAGCAGGGGTGTTGTTCTGGTTCAGCGCGATATTGAACAGGAACGCTTGCGCGGTCAGGCTGAGCGCCGGCGCCTGCCAGAGCAGCCTCTCGTAGTGCATCCGCCGGTTCGCCACGGCTCGGTACAACTCCTCGAAATGAGGTCGAAACTGCGGAGGAGGATCGGTCACAATGCCACCCCCGTCACACGGTCTCGTCGCCACCACCCACACCGGGAACACCAGAGCCACCCGCGGTCAGGTGTATTCGACGCGCATGGTGTCGATCTGGCCGGTGAACGGGAACGGGGCCCGGTCGGCGTAGTCGAGGGACACCGGGGAGCCGAGGCAGCTGCCGATGTCGAGGCATTCGTTGGCGGTGAAGATCAGCGGCACGCTGATCGGGACGACACCGTCGGCGACCTGTTCGCCGTCGACGCAGACGGTGACGTGCAGCGTGTCGCGTTTTCAGTTGCTCTCGGACGCCCAGTGGTCGTTGATCGAGGGGATGCTCCCGAAACCGACGGGACGCCCGGGCCGGAAGGGAGTGGCCGCGACTTACAATCGCGGTGAGGGCGAAGCGCCAGGCCGAGATTCCGGCACCGGGGTGAGGGAGGGGTCAGGATGTTCGGCAGGATGTTCGGTTCGGAGAAGAAGCTCGACGATCTGATGGCGCAGCTCAGGCCCGACCTGAGTCGGGAATCGCTCGGCGTCGGGCCCGACTTCCCGGGCGTCGCCCCGAACCCGTTCATGAGCAGTAGTGCATTGAAGCGCATTGCGGAACTGCGTACGGGGGCGCTTGCGCTCGGCGTTCTCGTCGACTGGCGGGAGGTCAACGGCAATCCACGCGTGGTCCTGATGTTCGACGTGGAGACCGCCGACGGCATCTCGTTCCGCGGTATCGCAGACGAAAGCCTCACGATCACCGAGCTCACCCGGCTCGCCCCAGGACAGACGTTGCCCGTGCGCTACCGGCCGGCCGTCATGGACCACTACGTCGCGCTTGCCCGGGACGTGGACCCCGCCGATGTGCAGCAGCTCTCTGACGAGATCGCGAGCCGCAAGCGGACCTGACCCGAGGCTCGACGCCGCCGATTACAAGAGCCGCAACGTGATCGAGCACCGGTTCTGCCACACCAAGCAATGGCGAGGCCTCGACACCCGCTACGACAAACACGCGATCGTCTACCGCGCTGCCGTTCTCATCCACGCCGAAATCGCATGGATCCACGCTTTGTCAGATACGCCCTAGGCCAGGCAACTACCGAACGTACAAAAGGGCCGGTAAGCAATGCGCTCACCGGCCCTACGAGTGCAAGATCGACCTATATCACCAGCTCTGGACGATATCGATAGTGCTGTCCCAGATCGCGGGGTTGTTGACCGTGAAGGCGACCTCGCCGCGATGGCCCGCGGACTCGTCCACCAGTTGACCGATGGTGGCGTGGACGACGTTGTCGGGAGTGTTGTAGATCGACCCCTTGCCGAGGTACACACCCCAGTATTCGTGGGGGATGCCCTCGAGGAAATCGGCGGTGTTGGTGTCGGCGAGGAAGCGCGTTTCGTTCTGATCGAACGTGACGCCGACGAAGCCGTCGCCGTTATACGGAGTGGCAGCAGATGCCGCACCGGCCCCGAAAACTGCGACAGCACCGGCGGCAATCGGAATCATCAACGCGGCTACGGCCATACGTGAACGGGACATGGAGACCTCCTGTGACGAGAAGGCTGCGCCACCGCAGCCTCACTTGGATGTGATTGACGGTATCGCATATCTCGATAACCGAACATTTGCGACAAGGTGACCCCAGTCACGTTCGCTGCGCAGAAGGTTGCAGAATTGGCGGCGCTAGCACTGTGTGACTAGGCATGCGGTGGAGCCGGAGCGAAGTTTCCCCTATCGGCGCCTTGTGTTGTCTCGATGTGGCACCCATTCAGTGAATGCCGGGCATTCAACCCGGCCGGTCGGATCATCTTCGCAGGTGCCGGTCCTTGTCGGTGAATTGCCGCCGACTCTTGGAATTTTGGCAGGTTTTTCACCGAACTATTCGGCACGGAGTGCTCGACAAATTCGGTCGGCCGTGGACGTGACGGCTCGATCGACGGGGCGAGTGTCAGTTTTAGAAGACGACTGCACTTTTCAGAAGACGACTGCACGCTCAGTGGAAGCTCAAGCACTTCGAACTCTTCGGCCTGCTGAACTCATCGAGTCCGGGGGATTGATTGGGTTCTTGTTTATGGCAGCTTGAGTCGAGACCACCGTTAGAACTTGCCCCACCCTGCCGGACCTGAATGAGATCGAAATATTCAGTGCTCCTATCGAAGTCGCCATGGGAATTCGAGCAGTGGCATTCGGACTCATGGTCCGTCCTGCTGTCCGAGTAGCAGACGCTACATCGTCTCGGACGTGCCGCAGGTGGGGCAGTAGATCCGGCTGAGCGTGCAGTCATTGGCACACGGGCTCCAGTCACTGCAGCGGTGACACTCCTCGCCGTTGCGCTCGGCCGCAGCGGGGTCCCAACACTTGTTGCAGCGCCAGAAACCACTACTTCGCTTGAGAGCAACGTCCATATCGTTCCAGAGGAAGTGGAAGTCGCCTTTCACCTGGTACCCGCCACCGACCGTTTTCACGGTGCCTGGATGGAGGATCCGCGAGTCGTAGTCAGCTGTCATCCGGTTTACGTGTGCTCGTTGCTCACGGTGCTTGATCAACGCATCCTCCAGATCGGCCTCATCGACCATCCACCGCCGTCCCTGCTTGACTGCGTCGATGTGGTCTTCGCCGAGCAAGACTTTTCCGTCGCGGGTCGCCTGTTTCCGGTGCCAGCCGTAGGCGTTGCTTGGAGCGCCAGGCTCACGCTTGAAGTGATCTACGGCGTCGGAGAGAGGTATGTGCACGATTCGACCGTACTGCCGGGTCAAGCTTTTCATTTCCACGCCTTGCCAATGGTGTACGCGCATCGCACTCTCCTGAATTTTGATGCAAGACATTCCTCGGCACCCGTTCGCAGTGCCTCAGATTCGGCCGGTTCTGGTGCACTGAATTAGTGAGACAGTCCCCGAAACGACGTTGTCCTCCGCCCCACGAAATGGGGCGGAGGACAACGTCGTCAGAATGTGCGCACGGGTCGGAAAATCAGCTGCCGAAGAGCGATCCGAGGGAACCGGTCGCGGGTGCTTCGACGGTGACCGTCGTTGTGAGGCTGACGGGGGCACCGACACCGTTGTCGGCGGTGAGAGTGAACGTGTAACTGCCTGCGGCGGTGGGTGTTCCGGACAGGGTCGGAACACCGGTGACGGGATCGTTCGCGAATGTCATTCCGGGCGGAAGCTGTGTCGGGTCCACCACGGTGACGGTGGGGTTCGGGGTTCCGGTGGCGGTGAAGGTGCGGGTCAGGACGGTGCCGACGGTGCCGGTCAATGCGACGGGTGTGGTGTCCGCGAACACAGGAGCGACCGGAGTCGGAGCAACAGTCATCGTCACATCGAGAGTTTTGGGGGTTCCGACGCCGTTGTCGGCGGTGAGAGTGAACGTGTAACTGCCTGCGGCGGTGGGTGTTCCGGACAGGGTCGGAACACCGGTGGCGTTTCTGAAGGTCATTCCGGGCGGAAGCTGTGTCGGGTCCACCACGGTGACGGTGGGGTTCGGGGTTCCGGTGGCGGTGAAGGTGCGGGTCAGGACGGTGCCGACGGTGCCGGTCAATGCGACGGGTGTGGTGTCGGCGAAAAGGGGAGCTTGGGTGGTGACGGTGAAGGTGCCGGTGCCGGTGCCGGCTCTGTCGTTGCCGACGGTGCACGTCACGAGGGTGGGGGCGATCGGAAACTGTGTTCCGGATGTGTGGTCGCAGGAGTTGACGGTCACTCCGATAGGGAGTGTGGGGGCAGTCCAGGTGGCGGTGGCTCCGTCCACGGATGTGGCGGGGGCGGAGACGTTGCCTGGGATTACGCTGCTTCCGGTCAGGTTCGCGCTGGTCAGGTCCGTGTCGTTCAGGTTTGCGCTGTTCAGGTTTGCGTCGTTCAGGTTCGCGAAGGTCAGGTTCGCGTAGGTCAGGATCGCGCCGGTCAGGTTTGCGCCGGTCAGGTTTGCGCCGTTCAGGCTCGCGACGAACAGGTTCGCGCTGTTCAGGTTCGCGCCGGCCAGGTTCGCGCCGGCCAGGTCCGCGCCGAACAGGTACGCGCCGTGGCAGTCGGACACTCTGTTCAGTGCAGGATTGCCAGGGTTCCAGACCGGGTCCGGTTCGTAGTGGGTGCAGGCGGCGGTGAGGATCTCGGCGGCAGTGGCGGCGGCGGCGGTGCCGGTGCCGACGGTCGCGATCGTGGCGGCAGCGAGAACCGCAGCCCCGAACGCGCCGGCGGCGCGGGTGCGGTGAGTTCGGTCCGGTCGGCGACGAAGATCAGGTGTGGTCATGGTGTAGTTGCCTTTCCGGCGGATTCCGCACGGGTGCGGTTCGGTCACGGAAAGCAACCACGAGAATGAAACATAACGGACACTCGCCTTGATGTATGAAATCCGGTGGCGGTTGGTCGCGGGAGAGACTGTCTCGGAATCGGCCTTGGTCTCAACAGGTCAACGCATCACCGACAATACTGGCTCAGCTATAGAATGCGGAGGACGCCAGGTCGACTAATCCTGTCGAGAGTCCGTGCGCCGAGCCGCTGTCGCCCCAGATGACACTGCCCGCTTTGGCGCCGGTCACGTTCGCAACGTTGAGCGGAAACTAATGACGTCTAGATCGATTTTTGCTCCATAGGATCAACGCTGCGATTGTTGCTGCAATTCCGGCCACGATCCCCGATGTCACTGCCCTGCCCTCTCCTGTAGCGGCGAGGGCGAAGAATGCGATGGCACAGGCAATTAGTAGCGGCACGCTGTACCGGTCCAGATTCTTCGGAAGAGGCATGTTGCCGATGCTAATCGACTGTTTGCTTCCTCAACCGATGAATGTCGTCACCCCACACAGGCCAATGCATCGCCGACGATAACCGATCAACCCCAGAAGATCGGATCACCACTACTTTCGATGTGATCGAGTAAATCCTGAATATGAGGGCTCGGATCCAAAAACTGGTAGCGGTGAAATTTGAGGTGGCGGTCCCGCCAATACAACGTCCACAACCCGGTTTTCTTCGTGTAATACAGGCGGGCGATCGGAAATCGCGTCCACTCCGGGCCGAGGTCCTCCCGCCACGGCGGCCGGCATTCGCAGATCGTCACATGACGCGGCGCGATGTCGCATTCGACCCGGATCTCATGACGCAGACGATCGGGAACCCTACTCGCGCAATACTTCACAACCCGAGCGACATCGAGCTCGGGAAGTCCGGTGGCAGCCATGCCCCCATCATGCCAACCGCCATCGGCGGCCGACTTTCCTATCCGGTTGCGCAGGAACCGAGCACCTGTTCTTCTCGCTGGCGTGGACTGTCCCAATCGAGCACCCGACGAGGCCGATCGTTGAGTCTCACCGCGACCCTATTCAGGTCATCTTGGGCGAAACTGCGCAGGTCAGCGTTCTTGCGCAGGTACTGACGCAGCAACCCGTTCGCGTTTTCGTTCGTCCCTCGTTGCCATGGATGATGCGGGGCGCAAAAGTAGACGGGCATGTCGAGGGCTGCGGTGATGCGCTCGTGTTCGGCCATTTCCCGTCCCCGATCCCAGGTCAACGAACGACGCAGATACGCAGGTAGCCGGCCTAGATAGGCAATCAGCGCATCCGCGACCGTCTCGGCCCGGTACCCGTCCGGCAATGCCACCACATGAGTGACGCGTGATTGTCGATCTACCAGCGTCGCGACCGCTGACGGGCGGGTGCCGAACACGAGGTCACCCTCCAGGTGCCCGGGCTCACTACGATCGTTTGCCGCAGCTCCTCGAAGATCGATCGAGACCATATTTCGTATCCGCCCACGACCGTGGGAGCGTTTCTTCCCGCGAGGTCGACGTATCGGTCGATCGGTGCGCAGTTCGTGAAATACATTGCTGTCGAATACTTTCCGCGACGGTATGTAGAGGCAACGGTAGATCGTCTCGTGCGAGACCCACATCTGCGGATCGGCCGGGTACTCGCGTCGGAGCCAGACGGAGATCTGTTGCGGTGACCACTGCTCATGGAGCTTTTCCGTGATGAGTGTCCGCAGAATGGGCCGGGCACACAGGATCGACATTTTGGGGCGGCGAGCACGGACATACGCCGCTGCATCCGCCTCGACCGCACGGTAAGCGATACGTCCGCCGTTGCGGGCGATCTCGCGTGCAATCGTGGACGGTGATCGTCCGAGTTTCTCGGCGATCGTCCGAGCGCTGTCACCTGCGGCAATTCCTCGCGAAACTTCTTCGCGTTCACCGGCGGTGATGTGGCCGATTCGCCGTGCTCGTGGGACTGGTCGGATACCGCCGGACTCACGTAGGAAACGACGAATTCGGGGCATCGTTTCCCCGAGGGTCCGCTCGATTTCTCGTATCGATTCTCCACGGCGGTGGAGATCCCAGATCAGGTTCTCCTGCTCCACAGTGAATCCGAGTGCCTTGCTGCCCATCCATGCCTCCACGATCACGAATCATCTCATCAGTAGTGATGCGTTGACCTGTTGAGACCAAGGCCGAATCTGGGACTGTCTCACCGATCAATGCACCAGAACCGGACGTTACCGAGGCATCCGGAATGTCAGCTGAACCGAGGACCGTCCGTTGTTTCACCTCCCGCGTCACGTTGAATGCCGGCGGCCAAGACGAGCCATGCCTCTCCGATGTTCGTTGTGTTACGGCAACTTGATGAAATCCGCCGTCCCAACGTTCGGTGGCCGCGGCAATTCACTTGGCCCTACGACCGCCTGTGTTGTTCGGCAACAGCGGAAACTACCGAACGGGCGGCCGCCGCCAGTTGCGTCAGGCCTGGTTCCTCGATAGGGAAATGCCCACAGTTGTCGAGCAGAACGCTCTCGGTAGGTGCGGCGACGCGGGCAAGGAAGCGCTGGCTGAGCTGAGGCGGGGTCCAACGATCAGCGGCCGGGTGGATGAGAGTGACCGGCGCCGCTGTGAACTCTTCGGGCGGAGTGTGCTTGTACGCGAACCAGTCGGCAAGAAACCCAAGGGGGACTCGAACACCACCACCGCGCGGGTCGGAGCTACAGAGCATGGACAGTGCGGGATCGTTGCTTATCCGGTTCATCCGCACGAGCCACTTGATCGGCAGGCGCACGCCGCCACCGAAACGCACAAGAGGCGGCAGCAATGTCGGCGCTGCCCGTCCCAGAGGACCCCAGCGTGCGGCAGCGGCGCGGGCGTCCGGGTCAGCGGGATCCAGCAGACAGGTCGCTAGGACTGCCGCTACTTGTCCTGTGCGAGCGGCAATTTCGTAAGCCATCATCCCGCCCATGCTGGCCCCGAACAGGATCAGCGGACGAGGATCTGCAGCCCGTTCGGCGTTGACGAAGTCGCAGAGCATGTCGATCCAATCGCCGTACCGAACGAGCGACGGCTGAGGCTCTACGGTGTAGCCATAGAGAGGCAGGTCAGGGAAGATGACTTCCACACCCTCGTCAGCCGCGAGGGCAGCGAATGGCCAAAGCGCCTCTGCGTGTCCACCGGCGCCATGGATCCCCATGACTCGCACGGACGCATCCGGGCGAGAGGCGCGCGCGACATGAATTTGCCGGTTGCTCCAGTTCCACCACGTCGAGACCGGTTGATGCTGTGTCGACTGGAACTCTTCCGGCAAGAATTGGGCATATCGTGCAACATCCATCCTGAAGATCCTTATGGAAGGTTAGTGCTGTGACAACTCGCATTAGGCGTCATGAGTAGGCCAAGAAAGACGCCTGCTCAGGAGCGTTCTCGGGCCACTGTCGACCGCATCGTGGAGGCGGCTACTCGCGTTCTCGATCGGGAGGGAATAGCTACGACGACGAATCGCATTGCTGACGAGGCTGGAGTGTCTGTCGGTTCCCTGTATCAGTATTTCCCGGACAAGCACGCCATCATCCACGCGATGGCTCTCCGGCACCTACGGGAGAGCAGTTCGAGGCTGGCTTCGGTTTTGGACCAGCTGGACGAGGCGCAACCCGAATGGTCGGTGGTTGCCGAGCGATTGGTGTCGGCCTCTGTTGACCTCAATTCCCGCTATCCCAAGGCGCATTCGGTGATGCGCGAGTTTGCGCCACGATCCGATGAGATCGTTCGAGAGTTTCGGGACCTAGTGGAGGGAGTGTCCGTTCGTCTTGTTCCCCACCTTGCGCGCGCCGGTGTTCCCGAAGATGTAGCGCTGATGCGAGCGCGATTGTTCGTCGCGGCGGCTGATGGGCAGATCCACCAACTTATCGGCGGGAAGTCGACTGATCCAGCGGCACTCGCCCGCGCAATCGTCGATCACTCGACAGGGAACGGCTTGCACTAGTGCACGGTTTCACGCGGACAGCCAAGAGTCGTCAATCTTGCTTCACTCCATGCGAAGTACTCCCATGACGATCCGGTAGCGGCCTGCGCTAGTGGTAGTTCGCCATTGTCTCACCTTCAGATGCCCCAGAATCGGCCGGTTCTGGGGCACTGATTCGTGAGACATTCCAGATTCGTTCGCATCCAAGATGCGCATGATCGCCGATATGCACGAAGCTGTGACGCAAGCCAAGTAGGAACTCGACCGCACCGCTGTCAGTCGATCAACCACGGCTACGAGTCTGCCTCTCTACCGTGACTGTCCATGAGGAAAAGACTGGAACAGATTGCGGCCATAGCAGTGGTATCCGCAGGGGTGCTGATCCTGACGAGCTGCGCGCACAATATTGAGGTGCCGACAACCTTCGCGGCCACTGTGACCGTCATCGGCGAAGCAGACCAAGTATCAGTCGACTCCGGCGAATGCACCATCGGAGAGATTCGTGTCGCTCCCAACGACCAAATAAACATTTTCGGAGGCAGCGGCGCCGCATCCACCAGGTCGACATTGGAAGCCGAGTCCATCGATCAGAATCCCGACGGCACAGGCACATGCACCTTTACCGCGCACTTCGATGCCGTCCCCGCGAACCAGAAAAGCTACGACATCTACGTGAACAACACCTTTGCACAGCAGTCCTTCACCTCTGACGAACTCAAAAGCGGTGCGACCTACCGACTGCGGTAGCTCCACACCCACCGACAGGCACAGGCGGGGAGTCGAACATTCTCGTCAGTGGTGTCAACTGCTGTAGTGATGCTCAAGTGCGAGATGCCGTGCCGCCGATACGGTTAGCGCCAGAACGAGGACTACGACGGCAATAACCACTGCGAAGGTGAGAGGCGTGGTGGTGAAACCCTGCAGCCATGCGATACCGCTTCCAGCTCCCACCGCCAGCAAGGCGCCGATCGGCAGTAGAGCCGCCAATCTCTTGACAGTCGCCGAGATACGCGGGTCTCCGCTCAGTCGCAGGGTCGCCCACACGCTCATCACCGCACACAGATAGGCCAGGACACCACTGGTCAAATAGAGGGGTAGGACCAGCATTCCCGGACTCCCGGAATACACGTTCGTGAACGCGATTGTGAGTCCGTACAAGGTGCCGCTCAACCCGATGGCCACGGCGATCAGTGCGACCGGAATTATCAGGCCCAATCGTAGTGCGCGGCCGCTCATTTCGCGTTCGTCAGCCCACGCCCGGAGTGTGGCCGGCGCGTCCTCACCTACGACGGCTGTCACGCTCCTGCCGTCATCGAGAGCGCCGCCGAGCTCGCTGTCGAGTTCGGTCAGGAGTGTCTTGCGGTCCGCGGACCGCACTGCGGCATTCCTCCAGATCCTATTTGCGGTCCGGGTGAGTGCTTGGCGTTCTGTTTGGTCTGCCGGCGAATCGGCGGTGGTGTTCACTGTGCGCCCTTTCGTTTTTCGACGGTGACGGCGGAGTCCAGAAGGGAAGTGACGTTGCCGGCGACGGCATGCCATTCGTTCCGCCCGGATTCGAGTGCATCGATTCCCGCGGTCGTGAGGGAGTAGTACTTTCTGGGCGGACCCGATGCAGAGGGCTGAGATTGGGAGGCGACGAGTCCGTTTCGTTCCAATCGAGCCAGGAGTGGATACGACGAGCCGCCTGCGACGAGGAGGTCACGTTCAGCCAGCCGTTCGGTGAGTTCGTACCCGTAGACCGGTCGATCTCGCAGGAGCGCGAGAAGGCACAGATCCAGCACACCGCGAAGAATCAAGCTTCGTCGTTCCACTGCACTCATGTTAAGCAAGTTAGCAGCCGGTAGATTGCTTTACAAGGGAGCGTGGCCGAAGTGCAGCACCGTCGACGGTTGGTGCGAACGGTCGACGGGCTAAGCGCCTACCGGAATTGCTCGCATATTTATTCATGCCCGTTGACGTCTCACCTTCGGCCGTTTGTAAGGCATCAGAACGGTGAGACACTCTCCGACTGTTGAGACGATGCACGAGATTGGTTAATGCTGACGCTGAATGGGGCCGCGGCACTGCCTACCCGCGATCGGCACCGCACAATACTCGAATGACAACAGCAGATTCGCCGGACGGAGATTCGCCAGTAGATAAGCTTCCAGTTCTCGCGCCACCACCTGGATCACGCGGCACGAGGATCGGTTTCTTTGCAGGCACCGCGCTCGCAACGGTGAGCGTCGCATTGTTCATCGTGTCGGGATTCGCGATCCTCTCCGGCGATTCAGGGGTCGCGCAACCCGTCGCGACAGTCCTCGGCGGCGCAGGCGTTCTCGGGGCTGGTGTCCTCACCTTCCGATCCGCACACAACACTCGAATCAGTGCGGAGAAAACCGCCGCTGAACAACTCACACACGCAGCAATAGAACTCGAACACGCGCAAAGTGTCGCGGCCGACGAGAAGGCGAGACACGAGAAGCAATTCGAGGAACAGCGACAACAAGCCGAGCTCAGCCGGGCGGAGCAGGCGCAAACGTTCGAGCGCACCTACAAACGAGAAGTGATCCGAGACTTACGATCCCGCTACACCACCTGCGCCGAACAACTCGCCCATGACTCCGCCGCGATCCGACTCGCGGGCGTCTACGCACTCGCATCCCTCGCCGACGACTGGCAACAACAGAACGAACGCGATGAGAAACAAGTAGCCCTCGACCTACTCCGTGCCTACCTCCGCACCCCCAACACCCACACCCCAGCATTGGTCACCGCCGAGCTGCCAGACACCGGCGAGCTGGAAGTACGCAAGACCATCCTCCTCACATTGCATAAACGCTCAACTGCGGAGGCTTCGGATCCGAAAAGCTGGAAAGGATTCGATTGCACCATTAGCGGTGCGGACATATCAAACTTGAATCTGACCTCGTCAGACCTGCCCGGAGCAGTCCTGTGGCGCGTGAACCTATCCGGCGCGAACCTGACCGCTGCGCACCTGACCTCAGCGAACTTGGGCAGCGCGGATTTGGCCGGCGCGGACTTGACCTGGGTAAACCTATCTGGTTCTGACCTGTTCGGAGCGGACTTGACGGGTGCGATCCTCGTTGACGCGGACTTGACCAGTACGAATCTGGCTCACGCGAAGCTATCTAGCGCGAATCTGTCTGGCGCGAACCTGACCTCTGCGAACCTGACCCGCGTGAACCTGCTAGATGCAGTCATGTTCACGGCGAACCTGTCCGGTGCGAACCTGTCCGGAGGGAAGTTGTCCGGTGCGGACTTAACCGGCGCGAATCTGTCTGGTGCGAATCTGACCGGAGGGAAGTTGTCCGGTGCGGACTTAACCGAAGCAAACCTGACCGAAGCAACATTGGTTGACGCGGAATTAATGAACGCCGATCTCACCGAAGCAAACCTGACCAACGCGAACCTGCACGGTGCAAACCTCGCGGGCGCAAAAATCGAACGTGCAAACCTCAGCCACATTTACTGGACCGCGCTTACAATCTGGCCGGAAGGATTTTCCCCGCCCACGTCACGCGAGCGCCCTTAGGCGGTATGAGGGTCTGCCCGTTGTGGGGAGTGGTTCGTTTGGCAGTGCCTCAGTATCGGCCGTTACTGGGGCGAGTGAAGGTGAAACACATTCGTCGTCTTGCCGCCCGCCGGCCGCAAGACGGCCGGATAGGTTCAAAGGGCAGTCAAACCAATGCCACAGTGAAATCGCAGCGTCTCGTTGCCAGATTGTGATGTGTCCCAGAAACCTGTCTCACCCTTCAGGGTGCCCGCTTGAGCCTGTCGGGGGATTCTGAGACAGCCGTCCCGTGAGCGCTACTTTTGCATACAGACGGGTAAGCGGGACCGATCAGGTACTCGATTTGCAGAGGGACGCTCTGACGGGCATTCAGTGCGTTCGGGTCTGGGAAGAAGTGGCGAGCGGCGCACCAAACGACGTGCCAGTGCTACTCGATCTGCTCGGCCATCTCCGAGAAGGTGACGCCCTGGTCGTCTGCCGACCGGACGGGCTCGGTCGACCGCTCATCCCACTATTCGGCAGCGAAAGCTGCTGCGTCGTAAAGGCTTGTCGCGATTCGATCGAGGTTGCCCCGATCCTTCGCGCTCAGCACCGAGAACGTGTCGGCTTCAACGTGATCGAGCACTCGGTCACTCTCGGCGAGAATCTCTCGCCCGGTATCGGTGATCGTGACGATCTGACGTCGTCTGTCATTCGGATCCCGTTCGCGGACGACATGACCGTTGGTTTGTAGCCCGTCGAGGTAGGCGACGATGTCTCCCTGGTCGACGACAACCCGCTTCGCGAGTTCTTTCTGGTGGCACGGCCCGAACTCCTCGAGGGTGCTCAAGATTGCGTGCTGGTTCGGCAGGAGCCCCACTCCGGCGAGGGCTTCGGCATAGATCTGCCTGATCCGCAGAGCAGTGCGAATGAGCACGAATCCTGGCCGGCGTGACAGGCGGGGGGCGTACTCTGGCGAACTCATGACCCAATTATAGGGCACCCTAATGTTTATAGTATCCAACGATATGCGCCTTGGCTGGCATCGGTGGCGCGTCCGAAAGGACACGCCACCGATGCAGATCGATAGCGGGCCTCTATGCGCCGAGGTTGATCGTGCGCTGTTCGTTGGCGATCGCGCTGACCGTGCAGGTGCCGATGGGCCCTTCTCGATCGAACAAGACCGCCGATCCGACAGCGATACCGGATGCGCTGACGTGGTTGTCGGCCTCGACGCCCATCTCCCGACCGACTGGCAGCCGAGCCAACACCAGGGTGAGGTCTGCGTTGATGAAGCTCAGCCCACGGGTTCCCCAGTTCGTTACCAGGCTGGTTGCTTCGCCAACGATGGCCGCGGCCACGAAGGGTGATGGTGTTTCGCCCCTGACAGCGGCGATCCGCTGGGACCACATACGTTTTCGGCTGGCTCCCTGGTGTTCATGGATGGCTACCGACCACCCGTCGGGGTGGTCGTCACTGCCGAACAGAGGGACCGTGATGGCCTGTTCGAGGGCTGGCAGATCGGCCGGGGGTGGTTGGGGGATCGAGGAACGACCCCACAGCTGCCCGGCTGGCTGCGACGAGGGGCGAAGGAATACCGCGGTCGCCCGGGCGATCACCTTGCCTTCGTGGAGTACGACAGCGTCGGCGACACGGATGCGGTTGCCGTCGCGGATACGGGTGGTCTCGATAGTCAGCGGTTCCGCAGGGATCGGCTGACACAGATCGACGGTCAACCGTGAGGGGACTAGGTGGTCTGCCCCGTGGTCATTCTCGAGGGCACGGGCAATGACCCCGCACGTTGCCGGGCCGTTGATGAACTTCGGAGACCAATGGCTCCGCGCCAGCTCGGTCGGGACAAGTCCATCCGGGGTATCGGTGAAGAAGGCGTGATCTTCGCTCATATCGTCTCTCCGGTGTTCGATGGTGTCGGGGTTGGTCGTGTCAGAAGTCGAGGCCGTCGGTGACGCCGAGAGAGCGCCTTCCCCATGCGGAGATGCTGCGCTCGTAGTCGAACATCGCGTGCTGTGCGACTCCGTGGATGTCGCGCCAGTGGCGTTGGATCGCGCTGCCGGTCGAGAGGGAACTTGCTCCCGATGCCAGGAACACGTCTTCGACCGACTCGACCGCTTGACGGACGGCGAACGAGAAGTCGCGGCGGTTGCGTACGCGGACGAATCCGAGGTCGGCGCCGGCATCGACCTGGTCGGTGACGGTTTCCATCGCGCGGTAGATCAGCAGGCGTGCTGCGTCGAGGCGTGCGGTAGCCTCGCCGAGCTTGAAGTGGGCGAACGGCTGATCGACGATCGGTGCACCTGTGTAGGCGTTGCGGCGCTTGATGGTTCGCTCGACCCAGGCATCGAGTGCTCCGCGGGCGACGCCGAGAGCAGGGGCCGCGAGGTACGCCGGCCAGGTCGCGTCGAGCGGCGCCCGGTACATCGGGTTGGTGTGGAACTTGCCGCCCGGTGTCGTCCCGGTTTGCTGATCCGAGAAGTTCAGCAGGCGGTGTTCCGGTACGAACACGTTCTCCAGTCGCACGCCGCTGGTGCCGGTTCCACGCAACGCGGCGGTGTGCCAGTCGTCGAGGATTTCGTAGTCTCCCTTGGGAACCAGCAGCGAGATCATCGACGGCGCACCGTCCGCGTCCGAGCGAGGAGGAAGGACTGCGTTGACGACGATCCAGTCCGCGTGATGTACGCCGGAGAGGAAGGTCCACTTGCCTTCGGTGATGTGGACGCCGCCGTCGACCCAGCGGGGGGACGGGCCACCGACCGCCGACGTGCAGGCGACTGCATCGGGGTTCTCGCCCCAGACGTCGTGTTGGGCTTGCAAGCTGAACAGCGAGAGGTTCCAGTTGTGGCTGATGTAGACCCCGGCGGTCCACGCGGTAGCACCGCACGCCCGACCCAACTCCTCGACGACCTCGACGTGGGTGGTCAGCGGGAGCTCGGATCCTCCCCAGTGCATCGGCTGGGAGATTCGCAGGAGCCCGCTGTCGAGCAGTTCGGCCATCGTCTCGTCGGGAAGATGGCGCAGGTCCTCGGTCTTCTCGGCGCGCTCGGCAAACCGAGGAGCGAGGTCGCGTGCTCGTGCGACGGCGTCGGCGGAGGTGATGGTGGTTGCAGTGGTCATCGTTGGTCCCGATCGTCTAGTGGTGGTTGGCTGGATATTGTGGGATGGCAAGCGGTTCAGGCGCTCTTGGGCTGACGGGCGCGGGAAACGGCGTCGATGTACCGGTAGGCGCCGACCGGATCGAGGATCCAGTCGGTGGCATCGCGGGGATCGTTCATGCATTCCGCGAATCGGCGGCCGATCTCGGGGAACTCCGCAGCTGCGACGTGCAGTTGTCGAGCATGGTCGGGGGTCGGGCTGAGGAACTGGGTGGTGAAGTCGGTGGCCGGCCCTGCGTAGGACCAGAATTCATCGAAGGTGGTCTGCATGAACTCTTCGTCGAACGTGCCGATGTGCCGGGTGATCGCCCGCAGGTAGATATCGGCGCATTTGGTGGCGTTGTTGGCGCCTTGAGCGGTGATCGGATCGTTGATCACCGTCACATCGGCCATTCCGAGAACCACGGCTCCCGAGGGCAGGGCGGCGACAGGCCGGCGGACGGTGGGCGTCAACCGTCCGACGAGGGTCGCGTTCTCGTCGATCAACGAGACTGCGCGGGCACGGGCGGCCTCTGAGGGAAAGTATTTCGCCAGGGATGCCTGCGCTCGGGTCAGGAGCTCCGTTCCGTCGGCAGCGCCGTCCCAGATGTCCATGGGGCCACCGGGAATCGCTTCGAAGAGCATGATGTCGCAGGGTCCGGACTCGGCGAGGGCCGGGTAGGTGAGGTACTCGCCAACTCCCGGTACGACATTGAACTCCACCAGTGCCTCATCGTCCGGCCGCTCGAGGCCCGAGACGTAGAGCATCGCCAACGATCGCTGGGGGCTGGTGAACGGAGAGAGAGGTGCGTTCCGCTCGAACAGTCGGGCAATCTCTCCTTTTCCGGCTGCCACGATCACGAGATCGCTTTCCTGGCAATACTGTTCGATGCTGGCGACCGTGGCGGTGTCGATGACAAGGTGACCGCCGCGGCGCTCGAACTCCTCCATCCACGTCGACATCTTCACGCGTTGGTCGACCGATCGTGCCGGCCGCTCGAACCGTGCGGACCACTGGTTGAACAGTGTTGGGGGATTGGTGGGTGCGAAGGCCGAGACGCTCATCCCGGCGATCTCGGGGCATTCCTCGTCCCAGAGGTTCAGTCCGAGGGAACGTTCGATCCCGTTGGCCATGTCGAACATGCACTGGCTCGAGGTCACCCGGCCGTTTCGGATCTGATCCGGTGATCGGTCCGAGACGATCGTGACGGCATAGCCGTACTGGAGCAGTCCGATACCCAGTGTCAGGCCGGCCTGACCGGCGCCGACGATGGTGACAGCGCCTCGAATCGAATTGTGTCGCACGTTGCGTACTCCTTCTGTTGTCTGCAAGTCCCCGCGATACAGGGGCTCGGCGAATGTGAACTGCAGGCAGATTCCTGCAGGTGGAGTGAAGAATTGAGAATTGGCGGTTGTGTTCGCCCGAGACCGGGACGGACTTCCGTGCACCGCCGACATTAACTGGCTACCCCAATCATTGGCAAGCCTAATTAATAATTCATGGCATTGCCAATGATTGGGCAATGTGTGTAACTTCAGTCAGGTCGGAACACGGACGTTGGCGGAAGAACTTGTCGATCGACACCGCCAGATCGTCCCGATCGAAGGGGAGAGCGTGATGATTCAAGAACTGTCGTACATCGGTATCGGCTCGCCGCGCGCCGAAGAATGGCGCAGCTACGGCACCAAACTCCTCGGGGCGATGCTCGCCCCGGACGGCCCCGACGGAGCCGTCCGTCTGGCCGTCGACGACGTCAACTATCGCATCGCCGTCCACCCGGCAGCCGAGGACGAATTCCTCTACGCCGGTTGGGGTCTCGCCAACGAGACCGATCTGCACGCGTTCGCCGCGCACCTCGAGTCCCGGGGCGTGACAGTGCACTGGGGCGACCAGCAGTTGTTACGCGAACGTGAGGTCGCAGAGCTGGCGTGGTTCGAGGATCCGTGGGGAACACGCCACGAACTGAGCTGGGGGAAGGCTGCGACGCCACTGTCCTTCTCGACCGGACGAACCATGCGGGGCGGATTCGTCACGGGCGACCAGGGGCTCGGCCACATCGTCTTCCAGGTCCCGAACATCGAGAAGGCGAACGAGTTTTACGTCGACATCCTCGGATTCCGTCTCTCCGATCGCATTATCACCAAGTACGCCAATGTGCGCTTTTACCACGTCAACGGGCGCCACCACTCGCTCGCGCTCTCCGAATTCCCTGGCCACGTGGGCTTCAACCACCTCATGCTCGAGGTCGAGCACATGGACGACCTCGGTCGGCTGATCGATCTCCTCGACGAACACGACGTCGACATCATGCAATCCCTCGGCCGCCACTCCAACGACCTGATGACGTCCGTCTACATCGGCAGCCCCTCCGGGTTGCAGATCGAATACGGCCACGGAGGACTGACCGTCGACGACCTCAGCTGGGTCGCACGCACATACACCCGCCCCAGCTACTGGGGGCACAAGCACTCCGAGGCCGCGAAGACCCAGCTGCCGGGCATCGTCAAACCACTCGTTCCCGCCGAAGTCTGACAAATCCGACCGAAACCACACAGTCAAAGTTCGCTCTCGAGAACCACAGTCGGGGGATGGCGATAGTGCGGTCCGAACAATGAGGTCGAGTCCATGAATGAGATTCAATCCGGCGTCGCCAATACCAAAGACCCAAGCGCTGCGCCGGAGACCTCCGTTGCCGGCGAAATCCCCGTCCCTATTGCCTGTCGATTTTGACACTTTCGCGCCAGCGTCTCAACCGCATCGAGAATCAAAACGGTTGAGACGCTGGCTCTTCCGTGGAAGAGACGCCACGCGGCCACACGCTTCTAGCGCTAAAGTCGGATCTCTGGGCATATGACTTCTCGGAAATTGTTGGCACGGAGAACACGACGAAATTCGCAGATCACAGACGTGGTAAGTCGACTGAGAGTTGTGTTCAGGGCGCCGGAAGCACCCAGGCTTCCCGTTCCGTGCGGGCCAACTCGATGTTCGCATACAGTGCTGAACGCTTCAAACCTGTGTTCCGGCAGAGTGTTTCGATCTTGAACTGCCCGGTCTCGTACGTTTGCAACAGGTACGCACGCTCTTCCGGCGTGAGCTTGTGCTGACGGCCCTTCATCTTGCCGGCCGCCGCAGCCGCCGCAACAGCATCCTTCGTCCTCGACCGGATCAGGTCTGACTCGAATTCGGCCATCAGTCCGAGGACGCCGATGAACATCTTGCCCATCGGATCAGTCGGTTCGTAGATCTTCCCGTCGATCGACAACGCAACACCCTTGTCCGCCAGTCGCCCCACAGTTTCGTGAAGGTCCTTCGCCGATCGGGAGAGTCTGTCGAGTTTGGTCACGCAGAAGACGTCGCCTTCGCGGGCAGCGTTGATCGCGTTGTCGAGTCCGGGCCGCCGGGTCTGCCGGCCACTGATTCCGTGATCGACGTAGACCCGGTCTCGGTCGACTCCCTCCTTGGCGAGAAGCTCGACCTGAATCGACGAATCCTGAGCCACCGTACTGACCCGTGCGTAGCCGATCTTCATTCCACTCCCGATTTTCGCCGTTCACAACGTCCCGCAGCCAAACTGTCCGCTAGAAACTATGCCATACCGGACAAATTAAACGGACACCTAAACCGGACCAAATCGCGAGAATTTCGCCACGTCAACCTGTCAGTTTCAGAAGACGACTGCATTTTTCAAAAGACCACTGCACGTCAGCTGGAAGCATCATCACTAAGTCATCCCCGATCTGACGGCAGGCCATCGAATTCGCGGATTGATCGGTGCGCTTGTTGAAGCTGACTCCTCTACTAACCGATCGATCCGAGACCTCGACTGCTGAAACTTGTGCACGCCACCAGCACTTCCTTCGCTTAGGTGGTCTCGTCAGTAGTCAGGAGCACCGTTCCGAAGAGCTTTCCGCCAATGGACGTGACCGAGTGCGACACGGATACGACGACTTGGTTTTCTGTCTGCCACGCGAGGGTGGTGGCGGTCGAGGTGAATCGCACCGGAGTTTCCGGAGACTTCATCCTTTGGGAAAGATGGAGTCATGTCGTCAGGAACGAACAAGAGGTACCCGCCCGAGCTGCGTGAGCGTGCGGTGCGGATGGTCGCAGAAGTCCAACACGAGTACCCGTCGGAGTGGGCGGCGGTCGAATCCGTCGCCGGCAAACTCGGCATTGGAACAGCGCAAACGTTGCTCAACTGGATCCGGAAGGCGCAAACCGACGCCGGCGAACGACCCGGTGTGACAACCGAGATGGCAGCGGAAATGCGCAAACTCCGAGCCGAGAACCGGGAACTCAAGCGTGCCAACGAAATCCTGAAGTCGGCATCGGTTTTCTTCGCAGCGGAGCTCGACCGCAACAACAAGTGATCATCGACTACATCAACCGATACAAAAACGAGTACGGCGTCGAGCCGATGTGCAGGGTGCTCACCGAGCACGGCTGCACGATTGCGCCGTCCACCTACTACGAAGCCCGCGGCCGTTCCGCATCTCGACGGTCTGTGCGCGACGAAGAGCTGAAGATCGAGATCAGCCGCGTGCACGCTGAGAACTACTCGGTCTATGGCGCCCGCAAAGTCTGGCTCCATATGAGACGCGAGGGCATCGACGTGGCCAGGTGCACCGTCGAGCGACTGATGGGCATCCTCGGACTCGAAGGCGCACGTCGAGGGAAGACCAAACGCACCACCATCGCTGATCCGCAAGGGCATCGCGCAGACGATCTGGTGCAGCGGAAATTCAACCCGGTGGCGCCAAATATGTTGTGGGTAGCCGACTTCACATATGTTTCGACGTGGTCAGGTTGGGTATATGTCGCGTTCGTCATCGATGCGTACTCACGCAGAATCCTCGGCTGGCGAACCTCGACGACGATGACGACCCCGTTGGTGCTCGATGCGATCGAGCATGCGATCTGGACACGCCGCAGAGAGGGGATTACGGATTTGTCGGGGCTCATTCATCACAACGATCGCGGGTCGCAGTACACGTCAATTGCGTTCACCGACAGGCTCATTGAGGTTGGTATCGATGCCTCGATCGGTGCTACCGGGTCAAGTTACGACAATGCTCTGGCGGAGACGATCAACGGGCTTTACAAGACCGAGTTGATCAAGCCTCGCGGGCCGTGGCGAACGGTCGAACAGGTGGAAATCGCCACGCTGGAGTGGGTGGACTGGTTCAACCGCCGACGTCTCTACGAACACTGCGGCGATGTGCCTCCGGTCGAACTCGAGGCGTTCTACTACGGTAAACACAGAACTACGCGAATCGCGGAGTTCTCAAATCAGTAAGTCTCCGGACTCGCCGGTGCGATTCAAGGCGTGGTTCGCCAGATCCGAGACCAACTCCGAGAGGTCGTTGTATGGACCGAGTTCGATCGTGGTGATCTTGTAGCTGTGATCTGTACTCACCAGGCACAGCCTACGTGCGTGTGCGACCTCAACTCGGAATTGATTACTTTCTCCTATCGAGTTGCACGTGTCCATCAACCGTTGGTTGGTGAGGCACTGAAAAGTGAGACAGACAGTCTCGCGTGATGGCAAGTACAGGCGTCGACTTGCAGCGAGGATACCGAAACGCAACGCTAGATTAGCTCCGCAAGGAAGGTACGAGTCAGCCCACTCGAGGTGCAGGGTGCTCGGCGCCCGATTCTGTATGCGTCGTCAGTTCACGCGTCGCGAGAATAGAGCCGAGGACTGCAGATACGGGTGGGAGGTCGTGGTTTTCGCGTTGTAGTCGTTGTGCGCCGGCGCATAGATTCTTCGATGCCAGTGCCGTTCTCGTGGTTTCACGAATATCCGCAGAGGTCACGGTGATCGGATCGAGGGTGATTCCGGCGCCGAGTTGGGTGAGTCGTTCGGCGTTGAGTTCCTGGTCGGCGCCCATCGGCAGGGTAATCAGCGGAACACCGTTGGCGATAGCCCCGAGGACGCTTCCGGACCCGCCATGATTGATGACGAGGTCGCAGTGTTCGAGTACTGCTGCTTGTTGAACGAACCTTTCGATTCGGATGTTGTCTGCGGTCACAGGAATACTTGCCGGGTCGATGGCAGGGCCCACGGTTGCCAGGACTCGGACAGGGAGGTCACGCAATCCTTGCAGGACACGGATGAAGAGGTCACCGGATTCGGTGTTGAAAATTGTGCCCAGTGTGACGTACACGCGGTGGGCCTCGTTTCCTCCGGCCAGCCAGGCTACTGCCGGATGATCGATGTCGGCCCTCGCGGGTTCTGTCTCTGACCGAACCGATATCGCACCTGAGGACAATGGAAAGTTCGGGTGACGAAACGACGATGGACCAGGAGAAATTATGAGATCTCGGGTCAGTTGTACCAGGTTCGGATCACTGGGAAGTCCGTACATCTGCCGCAATTGTGCGAGGGGCCGGTGTACGTGTTCGATGCGGGTGAGCGCCCCGGACGCGATGACGTTCACGACGATTCGAGGGATGCCCGCCTGTTCGGCGGCGATCATGGCGCCGAAATCCATGTCGTCGCACACGAGAAGGTCGGGTTGCCACAGGTCGATGATCTCTCGAGCCCGTTCGGCGTGGCGGTGCGCGAGTGTGCCGGCGAAATAGTTTCCGATCACCTCGAATTCATGATCGAGATCAGAAGGCACCAAAGTTCCTGTCGTGCTGAGAGTTCGAGTAGATGACGATGAATTTTCGTAAGGGAAATAGGCCTCGAATGCTGGGCACCCGTCGATGACATCTCGTTGGCCGCCTATTGCTGCCGTCCACCCGGCAGTCTGTAGGGCTCGAACTATCGGGAGGCACGGGTTGAGATGACCAACTCCCCCCGCGAATGAAAGCAGAACCTTCGTTGGATGCTCCGCTTCGTCGGTGTCGTGGTTTTGGGACATAGTCGAGTAGGTGTTTTGGGACATAGTCGAGTAGGTACCTCCTGATTAACGCGGCTCTGCCGGTCAAGCTTTTCATTTCCATGCCTTGCCAATTGTGTGCGCGCATCCCACCCTCCTGAATTTTGCTGCAAGACATTCCTCGGCACGCGATCACAGTGCCCCAGATTCGTTCCGTTCTGAGGCACTGAATTGGTGAGACAGTCCCAATTCGTTCGTTGCCGAGAAACTCGAAGCTGAGACCAAGACACCCGAAGCTGAGACACTGTGACTGGCTCGTCGGCAAGCCGGATAGCAAGAACATTCGTGAGTAGCGAAAACCGTCAAGTCCACAGCTACAGAACTTGAAGACTGGACGAGTGCGCGAACGAACCAACAGATTCCCTCTCCGACTCGGATTTTAGGAGGTCGATCGTGAAAGTTGTCGTGGTTGGTGCCGGCTACGCGGGAACGATCGCGGCGAACCGGCTGGCAAAGAAGGTGAAGGACGCGGAGATCACGGTGGTCAACCCGCGACCGACCTTCGTCGAGCGAGTGCGGTTGCACGAGCAGATCTCCGGGACCGGTGAAGCGGCGACGCCCCTCGCGTCGATGCTCGCGAAGGGAATCACCGTACGGGTCGGGGACGTGGAGAAGATCGTTGACGGCAACGTCACGCTGGCGGGCGGCGGTGGCCTCGACTACGACTACCTGTTCTTGGCGGTCGGTAGCACCGGCACCCCGATCGACGGCTCCATCGCCGTCGGGACGTGGGAGGGTGCGACCCAGTCCCGTGCTGCACTCGACGCGCTCCCCGCGGGCAGTACCGTCACCGTCATCGGCGGCGGTCTGACCGGCATCGAGACAGCGTCCGAGATAGCCGAATCGCACCCCGACCTGTGTGTACGTCTGGTCGCCGAAACAGTCGGTGCGAGCCTGTCCGCTGGCGCGCAGAAGCGGGTGCATGCCGCCCTGGATCGAATGAACGTCGAGATCACGCGCGACTCCGTCAGGGCAGTCGACGCCGGTCCGAACGGAGCCGTCCACTTCCGATCCGGTGCGGCTTTGGATTCCGATCTCACGCTGTGGGCGGTGGTGGACAGTGTTCCCGACCTCGCGGCACGCAGTGGTTTGCAGGTGGACCCGCAAGGGCGGGCGGTGGTCGACGAGTTCCTCCGTAGCGTCAGCGATCTTCGGATCTTCGTCGTCGGCGATTGCGCCGCCGTCCCCGGTGCCCGGTTGGGCTGTGCCACTGCGTCGCCGCAAGGTGCGCACGCGGCCGACACGCTCGCGCGAATGATCAAGGGATGCAAGCCTAAACCGTATTCGATGGGCTACGTCGGGCAAGTGCTGAGCTTGGGGCGCAAGAACGCGGTGGTGCAGGCGAGTCGCCGCGACGACAGGGTGCGGCGGTTGTATGTCACCGGCCGACTTGCTGCCATCACCAAGGAGTTGGTGTGCAGATACGCGAAGTACGGACCGCGGACGGCGATTTACGTATGGCTGCCCGGCGAACGGAATCCGTCATCGGCGGTGGAATCGCACACTTCTGTCTGATGAACGACAGCTACCTGGTCAACACCAGGCCCGGTCGTCTCACTGCAGATCCGGAACGCCGCTTACGACTCGAATGCGCTTTCGGTGCCGTCCCGACAGTTCCGTCCTGTAATAGATTCCGAATCGGGGCGACGAACGGGACCACGATTGATCTCCCTTGGATGGTTATGCACTAAATCGAGTGTCTCGCCTTCGTTCGATACTGAGGCATGGAAAGCTGAGACACCACCATGTGACCGGAGAAGGGCGCCTCTCTATATGTCAACCCCTTGGGGAAACGAGGAGTTTCCGGAGGTCAGGCGGCCATTGTGACGGGCGACGTGCGGTGGGTGTGCTGGCGCTGTCCGTCGGCGATCATGATGCGCCACAGGTGATTCGACAAATGACGTTTGAGGCAGCGCATAGCGGATTTCGGCGCCATCCCTGCAGCTCTTTTCTTGTCGTAGTAGGCGCGTCCGGCACTATCCGGCATCCGTATCTGGACCATCGCAACGGTATGGATCGCGGAGTTGAGTTGACGATCACCATAGCGAGATAGCCGGTGACGATTGCTCTGAGCGCTGGCAATTTGGACGGGCGCCGTTCCGTTGTAGGTTGCGAATGCGGCTGTGGTGGGGAATCGGTGAGCGATACCGGTTCGTCCGATCAGCCGGCCGGCCAGGATTGTCCCGACTCCGGGTACGTCTCGGAGCGACGTGCCGAGTTGGTCGAGCAATGATGCGAGCTCGCGGTGGTTGTCGGCGAGTTGGGTGTCGTAGCGTTTGAGGTCGGCGATCAGGTCGCGGCACAACCGCATTCGCATGCTATCGATCGTTGTTCGTGGCTTCATCCGGCGGATTGCGGTTGCAGCTCGGCTCGCGGTGAGCTGGGTGGGAACGCCGCCCGCGAAGAGTTGCCGCAGCAGGGCATGAAGTTGATTCGCCGTCCGTGTCCGGGCAGCGGTCAGGTTGTTTCGACGTTCGTCCAGCAGGGCGAGCATGTCGGTAATCGATTCAGGGTGCACCGCCCGGGCATCGCCTTGCATGGCCGCGACGGATGCCGCTGCGGCTGCGTCGATGCGGTCGTTCTTGCGTCGGGAACCTTTCGAGAGTTGCCGGACGCGGGCTGTTGCGGTGGTGGGAATGTCGAGGACCGATTCCCCCGCCGCCAGAAGCCATTGCGCGAGATGGTGGCCGAGACCTTCTGCGTTTTCGATCGCCCAGGTCCGCTGCGGCCAGGTTTTCGACCATGTCAGCAGGCGTGTGTACTCCGCGAGTGTCGCTTCGATGCGTAGTGATCCGAGGTCGGTGTTGGTGGCGGGTTCGAGGGAGGTTGCCGTGTGGGTGGACTTGTGTGGGTCGATGCCGATGATGATCACTGAACGGGTCCCTTCCGATCGACGAGATGTGGGGATCCGCGGCGGACACTCCGACTTCCAGTACCGCACAAGATGATCGGGGTTCATGCCTCTCTTCAGTCACGCCGCGAACGCAGACCGCACGGGTAACACGCCCAATCTGAGTCAACCTCGTTGCCGGGGCGACAAGAATCTCAGGAGTCAGTCCATGCGACCTGCTACGGAACGTTACGGGTAGCGAACCCGAACAGACGTACCGCTGACGATCATTGAAGTCGGAATCTCAATAGGTTTTGTCAAGCACGGCCGCAGGCCGTTCCCCTCAGGGCGGAGCCGAAGGCTACGCAGGTCCGAGGGTCGAGCCGGGCAGATTAGAGCTAAGCTGCGTGGCCATGAGCGATCAGTGTGTGTTCTGCGGCATCGTGGCCGGCACAGTCCCGAGCGTGAAAGTAGCCGAGGACGATACGACGTACGCCTTCATGGACGTCAATCCGGGATCGGACGGTCACATACTGGTCATTCCCAAGCGGCACAGTAAAGATCTGTTCGAGATCCCGGCCGATGACCTGACCGATGTCACTCTGGCAGCGCAGCGGATCGCCAAGGCAGCGGTCGCGGAGTTCGGCGCGGACGGGGTGAACCTGCTCAACTGCTGTGGCTCCGACGCCTGGCAGACAGTGTTCCACTTCCATCTGCACGTGATTCCGCGATGCGTCGACAAGACCAGGGACCGATTGGTGCTGCCCTGGCAACCGGGAACCCCAGGCGACATGGAGGCGATCGCCACTTTGGGCAGTCGGCTCTTCACCGCCCGGGACGGGCAACTTTCCACCGCCCTGGATTGACTTGCGCTTCACCCTCGTTTCATGGATCGGGCTTTCACCTGGGTGGACGACCTCTCTGTCGTCAGAAAATCAGGTCACCACTCGTGCTGCGCAGTGATCAGGGCGGGCAACACGGTGGAGACGATCGAGGCAGCGAAATCAGCCATCGGTTCCTGGAAGTGTTCGGGACCATAGAATTGCTCGAGGAAGGCCCGTAGGTAGCATGCGCCGGCGATGGACGATGCGGCCCCGTTGATCGGGGCACCGGCAACGATGGTGCCGTTGCGCTGCTCGTTCTGAAGGAATCGGGCTACTGCGGCCGGGAGAAGCGCCGGGCCCGCACCTTGTGCCATGACGGCGTCTCGGTGCCGTGCGAGAAGTTCGGCGTCGGAGAACAGTGATGCCCCGATCGCGAACGTCTGCCGGTAGAACACCGTGATCTGCTCGATCGTCGCTACCAACCTGCTCTCGAGGTTGGCGTCGCCGGGGGCGTGATCGGTGCGGGTGAGGATGTCGACAGTGGGAACTCGTTCACGCAGGACGCTGAGAAACAGGTCGACTTTGTCGTCGAAGAGCTTGTAGATCATCGCCTCCGAGTAGCCGGCGACCGCCGCGATCTCCTTCGTTGTGGCGCGGGCAAGCCCTCGATCCCTCATTGTGCTGGCCGCTGCGTCCAGTATTCGGTCACGTGCAGAGGGGGCAGCAATGTCGGGCATGGTCCGACGGTAGCTTACGATCGTGGTTAGTGAGTACACACTAACCAAGGAGTTTGCATGCTGGTGATCGCGATCGACGTCCTGCTTGTTCTCTGTCTCCTGCTCACCACATGGTTCGTCGGATACGTGGTCTATCGCCTGGTGACGGACGGGTAGGGCTGGGTTCACCAGGTTCCTGCTCGATTGTCATAGCGAGCGGAGATGCGTCGCTGAACGCGGCCGCGATGCGGTGTGACTCTCGGAATTATTTGGCAGGGTTTCCACGGAATTATTGGCTACGGAACGCTCGACAGCTCAGATTTCGTTCGAATTCGGCGAGAGCACCAAAGATGGAAAAGATCAGTTTGCCACCCGAGGTGGTGGTATCGATAGCTTCGGTCAACGACTTGAAGCCGACACCGCAGGCCGCGAGATCCTCCACCGTCTGCAGTAGATGGGGGAGTGAGCGGCCCAGTCAGTCGAGGCGCCACATCACCAACATGTCTCCGTCGCGAAGATGGGAGAGAAGGTCGCTCAGTTGCGGGCGGGTGGTGGTTGCACCGGACGCGGTTTCGGTCCAAACTTTGAGACAGCCGGCAGCACTGAGAGTGTCGAGTCTGATCGGTAGTCGATACCCTCGCGTAGCCCTGTGACCCTCGGAATTATTTGGCACGTTTTTCACAGAAATATTTGGCACCGTGAGGGCTGTCCGGCGAGGTGCCGGTAGATCGTCGATCGGGCGTGCGAGTCATGGCAATTGCGCAGTCACGTCTTGTGGAGCGCTCGTGTCGAAAATCTAGGGCAATTTGTTACAGGTCGTGACTGGCGAATCTATGCGTTCCATTCGGTGATGGTGGCGTTCTCGATGCCACCACCGAAAGTGTGGAGCACCAGGAGCGCTTGCCCTGAGGCGACGAGTCGGCCGTCGTCGGTGAGGCCGATGTCGAGCATTCCGGCCTCACCGTGCACCTGACACCACACGTAGTCCGGAACGTGCACCAGTCCGGACGCCGGGTCGGTGTCGAGGTCTGCCGAATGTAGGGATACTTCACCGAATACGTTGTCTTCGAGAGCTTCTGCGGCTTCGCGGTCCACCAGTAGTAGCGGGCCGGCACCGATCAATCCGTCGACGGGAGGCCGGGTGAACACGAAGTGCGCACGGTCGACGGTCGGAGGGTGCGTCGATGTGTCGACGACGGTACGTTCGCCGACGATGCCTGGCTGTTCAGGGATGACGATCCAGTGGTCCATTGAATTCCTTTTCTGCCTGACATGTCGTTGATGAACGAAAATTCGCGGGCGGCGTAAGGCCGTCAGCACCTCGCGCGAGGTATCGAGTGGTGCCGCTACTGGTCGTCGAGTCCGGCGAATGCGGAATCGGGCAACGGGAAGTGCTCTCGCACCGTTGCTCGCCGGTGGTGATCGAGCCACCGCAGGGTCTTCGCCCGGTCGCCGGATTCGGCGACCGATCGGAATTCGTGCCAGAACGGAATCAGTCGATCGTCACTGAGACGCCGCCCGTCCAGGGAATCCAACGCGCTGTCGATAACGTCGAGTGGAGACCCGGTATCGGTGATGACACGTAATCCTGCCAGGACCGTCCAATCGGAGTGCGGCCGTTCCTGCCGTGCCGCGTAGACGCGTTCTTTGCCGGCAGAGACTTGCTCGATCGAGCGATCCGTGAAGGCCGTCAAGGATGGTCCCAAGGCCCACCAGGACACTAATTCCACCGCGGAATCGGTGTCGAAGATGTCGAGTTGCTGGTCGGCGTGAGATGTATCGCGGTGAAGGCGCTCGTACAGGTCTCGGTGCATCGTGATCACTTCAGGCGAGAGGGGCTTTATCAGGGGTTGGTGGCTGTAGTACAACTTTTCGCGATTGGGAATCGGGTCGATAGCGACGGTGTCGAACCACCATCCGATCGGGACGTGAAGGAGCTGTGCGTGCAGGCCTTGTCCGATCACGGTCCATTCGGATCCGAGCCGTGCCACGACGGACTCGAGGACTCGTTCCCATGCCGCGCCGCGTCCCCGGCGTGGTGTTGCGGCTTTCATGATCGAATCCGCATCGAACTGTGCACGCATCTCGTCGATTGTCGGTATCCGGGGTTTCTTGTCGATCACCAGAATCTCCATTTCGAGGTCGTTACTCGTTGCTCAATATTTCTGGATAAAGGTTCTTGATCCAGTTCAGCGGAACCTTCAAGGTTTCAGCGACTTTCTCCGCCCAGGCGCGATCGATGGTTGCGTTTCCGGTCTTGAGATCCCAAACCTGAACGATAACCTCTATGACTGTGCCCTCGTCGAGGTCCTCAACGAACTTGCTCAACACGGCATCTGGGCGGATCGAATCCGGGTATCCCCGACGAACATCCGTGACAGATTCAGCGAATGCTTTGAAGGATCGTTCGGCTGCCAAGCGGTGATTGGGGGCGAACTCTTCAACTTGCTGGCTGAACACATTCACCAGGCCTTCGAACTGTGTGTGAGCGAAGATCCCGGTGAGCCATGCAGGAAGACCAGCGCGATTTGTCTCGAGAACAGTCCACAAGGCGAGGGACGCTATCGCTTGGATCCCCTCCTCAACAAAATCGAGGACTTCCTGGTCTTCCGGCGTGGGAGGTACGTCGGGCGAGATCTCTGAAGGTGTTTTCGGCGTTCGGGCTGGGCCTGGTTCGATCGTAGCGAAGGGCGGGGCCAAGGTTCCAGGTCCCGGTGCGGTCGGTACAGAAGTGTCTGGGGGTGGCGACGAGGGCCGCTCGGTGGGGTCTGGATGTGTGCTGGGATCGGGAAGGTTTGAGGGGTTGGGGTCGAACGGATCGAAGTCCGGGGGACCAGGTTGGACTGGAGCGCCAGGCGCCTCTGGGTTAACTGGAATTTCACCTGGATTTACCGGGTCACTGTCCGTAGGTTGCACGCCAGGTTCGGTTACTGGGTCGGTAGAAAGGTTCGGCCGTGCAGGTTCCGGAACACTCGGATCCGGACGTACAGGTTCGGGAATCGAGGGAACATCCGGCTGCGAATGCTCATGTGGTGGAACGGTGCCGTCGATATTAGGAACGGGTCGCGGTGGTACCGCTCCATTCCGAATGGCACCTGGCAGGTTGGCAGTCGGTGGCGCTTGTTGGGCCGACCGGTTGGAGACGATCAACTGCTCCGCGCGCGCTGCGCCCGCAATCAATCGTGCGCCGCGCAGAGGCGGTACGACGAAGCTGAGGATGTCTCCGGTGTAGGGGTGTTCGACGACGCTTCCCGGATCGAGGTGTCGCGGCGGTTCCGCCAGCACCAGCTCGCCGTTTCTGGAAACGTAGGTGCTGAGGATGGAAGTGGAGTTGTCGTACACCTGCCAGGGATTGCCCTGCTCGTCGTATGTGACCTGCAGGTCATGTACTTGACCTTCAGGGTCGGTGTAGTTCCATCCCCACACGTTCGGTGTCTTCGATTGTTTGCCGGACCATGTTCCACCGTCGGCGTCTTTGATGGTCGCTGTTCTGGGCGGTCCTGGATTGGTGGTGTGGTCTTCGCCACCAATGGTGGACGTGACGGGTTGTTGTGTCTGATTGGCGAGGATGGTGTCGCCGAGTGGGTTTCCGGTTCCGGTGTCGGTGATCGGGGGTTCGGAGACCTGCGAGTCGGGATCGGCGAGCATCAACTGCGCCAGGTCCGAGTCTGCCGGATCGGCAGGTTCGGTGGTGTAGTCGGTTCCGCCAATGGTGGAGGTGACGGGTTGTTGTGTCTGATTGGCGAGGATGGTGTCGCCGAGTGGGTTTCCTGTTCCGGTGTCGGTGATCGGGGGTTCGGAGACCTGCGAGTCGGGATCGGCGAGCATCAACTGCGCTAAGTCCGAGTCCGCCGGATCGGCCGCTGCCTGGACGGGATTCGCGGCCAACGTGGCCTGCGCATTCTTGCGGGCCTGTTCACCTGCCGGGGTCATGGGACCGATGAAACCCGCTTGTTCCTCCAGCGTCGCGCGTTCTTCCGGGGTCAGTGGATCAGCCAGAATCGGGTACAGAGGATTGAGTCCGGTGGTGTCGACGACCTGAACGAGCTTCCCGTCCCGAACCTCGTAGTGGGTCGGGATCGGTTTGCCGTTGGCGTCGTACGCCCACGGAGCCTCGACCGTAGAGACGGGACTGCCGTCGGCATCGAAGACGGTAACCGAGCTGTCCGGATTCACAGCCATGTGCCCGCCGGGCGGAACGTGTACCGGGATCTCTGCCTCGTGCGAGGAGGTCCGGTCGTGGATGAGGTAGAAGAACCGACTTCCCTCATTGAACGGATCGGCGACTCTGAGCTGGGACTGGCCACCGGGCGCGTACTGCATCAACGGCGCCGCGAGGGTGCCGACGGTTTGGGAGAGAACGGATTCCGGTGTCCGCGCACCGAACGGTGTGCGGCGGCCCCGGACACCGGCACCGGCGGCGGCGAAGGCTGCCGCGCCGAGGAGAGCGAGTTCGAGCAACCTGTTTCGGCCCTCGCCCGGGTCGGTGGGGGAGACGGCGACCGGTGCCGATTCCGGGTGCACCGGAACGTCATTGGCGGCGGGAACAGGTCCGGGACCGCGATCGGAAGTCGCTGTTGGAGTGGATGTTCCAGGTAGTGACGGCTGTGGCGCCGCCGTGTCCGGCCCGGCACTGCTGCCGGGGACATCTCGTCCCGGTGTGTTCTCGGCACCTGCCGGTGCGCCCGGTGCTGCGGGCACGGCCGCGCCGGGGACCGGCACGATGTCGGTGCCGTTGTAGCGGGGCATCAGTGTCGGTGCGTTCGCCCCGACCTGCAGACCGGGCCCGGCCTGTCCGCTCGGGCCTGCCTGCCCGGGTAGCGCCGGCGGCGCGGTCGTGGTGGACGGCGCGGTCAGACACGGGTTGATGTATTCGGGTGGGATCGGAGAACCCGGCGGTAGGGCAGCGATCATGTTCAGGTAGATCTGATGATCACGTGCCCGTACTGCTTCGCAGTCCTCCGCGGGGGTGGCGTGGGCCGGCGGGGCAGCGAGTGCGAGCGCGCCGCTGAACGCGCCGGCGGCGGCGGTGGTGAGTGCACCCGCGGCGAGGATTCCGGCGACACGTACCCGCCGGCTCACCGGTTCGTCTTCCGGCTTGTCGAGACCACGTTCGCGACGAGGGTGTCGGTGCCCCACCAGAACAGCCGGCCCGCGATCGACATCACCAGGAACAACCCCAGATACACCCACATGGTGCCGTGCTCGGCCGCCCAGCCGGCGACCCGGTCGAGGTTCGCGAACACCAGTATCAGCACTGCGAGCCCGGCCGCCAGCGACAGTGCCGCACGCGCCTTCCCGGCGGCCGCACCGCCGGTGACAGTGCCGCCCGCCGGCGGCGTGGCTGCGGCCCTGTGGTGGCTGACATCGCCGCTCGGGTCGGTGTCGGTGTGTGTCGTGGTCTGCGTCATCGTCTTTCTTCCCCCGGATTGTTCGTTTGATTGTTCGTTTGTGCTCCCAGACGGTCCCCGGAGGTGCTGGCGCGCATGCTCGATTCCTGCTCGCACCGAGCGATCGGCACCGTCGGTGCCGTCGACAGACCGCGCTCGAACGGAAACGACCCCCCGGGGCTGCGGACCGCGTAGGTGTGCCGCCCCGGGGGCGGGATCAATCGAGTTTCGCGACCGCTGCCCGCAGGAGCGCGTCGAACTCTTCCCGCGGCGGGGTGTTCGTATCCGATGGGGTCTGCTCGAGCATCACCCGGTAGGACCCGACCCAGGCGTGACCCACGATCCTCAATGTCGTAGCGGGAGAAGACGCGTCACCGGGAAGCAGTGAGCGGACCTCGGCCCGCTGCCGATACACGATCACCTCGTCCGCAGCCAGGCCAGCCGGCGGATCCAGGCGGGTGGTGACCATCACCGTCGAGTCCACGGGCGTCCCGTCGACCGTCCGCGTGGTCACCGCCGTGGAACACGGACCGAAGAACATCCGCTCGACGAGCGCGGGTGGTTGACTCTCCCCGGTGGACACGGCGGTGACGTAGATGTCGCCGGTCGTGGTCTGTGCGTTCGCGGCCGCCTGGGGTGCCACGGTTTCGATCCGTGCCTGTTCCTCACGGGGCTGTGCGCAGTCGGCAGGCTCGAACGTGGTGTTCGAGATCGCGTCGGCGAGCTGCCGCCCGTACGCCGCCGGATCTGGAACGCGGTAGTACTGCGAGCCGGCCGGAAAATCGGATTCGACCAACATCAGTGGCTGCAGATCCTCGGGCTGTACCGCATCCGCGGTCCCATCGTCGCTCGAGCATCCCGACATCAGCACGACCAGACCGACCGCGACCGCGGCAGCACCCCGGCTCACCGGTCCGCCTCCGCCGCCGCGGTGACCGTGCGCGCGGTGAGGGTGTCGGTGCCCCACCAGAACAGCCGTCCCGCGATCGACATCACCAGGAACAACCCCAGATACACCCACATGGTGCCGTGCTCGGCCGCCCAGCCGGCGACCCGGTCGAGGTTCGCGAACACCAGCATCAGCACCGCGAGACCGGCCGCCAGCGACAGCGCCGCACGCGCGAGGCGGGCGCCTTCGCCCTGGGCTGTCGTGCTCGGTGCTGGCGCCGGGACGGCGTCGCCGCCGCGTGGATCGTCGCGTTCTCCGGTGCTCTCGTGCGTGCGTGTCGTGGCGTGCGTCATCGACAGATCTCCCCTGTGTTGGCGTCCCCGAAAAAGTCCGTGGTCAGAGCCAGGTCGGCTCGGAGTACACGTACACGCTGTCATCGGAGGTGGCGGTCGAGGCCGCGAGCATCGAGTACGAACGGATCGACACCGCACCGAAGCAACCATCGACCTTCACATGCAGGTTCGAGGTACTCACCGACGCCCTCGCGCCCTCGAGATCCTTCTTGCCGAGCGGGATCGTGGTGATCGTGCCGAGCTTGACCTGCGCCGAGATCGACGGACCGATGTTCGCGTTCAACCCCGCGTTCGGGCCCGTCAGCGAGATGCCGACACTCGGACCGATCGTCATCGCCAAACCTGCTGTCACACCGGACGATACGTCGACGGCGCAACCGACCTGCAGACCCTGCTCGATGTAGCCGGTCCGCACCGGAGCCGTCCCCTCGCCGGTGATCGTGCCGGTCGTCTTCGACGACAGGAAGCCTTCACGGGTGAACCGTGACGCGGCTAGGTTCGGTACCGGGTTCGCCGACAACTCCGTCGCCGAGACCGCCAACACCCAACCGTCGTCGGTGGTCTTGGAATCCGACTTCGACTCCAGCTTCGTCGGCTCCGCCGATGCGACCCCGCAGGTCCCCAGCACTACCGCGCCTGCAGCGACCATGGACACGACAGACTTCTGCCACATAGCAGACATAAAGGATTCTCCCACCCTGAAATACGTTCCGCGAACACACGATCCGTATATTACCGACCGTCCAGTTCTCAAACTAACACATCACCTACCGGCCCCAGACCGGCACCGGCTAATTCATGGCGAATCTTGCTCTCACGCACGGATAGTTCACGACCTGGCGCCTCGTGAGCGAGCGGCTCACGGAATGCGAGTGCATGCTGCTCACCGTGCTCGCGTGCACGCAACCACTCATGGTAAACGTCGCGGTGTGCGTCGCCCAGGCCTGTGGCGCAGCGGATCCCGAGGCGCCCTGATATGTGGGAACGTTGTCGAGTGAGCGTGAGGAAGTCACCCCAGAACATTGGTGACGCTCCGGGGTGACTTCCCCTTTATGTGCGATTGGTAGCGGTTCGCTGCCGGGGCAGTCGGTAACTCGACGGTGGTGTCGGAATGAAACTCCGCGTGTGCTCGTTGTAGAGGCTGTCGGTGTCCGGTTCTTTCCCCGGGTACCACCCGACCGTGCGGCTCCGGGACTATTTCAGGTGTCTGTACAGCGTCGTTCTTCCGACGCCGATGATTTCGGCGATGTCGGTCAGATGCATCCCGTTCTCCCGCATCCGTTGTGCCTGTGCGAGTTTCGTCGACGTCATCTTCGGGGGCCGGCCCCCGGTACGGCCACGCGCCCGAGCCGCGGCGAGACCGACCTGAGTCCGTTCCCGGATCAGGTTGCGTTCGAATTCGGCGAGAGCGCCGAAGATGGAGAAGATCAGTTTTCCGCCGGAGGTGGTGGTGTCGATCGCTTCGGTCAACGATTTGAAGCCGACACCGCGGGCCGCGAGATCTTCCACCGTCTGCAGCAGATGGGGGAGTGAGCGACCGAGCCGGTCGAGTCGCCAGACGACGAGGGTGTCTCCGTCGCGAAGATGGGAGAGTAGGTCGCTCAGTTGCGGGCGGGTGGTGGTTGCACCGGACGCGGTTTCGGTCCAGACTTTGAAACAACCGGCAGCGCTCAGAGCGTCGTAAACGCACACCCAAACCCGCAGAATCGCTCTGACGCCCTCCACTCCGATGCGTGCGGAGGAGTGAGGTCGAGATGCTAGCTAGATGCATCAATGTTGTATCTGGTGCAACTTTCACTCAGCTCGCTTGGTGGTCCCATCGTCTCCACGCTGTCGAGCCTTGTCGGGGTTGATGTGGAGCCGAACGCCCTTATAGACGACTGTGTGAATCGCACCGGAGTTTCCGGAGACTTCATCCTTTGGGAAAGATGGAGTCATGTCGTCAGGAACGAACAAGAGGTACCCGCCCGAGCTGCGTGAGCGTGCGGTGCGGATGGTCGCAGAAGTCCAACACGAGTACCCGTCGGAGTGGGCGGCGGTCGAATCCGTCGCCGGCAAACTCGGCATTGGAACAGCGCAAACGTTGCTCAACTGGATCCGGAAGGCGCAAACCGACGCCGGCGAACGACCCGGTGTGACAACCGAGATGGCAGCGGAAATGCGCAAACTCCGAGCCGAGAACCGGGAACTCAAGCGTGCCAACGAAATCCTGAAGTCGGCATCGGTTTTCTTCGCAGCGGAGCTCGACCGCAACAACAAGTGATCATCGACTACATCAACCGATACAAAAACGAGTACGGCGTCGAGCCGATGTGCAGGGTGCTCACCGAGCACGGCTGCACGATTGCGCCGTCCACCTACTACGAAGCCCGCGGCCGTTCCGCATCTCGACGGTCTGTGCGCGACGAAGAGCTGAAGATCGAGATCAGCCGCGTGCACGCTGAGAACTACTCGGTCTATGGCGCCCGCAAAGTCTGGCTCCATATGAGACGCGAGGGCATCGACGTGGCCAGGTGCACCGTCGAGCGACTGATGGGCATCCTCGGACTCGAAGGCGCACGTCGAGGGAAGACCAAACGCACCACCATCGCTGATCCGCAAGGGCATCGCGCAGACGATCTGGTGCAGCGGAAATTCAACCCGGTGGCGCCAAATATGTTGTGGGTAGCCGACTTCACATATGTTTCGACGTGGTCAGGTTGGGTATATGTCGCGTTCGTCATCGATGCGTACTCACGCAGAATCCTCGGCTGGCGAACCTCGACGACGATGACGACCCCGTTGGTGCTCGATGCGATCGAGCATGCGATCTGGACACGCCGCAGAGAGGGGATTACGGATTTGTCGGGGCTCATTCATCACAACGATCGCGGGTCGCAGTACACGTCAATTGCGTTCACCGACAGGCTCATTGAGGTTGGTATCGATGCCTCGATCGGTGCTACCGGGTCAAGTTACGACAATGCTCTGGCGGAGACGATCAACGGGCTTTACAAGACCGAGTTGATCAAGCCTCGCGGGCCGTGGCGAACGGTCGAACAGGTGGAAATCGCCACGCTGGAGTGGGTGGACTGGTTCAACCGCCGACGTCTCTACGAACACTGCGGCGATGTGCCTCCGGTCGAACTCGAGGCGTTCTACTACGGTAAACACAGAACTACGCGAATCGCGGAGTTCTCAAATCAGTAAGTCTCCGGACTCGCCGGTGCGATTCAGTGTACGGCACATCGTCGTCGTTGTCCGGGTCGCCGGAGTCCGCAGGATCAGGCAGTTCCGCGATCTGTTCGATGACGATCTGTGCTCGTGCCGCACTGGGATCAAACATCTCCTGAAACGGCCCGACGAACGACCCCCCAAGCCCGTGGTGCTTCGCCCGAACCGCCGCCCACCAGAGCAACGGCAACGGGCCGAACATGGCGAACAGCAGTAGAAGTCCCAGTACCATGCCCACGAGCGTACCGACCGGCCGCTATCAAACAGCATGTCGACCATTACAGACAGCAAACGGGTCCAACGTCAATGCGACAATCCCTGCACGGTTCGGTGTCCGCATGGTTTCACGAGGAATATCGCAGGTTTCGAATACTGCACATCCGCCAATCGACTTCCCTGGCCGTCGCTGATCCGGAGCAGCAACGCATCCGAGGGGTTCGCGATGGACCATTGGTGGTTGTACTGGAGGCCGGCGGCCACCGCCCTCGGATGTACGTCCGTTTTGTCGATGGTCAAAACGCACACCCAAACCCGCAGGAAGGCACGCAGCTGGAATTCGGATCCTGGCCGAGATGTTCCGGTTTGCAGAGTCTCACTGCAGCATCGAATCGTGGCCAACCAGCCTTTCGGGTTGGAGGGGCGCTGGTGACTACACCTACAGAGAAGTCGCTGCACTACGAAGCTATGAGCCTTCAAAAGTCATGTGCCCAGACCTATTGGCTTGCCAATGGGAAGTGTCGATGACGCTCGGATCAAATGGTTGGTTGCGATTCTCGCTCAGGACCGAGCGCCGATCACGAGGTCAACGATCTTTTCGATATTGAGGGGCGGTTCGGTGTGCTGTGAAATTGCGGCGAGGCGGACCGGGGAGACCAAGGCTGCGAGGACGGTGTCGGCGTCGATGTCCTGTGCGATCTCGCCTCGCTCAATTCCGCGACGGATCATTTCGCCTGCGGCATCGAACCTATTGCGCCAGAACGCTTTTCTCGATGCCAGGACTTGTTCGTCATTGGTTGGCATGACGCCTGTTCGGGACAATGCAAGCCCCAGGGGGGTTGCCAGCCAATCTTGGAGGTGTGTCGCGAATTCGAGTAGATCGGTACGAATCGAGCCGGTGTCGGGAATGGTCAATCCCGACGCCGTGAACTCGTTGAGAGCGTCGATGATCACGGCGTCGACGGTTTTCCATCGACGGTAGATCGAGGTCGGGTGCACATCGGCGTCGGCAGCAATAGCTGCGATCGTCACCGACTCGGGTCCGAGTGCCGCAACCTGGCGGACCGTGGCGTTGATAACGGCCACACGTACGGCGACACCTCGTTGCTTCATGTCTCACATTCTGCCAAGTCATAGGCCGCGAAAATATCGCAACTTGCTGTTGCTATATTTTCGATAGAGGAAGTTTTCGAATGGAGAAGGAGTTTGACGTGGTCGTTTTCTTCGAGGTGCTCTTCGTTCTTGCATCTATCGCGATGCTTTGGTTCGCGGCATACGTTGTCTATCGGTTGGTTACTGACGAACGCAGGTGATGTCGATGCCCGACTTGCGCAGTGATCTCGCAGATTGTGTCGCTGGGGTTGAATCTGAACGCCGCTCTGCAGCGCAGTTGGCCGATCATCTCGGCGAAGGCGAGTGAGGCGTCCGGTCGTCCGTTTGGTCGATGGTCAAAATGCACAACCAAACCCGCAGGAGGACGCTCAGCCAGCTTTTGGTTCGTATCGACAAGCCCTGCGATTTCAGAGAAGGGCGGCGCCTAGAGAAGGCCGTGCACAAATCATGAATGAGCCGTTGGATGCCGGGAATCGTCTGAATCTCGACAGGTAGCGTCGAGGGGGAATGCTGCGTAAACATATGGCTCATTGTGAAGGGGCGGAATGACTGACACCCGTAAGGCGATACTGGCAGGCGGATGTTTCTGGGGTATGGAGGACCTGATCCGCCAGCAGTCGGGAGTGATCGCGACGCGAGTTGGCTATACCGGTGGGCAAAATGATCGGCCGACCTATCGCAACCATCCGGGGCACGCGGAGGCCGTCGAGATCGTCTACAACGCTGCGCAAACGGACTACCGGGCGCTGTTGGAGTTCTTCTTCCAGATTCACGATCCGACGACACTGAACTACCAGGGCCGCGACTTCGGATCCAGTTATAGGTCGGCGATCTTCTATCTCGACGACGATCAGAAGCGGGTCGCGCTGGGCACCATCGTCGATGTCGAGGACTCACGTCTGTGGCCCGGCAAGGTAGTCACCGAGTTGACCCCCGCCGGGACCTTCGGGGAGGCGGAGGCCGAGCATCAGGACTATCTGCAGCATTACCCGGATGGCTATACCTGCCACTTCCCGCGGTCTAACTGGAAGTTTCCGAGGAATCGAACCACCGCCTGAAAATCATCTGTTTTGTCGATGGTCAAAACGCACACCGAAACCCGCAGGAAGACGCTCAGCGGGTTTTTGGTCTGCCGGTCTGATACGAGGATCCGTCAAAGCTGCAACGGGCCTACATTCGCGTTTCCACGGACTCTGCCGGTACGGGGCGAACCTATCCATCGTAGACCCGGTCCGAGCGTCAACGCCCAAAGAATGGGCAGAGAGTGGAAGTAGCGGCTGCGTCCACGATCTCCAGTCCTCCTGGCCCTTCCATCAGGCTCCCGATTTCGCTTCCGAATTCGGGATCTGTCGTGTGCTGGAGGCAGTAGTCGTAGCCTGTCGCAACCAATTTCGATGTTTGGTCTGCGGCCGGGGAGGAGCTGGGCTGCGGGAAGAGGTCGAATACAGGGAGCGAGCAAACCCGTTCGAAGTAGATTCGTTCGCCATCCTGGATATCTGTTCGCGGGATGGTCAGGAACGCGGTCAGCGTCTGATCGAGGCTGGCGGGTTCGAACCCTAGCGAACACCCGTTACCGCCGTAGTCGGCACCGGGCACGAAGGTTACTGGCGCCGGCCCGGTGGGGATCGACATTTCGACCCTGACCTCCCGTGAACTCGCCGACGGTTCCGAGGGATTCGTCTGCTCTGCTGGTTTTCCGCACGCACCCGCAGTAATGCAGGCGGCAATTCCGAAAACGATGACGAAAGAAGGTGCCCGCATCACTTCAGTGTTCCACCCCGTGTCTGAGGGCGGAACGCACAGTGACCTGATGTTCTCGCCAAACTGCGAGCGTTTGGCGGGGACTTCTCATTCCAGGGCGGCACGAGCGACGCAGATGCGCGTTTGCCAGAATCCGCCGATGGTCAAAACGCACACCAAAACCCGCAGGAGTCCTCTCAGGACGAGTGACGTGCTTGGCGCCGAATTGATCCAATTCGACCAGCGACTGGACCCGAATCGCTTGTTACGGTTATGGCGTGATCGCTGAGAAACAGTCCCGCTGGAATCACAACATTCACTACCACCGATTGATCCTTGATGCTGTGCCCGGTCATGCGTGTACCGCGCTTGATGTCGGTACGGGAAACGGTTTGCTTGCAGTCGATTTACGGCAAAAGGTTCCTGCGGTGACGGGCATTGACCGTGAAGAGACAGTGCTGGAATCTGCCCGGCAAGAGCACGATGACATTGATTGGGTTCTCGGAGACGTGATGGAGTATCCATTCACCGGCACGTTCGACGTGGTCGCCTCGGTGGCGACTTTGCATCACATGTTGGATCTACACGCGACGCTTCGTCGCCTCGCCGAATTGACTTCGCCTGGTGGTGTTCTCGTGATTGTGGGCCTTGCGCGTCCAACGCGTCCGGCTGATTTCGCATTGGATCTGGTTGGGGTTGTCCAGCACAGATGGCTATCGTGGCGACGGAACTATTGGGAACACAGCGCGCCGACAGTCTGGCCGCCACCCCACTCGTACGCCGAGGTTCGGCGGTGCGCCGCTGCCCAGCTACCGGGCATGTATTGGAGGAAGCTACCAATGTTCCGCTACGCGTTGACCTGGCACAAACCAGGGACCCTAGCCACGTCGTTTAAGTAGTCGGGGCGCTGCTTGCAGCGTTGCCGGCTACCGGCCATGTTCGTCGATCCAGGTTGGCGGTACGGGTTGGAATCTCGTACGGCGAGAACGCACGCTCGATTCCGACTAGATCGTCTATGTGGTGGTGGATTCCAGAGCGAGTAACTCTCCAGCCACCAGGTAAGTGTTGATTGCACAGAGTTCAGCCTCGTGGAGACCGATAGTTGAATGCAGTCCCTTGTTGGCGAGCTTGTCGAGTGCCGTGAATCGCGTGTAGGCGGTTTCGACGGTTGTTATCAATGTCTCGGCGACGGTGTCGCTTGCGCTCTGCCGTTTGATGTATTCGAAAATTCGGTTGCGGTAAGCCTCGTCGCCGAGCGAGTTCCCAGACTCGCTCTTTGCTTTTGCTTCGCCCGGAAGTAGATGATCCGCAACTGATTTCAGTATCCGCCGGCATGTCACTGCAGCCTGAGCAAGGTCTTCGGACGACGACTTGCTGTCCGGGTCACTCTGGGCCGCTTCTCTCAAGCGTCTGTGTGCCGAGGAGAATTGATCGAGGACTTCGGGGACCTTCTCAGCAAGGATTGCGTCGACTCGGGATCGAAATCGCTCGAAAATTCTCTCATTCACGTTCGTGAATTCAAGTTGCCGCTCCATACGGCACAGATTCGAGAACAGGAGGTGACGAACTCGCTCCCGGACTCCGCGAGCGAATGTCAGCTGCTGGAAGGCATTACCACCGTCGTCTGCATGCTCTAGTCCTACGATCATGATGTCCAAATCGCTCAAGCCGTGTGAAAGTATCTTGTCGGTGTTCGGTCCCTCCTTAATCACTCGATTACCGAAATACCGCGTGAGTGCGGCCTCGTGCGGTCCGTCTTCCGACTTCCACACCTCTGGGTCGGCCATCAAGTTTCGTGTGTTCTCAGCGTTCGTCGCAGGTAAGCCACCTGATGGGGAAAGCTCGTTGCCGAGATAGACCGCGAGTTCTGTCTCGCCGAGAAGGGATGCCATGCGTGCTACTCGTCGGGCAGTGACGTCGACCGGTCGATCGTCGATCTCGTCGAGAGCCTTGCGAACCAAGCGCAATAGATCTGAGCTACCGAACTCGTCACGAGAAAATCCATCAGTGTGCACTGGATGATGTTACCCAACACGGGTATTAAACCCGTCGCCCCGAGAATCTTCCGTTTTGTCGATTGTCAAAATGCACACCCGAACCCGGAGAACGCCGCTCAGCGGGTAGGCCGAATCTGGGGACCGGACGCTAGAGTGCAGGTGTCCGCCGACGCTTCTGCGCGGTTTCGACATTCGCCTGGTAGCGGTTCAAAGAACCGCAAGGCCCGCTGCGCAAATCTCTGACACTGGCACAGCCGCGCAAGGTGGCCACGGCAAACGACGAGAACATTACGGCCTCGATTCCCGGACGCTCGCCCCAACACACGGTTTCAGCGGCGCGCCCACGCAAACTCCCCATCCACCGAGAGGAACCAAAAACGATGCACAACAACGTGGTCGATGCAGACAGAGGGTTGACCGAATCCGACTTCATCACGGTTGCAGGGTTGATCCTGGCCGCGGTGACGATTGCCAGAGTCCGGCGCGGCCGGCGATCGAGCATCGAATCCTGAGCTGGTACCTCGTTCGTCAGATGTAGTACTGCAGATGGATGTGCAGTCGAGTACCTGCTGATTGACTCTCTCCCGGAAGGGAGTCGTCAATGAGTAGGTCCGTCAACCGAAGCCGCTGGTCGATCGTTGCGTTGTCATGCGCCGGAGCGGCATTGGTGGCCGCGTTCGTTCTGGGCCCGGCCGCGTTGTTACGCGGACGCTATCCGCAGTTCCAGGATCAATCCGTCATGAGTGAGCTGCTCGGCCGCGGCTTGGTCGACTACTGGGGTAGCGGAGTCCGCACCTATCCTCCCGGCTTGGCGGAGATGGTGGACTACTGGTTCGAGTGGCACGCGATCAAGATCGTCATCTCGGTGCTGCTGACCGCGGTTCTGGGTCTGCTCGCGGCGACTCTGTGGCGGCGATCTCTGACGGCCGGCGTAGGTTGCGTGGTCGCGGCGGCCACTACGACTGTGCTGTCATTGTTTTCGGTGTTTGTGGCTGTGCTCAACATCCAGTCGACGGTCGCACCCGTAGTAGTGCTGCTTCCGATGCTCTCCGCTGACAACGCGGACGGGCAGACAGCGCAGTCTCTGATCGAGAACGGTGTGCAGAGCGGAGACTCCAGGCCGCCACTGCTTGAGTTGCTCACACAGGTCGAGCACTACAACTGGGCGGTGATTGTCGCTACCGCCGTGGTGATCGCTGTAGTCGCTACCGGAACCGTCATCGCCTTCCGACGCTACAGATCGTCGGACACGACAGACGGTGCCCACCGTCGGGTGTTCGTCGCCCTCGGATCGCTCGGTGCTGTGATGACCATTGCGATGGCGCTGCTGTTCGTCGCGGCCGTCGTTGCGGTCGTAGATCCAGGAGAAGCCCTGCTCGGCGCGGTCGGCCTGTGACTCTCAACGATTCGGTAACGAAAGGTCGCCGGAACGCGCCACTCGGACGATCATTGCCGCACCTACTGGAAACGGTTGCCCGCCTGGAAGCGGACGGAATCGGGTTCACTTCACTTACCGAAGAAATCAACACCACAACACCCGGCGGCCGGCTGATCTTCACCATCTTTGCCGCCCTTGCAGAGTTTGAACGAAATCTGCTGCGGGAGAGGACGTTCGCGGGGTTGGAAGCGGCGCGACGGCAGGGCCGTAACGGTGGTCGCCCCCCGGCGCTCGACGACAAGCAGAAGGCGATCGCCCGCAAGATGAAAGGTGCGGGAGTCTCGATGACTGCGATTGCCGGCACGCTCGGCGTCGCCCGATCAACCCTGTACCGCAACGTCAGTTAGACGGTTGGTGCACAGCGCTTCTGATCACGGAATGTCAGAAGACGGCTGCACGCGATGCTGAAAACGCAGGTCACCGTGCAGTCGTCTTCTGAAACTGACAGCCTCGGCAGGAATCAGGGGTCGATTCAGGGCAGACCAATGGTGGTTGGACTTCGTGTCACCGTGTCCAACCACCATTGGTTAACAACGCACCTGGTTGAATCTATTTGAGTACGTCGCTACCACCTCGCGTTGCTGCCGTACTTGCGAGCAACATAGAGCGAGCGGGCCATTAGACCTACGAGGGCGAATGCGATTGGGAGCGTTATAGCGGTGGGTGTGTACATGTCCGCAAAGATTGCGAGTGCACCCACTACAAGCAGAACCACCGCGAGAACGACTGAAAAGAATCTGATGATCCTCAGTTCGCGATCATGATGCGTAGAAATGGCAACTCCTCCACTGGTTACTTCGGTGCGGATGTTGTTGTGGGAAGCGGCAAAAAGCAAGGGCGCACAGGTGGTCGACCGCCTGTGCTCGATGAGAAACAGAAGGCAATCGCCCGCAAGATGAAAGGTGCCGGCGTCTCTATGACCGCCATAGCCGACACCCTCGGAGTCGCCCGATCAACCCTGTACCGCAACGTCAGTTAGACGGTTTGTGCACAGTACTTCTGAACACGGAATGTCAGAAGGCGACCGTACTGATGAAGCGCGGCATGGCTCAACCGATGCCCCAACCAAGAAGTACCCGCATCACAATGGCAGCCGCGTGGAAATTCCCTGCGTGACTGCGTAATCCGCGAGCAGATCAGCCCCCGAGAAACGGCGCCACAAACACACAAGGCACTGGGCGGGTGTTCTCCGGATCGAGGGCATTGAGCATATGACCTGTTGCCACCCTGGATGCTGCAAGTGCTAGATGTTCCGAGTAGTCCAGCGAACATCCATCCTGCACAACGATATTCGTGGCGTTAAGCGCTTCGACATATCCACTGGTGAATGGAAGTACCAACTGATCGTATCGGGTCATGATGTTCGTGTACGTCACCGTCGGTGTATAAGGCCCGACAACTCCGCTCTCGCCACCCGCCCATAACTTGGCCAGGAAATCCGAAGCCGGGAACCCTTGGGGGCAACCCGCACAGAAGGGAATCACCGTCCGCGCGTCATCGGGCGCAAGGTCAAGGATCCACTGTCCATCACCGTTCGGACCAGTCCCGAGAGTTCCCCTCCAGGCCGGACCCAGTGACACAAATTTATCCACAACGCGCGCTCCGCCAAGATATTTCACGTAATAACTGCCAACGAGGGTGCCCTCAGAAACGCCCACAATGCTGACCTTCTGTGCACCTGTGGCAGTGCGAACACGCTCGACGAATTCCCCAACCTCTGCGGCGCTGTCATCGAGTCGTCCCAGGCCCCCCACCGAATCGAACGGCGCCGGTAGGCTTGCGTTTTCCCCGAACGTCAGCGCAAAAACGCAGTACCCCTCGTTGGCCAGTAGCGGTGAGATTGTGGTGAACATATTGAACCGGTTGGCACCCAATCCGTGTAGGAGAACCACAGGCTCTGGATGTGCGACCGAAGGTACACAGTTCCAGTCATTGGAACCCGCTGCGGATCCGTACGGATCGCGGACAGAGTCCTGAACGAAGAGATCATAGGGAACGGGATACTGAGGCTCGGCCGTCGCGGTGGCGCTGGCTGAGCCGATCAGTAGTATCAGGCCAGCCAACACAACCAGCACGGATCGAAATCCCGACATCGCTTCCTCCGTAAATAGCGGACAATTGACGTCACGCTAACTGCCTTTAGCGGACGATGCGGAGGAATGCTCAATATTTACATATGTCTGGACGGCGTGTCCTCCCCGGCGATGAACGACCTCGGTCTCAACGGGTCAACGCACCGTTCGCTACGCCCACTATCGAATTCCAGCACAAGGGGCGGTCATGTATCTTGACTTCCAGATCGTATCTTGACTTCCAGATCTTGGCCACATAATTGAACGAAATCTACTGAGGGAAAGGATATTTGCAGGTTTGGAAGCGGCGAGAAAGCAAGGACGTACTGGTGGTCGACCGCCTGTGCTTGATGAGAAACAGAAGGCGATCCTCCGCAAGATGAAAGGTGCCGGCGTCTCTATGACCGCCATAGCCGACACCCTCGGAGTCGCCCGATCAACCCTGTACCCGCAACGTCAGTTAGACGGTTTGTGCACAGCACTTCTGAACATTGAATGTCAGAAGACGGCTGCACGCGATGCTGAAAACGCAGGTCACCATGCAGTCGTCTTCTGAAACTGAGAGTGTGTTTGAAAACCGTCAGCTTCGGGCGAGCCGCCTAGTCATGGTCGCGATCATCGCGATGTGAACCATGGCCTCGTGGTGGTCGGGTCTGGTTTCGTAGTCTCGCACGCAGCGGCGGTGCTTGTTGATCCACGCGAAACTTCTCTCGACCACCCAAACACGGGGACGGACATGGAAACCGGTGGCGCCGGGGATACGTTTGATGATCTGCATAGGCAGGGCGAGAACATCTTTCGCCCAGACAGGCAAACGCCCGGGATAACCACCATCGGCCCAGACCAGCCGGATAGTGGAGAACCTGCCGCGCAGTGCGGCCAGGAGTCGGTACGCGGCGTCGCGGTCCTGGATCGAGGCAGCGGTGACGACAACGGCGAGCAACAGTCCGTTCACATCCACCGCAATGTGCCGCTTGACGCCGTTCGTTCTCTTGCCGCCATCCCAGCCGCGGCTCGATCGGGGCACGGTATCGGCAGCCGGCACCGTCTGCGAGTCGATGATCGCCGCGGTCGGGCACCGGTCCCGCCCGTCACGCACCCGCAGCCGGTCGCGCAGAACGTCGACGATGCGCTGCCACGCGCCGCTGTGGGCCCAGCGGGCGAAGACCGCGTACGCCGTCCCGGTTGGCGGGAACTCCACCGGCAGTTGCCGCCACGCGATACCACCGCGCACGATGTACAAGATGGCATCCACTATCACACGGCGGCAATACTTCTCGGGTCGTCCCCCGCGGCCTGCCGTGCTGCCCGGCGCAGGCAACAGTGGTTCGAGAGTCGCCCACTCTGCATCGGTGACCGACGACGAGTACACCGCGCAACCATGTCCGCTCGCCGCCTGGGGCGGGCACGACGGGCATGGCGAGATCGGCGATTGTCGCATTGTGGGCTCCTGGCGCGGGCGGGGACTTGGTAATCACCGACCCAACCAGGAGCCCACTTCTGCAGTGCTCAGCGAGGCACACGCCCGCAATCGCGAGTTCTCAAACACCCTCTGAGAGAATCGGACCGATGACACAGGTACACAGCGACTTCGAATTGACGATGGACGAGTTGCGCACCGTCGCACGGTTCGCCGCGGAGAGCGCCCAACAGTTGCTATCCGCATTCGAGGCCGAAGCGCCTGACGACCGACGCCCACGAGCGGCACTCGACGCTGCATGGGCTTTTGCCGACGGAGCCCCGAGAACCAACCTGCAGCGCGTCACCGCTCTCGATGCACACCGGGCCGCAAAGGAAATTGAGAGCGAGACCGGACAGCTCGCAGCGAGAGCCTGCGGTGACGCCGCGGCCGCTGCCTACCTGCACCCCATCGCGAAAGCGACGCAAGTCGGCCACATCTTGCGAGCGGGCGCGTGTGCCGCCCGAGTAGCCGAGCTGGATGCAGGCGGCGATGAAGCCGCCGCAGCAAAATCCGTAAAGTCGACGTGCGATCGCGCTACCCCCGTACTGCTTGATGTCCTCGGGCGGTACCCGGCTGCACCTGTGGGGAAGAGCAGGCTTGCCCAGCTCATGGGCGCTCTCGATGATTCCTTACGCTGCCGCGACACCTAGAGCCGAATCATCCTCTCCGGAAACGCGTTTCGATCCGGTCAGGTAGGTGGACTGTCGTGGGTGGTCTCGGCGAGACCACCCGTTGGGTTTCTGTTGTGGCCAGTCTTCTGGTTCTGGTCATGCACATGATCGGAATCGAGTTACGGTGCATGCATGACAGCTGCTGAAGAAGGCCATGAGGTTGATCAACTCCGCGTCGTTGCACAAGCCCGTCTGGAAGTGGCAGTGGGAGAAGGGCGTCTGACGCTCGAGGAGTACTCGGACAAGGCGGCGGTGGTCTGGTCGCCGACCGCAGATCGAGCGCTACTTGCGCAGATCGTGCCTTACAGTGCGGATCCGCCGGCCGCGGTGTCGCCGCCGCAGTCGACCATCGTGGGTGTCTTCGGTGACACGAAGCGGTCCGGTCGTTGGTCTTTGGCGACAAAGACATTGGCGTTGATGTTGTTCGGGGATGTCAAGTTCGATCTGCGTTCGGCGACTATCACTGCGCACTCCTCGACTATCACCGTCGTGTCAATTTTCGGAGATACCAGTGTGGTGGTTCCGGAGGGGGTTTCGGTGGAGCTTGGTGGTTTCGAACTCTTCGGGGATCGGGAGTTCGACGGAGGCAGGCAGGATGCCGGGCCCGGGGCGCCGGTCATCCGCGTTGTTTCGTATTCGTTGTTCGGTGATTTGAAAGTGCGTGCACGCTAGGTGGGGTCATGCGTGCGATGCAGCTGAGCTGCGGTGCTACGTCCGACTGTAGTCTTCGGACGCGTGTGTATACCGACCTGCTTGGACACGTGGTCACCAAAATGGTCGGGCCACCTGCAGATTCGGAGCATTTCGTGACCGAAGAGTTCGCACCGTCGCTGTGCGCTCGCTCGGTCAACTTCCCTGTCCGCCACGAACCTGCGATCGCCGTTTTCGACGGCTGAGTTCGGTCGCACTACGTCGCGGGCAGTGACGAATCCCCGTGGTGGCCAGTGGCTATGACGACCACCTGGACAACAGCGTCTTCAGGCATATCTGGGTAGTAGTTGGCCCGGAGTTGTTGTGCGAAATTCGTCATGTCGGTGCCGGGTGGCTGGCGAGCTGCTAACGGCGACAGATGAGCGAGATCGTACGTTTCTACAGCAGTGACCTGTCCGGCAAGGGGGCGGGCGGTCGGGTGATTATCGAAGATGAAAATTGCCGGCCCTTCGTGTATGTCTTCGCGCCAGCGGACGGTGGAAACTTTCGCGCCAGAAACCACTGCCGTGTAATGCTTCTGATGAAAGTGCACGGTTTGAGCAGGCGCGCCGGTCGTCATGTTCCCATTGTCCACTAAGCAGAGCCGACAGATGTGCGGGAGGAAATATGGTGATCAAGGTCTTGGCGTTCGACACCTTCGGAACCGTCACCGATTGGCATACCGGAGTCAGTGACAGACTCGCCGAAATTTTTCCGGTCCTGGATGCGGCGCACGTTGCATGCGATTGGCGCCGCACCTACAGCCCGGCGTTGGCTGACGTCGAAACGGCCGCACCGACTATCGCCACGCGGGTGCAGGGCCCCGCTTTTCCGGCTTGGTGGGATCGTTGACGACTTGGCTGGCTCGTAGGGGGTGTCCGGCCTCGTGTGGCTGGTAAGGGAGGTGTCGACGCTGCGTCGTTCTTCGATTCGAGTGCACAGTAGAACTGCGGCGCGGTGGTCGTGAGTGGTGCCGACCGCAACGCTGGCGAATGGATTTCGGATGGCTCAATCTTCAAGTCGATCGCACAGTATGTGTTGATTCCGCGGTCGCCCAGCGTATTTACTGTTCGGCTGTCGGCTGTGCGTGCAACACATGCGTTGCATGCATTGCGTGCACGGTGTTGGTCGCGGCCGGAAGGCTCGTAGACAAGGGGTCAGTAGCAGTAGCAGTGGTGGGCGTGGGAGGGGACATTCGCGGCTGACATGAAGAAGTCGCGATGGCCAGCACGTGATCCCTCTATCGGTGTGGCGGTCTGTCGCTGTGCGCCTTGATTTTTCGAGTCGTCGATGAATCCGGTTCTGTACCGAGATGGTTGGGATGGTTGTCGAGTTGTTGTGCTTGTTCGCGTAGGAGTGTGCGGTCGATGATTCCAGCGGAGAGTGCGGCCGGTCGGTGTCCGATATGGAACATGCCGTCTGTGTGTGGGCACGCGAATACCGCCATCCCTTTGACGCCGTGGTGGCGTTTCTTGGCGGCCTTCGCGTCGTCGCGGGTGTAGTAGCCGCGGTGGTTGCAGCGTTCGCACATCGACCAACGGGCGGTGGGGTTGTGGGCACGGTATCTGCTCATGCGGCACGGCTGATTTGGAGGTTGAGCCAATCAGCCATCCACAGGATGGCGTTGCGTCCGGCGTTGTCGACGACGAGTGCGTTGTAGTTTTGGTGTGCGCCGGAGGCGAAGAACGATGCGGCGTCGAGTCCCTCGCCTACGAGTGATGCGAGGTCGGATGCGTCTTGCGAGTTGGCCATCGTGGTCAACGATCCGGCCAGTGCCGGCAGGTCGAGGCTCTGGGTCTGGTTGGTGATAGTTGCTGCGGCGGTGGTTGATTGCTTTCCGAGCAGTATCGGGGATGTCTTGGTGGCTTTACCGGAGAGCATATTCACCGCAACCGAGGCGAGTTCGAGTCCGACCGGAACGAGGCCGGTCATCGCGGCGCCAGCGGCGAGAAGATCGGGGAGCTGGCCGGGCGGTGGCAGTAGTTTCTCGATTGCGGCCCAAGCGATTTCCTGAATCTGTCCGACCAGGTTGGAGAGCTTGATGATATCGACGTTTGCGAGGATCGAGGTGAGAAGTGAGGCGACCTGGGAGTAGCCGGACGGGTCGGGGATGACGGAGAGCACCTGTGAGACCCATGTCAGATCAACCTCTGCGGCCATGCGGACCAGTGGGGAGAACTGGTTGTTGAGGTCGCCGGCGACCTTGTGGGCGCCTTGTGCGTCGAGCGCTGCCACCTTCTGCGGAAGCAGGGTCAGGTTCGCCAGGATCCCCGGCATGTCGAGTGAGGTGACACCGGTAGCGACGCCCAGGACCTGGTTGACGACGACGGTTGGTTTGAGCACCGAAAGTACACCGGACGCTGAACTCAGTACGTCGGTCGGTGTCGACGCGAGCGGCGCGACATGGCTGTCGAGTCTGCCGGCAGTGGCCCCGAGTGCGGTGATGTCGGGTGAATTGGCCGGAAGTGTTGCCGTGCCGTGGTCTGTGAGTTTGGTGGCAGCGTCGGCGATCGTCGTCGCTGCCGTCAATGCGCTGGTCAGATCGGATTGACCGGCACTGTCGAGGACTTTGCTGGCATTGTTCTCCGGTGTTCGGGCGGGTGCGGCGGCGAGTTGACCGTTCGCGGCTGTGTTGGCGGCACCGGATCCGAGCAGTTCCGCGAGTGGATTGATGGTGTTGACGAGCTCGGTGGCACTGGCTGCGACCTGTGCGAGGTCGACTGTGCCCTCTGTTGCGGAAAGCTGTCTGGTCAGGCCATTCGCAGTGCTCGCGAACCCAGGCAGGTCTGCCTTTGAGAAGTCGGACACCAATGCTGTTGCCAGTCGCGAGTTTCCACCGACTGCGCGGCCGGGGGTTGGCGAACTCGACGCTGTGGTGAGTATAGAGCCGAGCGATCCGAGGAGAGGGCTCGAGCCCTTCTTGATTGAGCAGTAGAGATCTTGGGGGTCGCAGATCGAGGCGACACGGCCGGAGAGTTTGCCCATACCTTGAGGCCGCGGATCTGCGATGCCTTGTCCGGACGGTTTCGGTCCGACGACCGATTCGCCTTTCGTGCCTGCGCCGGGGTCCGCGAGCAGTCCGACGGCGAGAACCTGGTCGGGTGTGACCGGTCCGGAGCCGTTGCCGATCGACGAGGCGAGATCGCCTGCAGCGTCTGCGCCTTGGGAGTATCCGGTGATGGTGAACTTGGTGTTCGAGCACCTGTCGGCGACCTCGGAGAGTGCGGCGTTGGCTTTGGTGAGTGCGTCGGCTTTGCTGTCCGCGTAGGTTTTTCCGTTGTCGAAGGCACTGGCCATGTAGGGCAGGGTGTAAATCTGTGCGGCGGTGCCGTGTTCAGCCTTGAGGCGCTCGGCGATCGATTTCAGCATGCCGACCGGCACTGTAGGGTCGGCGTCTTCGGTGATTTCCCAGGTTCCGGGGATGAACAGGTTGAATGTTGTCGCACAACCGGATTGGGTGGAGGCGATGGCCGGTGCGGTGAGGGCGAGCGAACTGGTGGCGAGAGTGGCTACCGTCAGCAGGGTGACCGCGCAGTGAGCGTTCGGACGTGGGATTGGCATGGGCACCTCATCTACCAGGGGGACAGTGCACGTGTCGGTGTGCGCCGCTGATGTCCTGCCAGTTGCGCCCACCATTCAGGTGTGGGGCACACTGTGGGCGATGCGTCCGGGGTTGATCAACGTGACCTGTGGATAAGTGGGTTGGGCGCAGGTGGCTCGAGGTGAGCGGTAGCTTATCGAAGTTTCGGCGCGATTCCACCTGAGCCTGCTATCGATCGGTTGTCGAATGATCTCAACGCAGGATTGCCTGTCGTTTGGGCAGGGATCGTCTGGTTGGGCGAAGATGGACAAGTGAATGCTCCAGCCGAACTTCCTGACGACTACCTCCAGCTTCTCGATCGCCTTAAATCGCAGGTACGGCAGGCCCGCATACGTGCCACACGAATCGTCAACACTGAACTGCTCACCCTGTACTGGGAGATCGGGCATGCCATCGTGGAACGCCAGCAAGTCGAAGGCTGGGGAACAAAGGTGATCGACAGACTTGCTATAGATCTCAGATCAGCGTTCCCTGAAATGCGAGGGTTTTCCCGAACGAATCTCAAGTACATGCGTCAGATAGCGGCCGTATGGACTCGTGATGAAATTGGTCAACAACCTGTTGGCCAATTGCCCTGGGGCCATGTGACGGTGTTGCTCGACAAACTTGACGGGCGATCCGACCGCGACTGGTACGCCGCGTCAGCCGCCGAGCATGGCTGGTCAAGGAACGTACTGCAGAACCAGATCCGCAGTGGACTGCGGCATCGCATTGGTGCGGCGCCGTCAAATTTCCGTGATCACCTCCCTGTAGAGGACTCGGATCTCGCACAGCAGTTGGTTCGCGATCCGTATGTATTCGATTTCCTCGATATCACTGAACGTGTGGCGGAACGTGAGCTCGAGTCAGCGTTAATGCTGCGGTTGGAGCAATTTCTTCTCGAACTCGGCCATGGATTCGCGTTCGTCGGACGCCAATACCACTTCGAGATCGGCGACCAGGATTTCTATATCGACCTGCTGTTCTTCAACTGGGTGCAGGCGAGATTCGTAGTCGTCGAGTTGAAGGTGGGTCGATTCGAACCGGAGTATGTGGGAAAGCTTGGGTTCTATGTCTCCTGGATCGATGACAACTTGCGGGACAGAAAAATCCATGCCCCTACGGTCGGGATTCTGCTGTGCGCCGGCCGTAACGACAACGTAGTTCGGTATTCGCTGGCGGGAACGACGGCTCCCCTTGCGGTCGCTGATTACACCTATGAGACTTTGCCTTCGCCGATTCGCGATCTCGTCCCTACCGACGATGAGATTGCTGCTGCCGTCGAAGCTACGGTTTCGGAACTCGACTCCCAGATTCCTGACCATCCCGATCGCTAGCGAGATAGACCCTCATCCCACACGAATCTCCCTGGACTGGAACAGGATCGGGGAGTCGTAGGTATCGACATCCCTGGCAATGCTGTATGCCCGTACGCACCTGTCTATGTCCAGTCGATGTGACCTGGACTGTCGATGCGTCAGTGGCCACGATGATGACCCGTGCGGGGAGCTTCTTTGCGAGGTTGATCCGGACTTGGGAAGTGCCGGTGATTCGCAAGGTCCAGGCGTGTTTCGCATCGGCGAAGTGTGTCGTCGAGTTCGAGGAGGTGGTCGACGACAACGACTATCGTTCGGGCGCCAGCTGCCAGGCGGAATCCGATGTCGGCAGGGGATCTTCGGCTGTGGATCTTGGCCATGGATCTTGGCCGTGGATCGCGGCTGACGTGTGCGTGAGTGGTCAGCCTTCGTCCTTCGCTGTCGACTGACCGGCGGATTCGGGGTGTGGGGTTGCCGTCGAGACTATGCAGTGCTGCCGACAGTCGACCGGACTTCCTGCGCAGATGCGGGTACGAGTTCAATTCGTACGCGCCATTCGGGCGTCGGCCAGGTGCTGTGCGAAGGCTGCTCGGGCAGCTGCGCGACTCGCGGCCGAGGCGGCCGCTGCGTCTCTGCGTGTACGTTCTGCCTGTCGTTCAGTGATTTCCTTGCGTCGGGTTTCGTCGGATTGCGTGCGTTTTTCGCTAGGGGACGGGCCGGTCCAGTCGAGCTGCGAGAGCTTCCACCGCAGGAATGCTGATGGGGAGCTGATTGCGCTGGCTGTAGGCCAAATCTGGCCGGTTTCAGCGGTGTGACGTGAGAGTGTCTGGGCGATGTCGCGGCCGCTCCAGCGTGTGGTGTCGATGCCTGCACCGCGGATTCCGTCCGCGATGGTTCCGATGTGCTGTCGGGGAGTGCCGATCCGGTCTTTCGGGTCGAAGGCTGGTGCATGGGTGGCGAGCGATGCAGCGGCTCGCTGCAGTTCGATTGGCCGTTGGGTGGTGTGGTTAGAGGAGTTTTTCCGCGCGCGTGCGCGTTGGTGAGTACTTCCTACGGAAGAAGAAGAACAAACAAAAGCATTCGAAGATAGGGGGCCACGGGCGCCTGGCTGGGGATTGTCGCCGGTATTGGATCCGGTCGGCGGGGTCTTGCGCTGGGTGCAGGTACGAAACGCTGCAACGCGGGCGGTAGCGCGGCTGCGCCGTGCACGCTGGGGACGTTCGATTGGGGGAGTGGAGATCACGACTGCTTTGGGCGATGACAGCGACCATGTCGAGGCTGCTTTGTGCTGGCTTCCGCCGTGGTGGGCTTCTGCTGCCAGGTACTCGAAGCTCGACAGTGTGCGGCCTCGTGCATGCTCGACTCCCATGGAGAGGGCTTTGAGTACGCGACGGGCGCGTTTGAGGGTGGTGTCGGAAACCCCTGCGTGGTCGGCGATTCGGGCCTTCGAGGCGGTGACTCCTCGGCCGGTCTGGGTTTCGGCGAACCTTGCATGGGCGTTGGCGCAGGCCATCAGGGTGTCAACTGCGAGGTGTTCCTTGGCGAGCGCAGCGCGACCGCCCTCGGTTGCAGTGACCTGGTGACGGAGCTGACGTAGCCACTCTGTGCGGCCGGACCAGATCGGAACGCGAGACTGCTCGGACGGGGTAACGGGTAGCGCCCATGAGGACCCGCGCTGGGCGCTGTCGGCATTGAAAGCTTCGAGGTGTTCGATTTTCGCGGTTGCCGAGCGGACAGTTTCGGCCCATTGGATGTCGGGGGCGGTGAAGGTCTTTGTTTTGGTGACATTTTCGGGGTCGGGATGTGACTTGCCGACAATGTCACTTTCGATTGGTGTTGTTCCTGGTTCAGGGTGTGGGTTACCCTGAGACGTACCCTTCACGGGTAGTCCCTTCAGTGAGATGAAGCGAAATGCGGTACCCGAAGTCGAAGCGGTTTACTTCTTCTTCAGCTAGAAACGGTGTCGGTTGCCCGGCAAGGCATTCCGATCGGCGAACTTGATTTACGTACCCCCGCAAGGGGGTTTCGTCATTTCTAGGGTTACTGCGCTATGGAATCCGAGGTCCCGCGTGTGTGGACTGGTTGGTTTGGAGGGTTACCTTCCAAATGGGGGCATGGTTGCAGCATGAGCAAGCGGGCTCTCTGGTGAGCGGCGCGGACACGAATTAGCTTTCGGGGAAGCTCGGGACCGCCATCAGCGATGGCGAGACTCGTTCACTGTGCGCTACGCAGGGAAAACGTCACTCCGACCAGCCCGCACAGTCCCATGACAGTTGCCAAAATCATTGGTGTCATCGCGGGCGCGAATCGGCCGGCAGCGAATGATCGAGAACACCGGTTTCGCGGAGCAATGTCGAGCGGATGACACCAACGATTACCGAATCCATGATCATCGGGCAATCGTCGCGATCGGGGCTGTCGAAGTCGCCTATCAAGACGGTCATGATGCAACTCCGAGATGGATCGGTGCGATCGCATAGTGGCGGGAGGCTGCGAGGAACAGTGGTTCGGCGACCGGTTGGGGTGCGGTTCGGTACGACTCTCATGCCTCGGCGGCCTGTGCCATGAATTTCTCGGCATCCACATCCGAATGCGCGGCGATGATTGCCGAAAATGCACTGGTCACAGTTTCGGTCCCGTCGTATTCGATATCGTCGAGCAAGTCATGCGCGTCGAGGCCAGAGTTGATGACAGCGGTCCAGGCGTGGTGCTCTGCAGTGGGACATACCGTGCGCCTGATCGCCGCGAGGCGGCTGAGAGCGTCCCACCGGACCTCGAGGGTCTCTCGTTCGCACGTATTGGTGACTCGGCATAGACGGCCGACGGTGCCGCCAACCTCGGTGAAATTGGGGATCGTGGCGGCGAGACCCCACTGCGGGTGGTCATACAAATCGGCGAACCAGGCCCAACAGTTGGCATCGCAACCGCCGATAGCAGGAGATTCCACCTGCGGTGTCGCCATCTGATAGACAAGGTCTGAAACGTGGCTCACGCTACGTCTCCTTCGCCTCGAAGGTTCGTACCTGAGGCGTGGAATGTGCGTGGCTTACGTCCGCGATCGACGGCATATGCACGGAGCCTGTGGTCGGCTACGGGTTTGCCGTAGTAGTCGTAGACCGTGCCGGCCATGATCTGATCCGCAGGAAGAACCTGCCCCTGGCGAAGTGATTCTCGGCACTGCTTCAAGAGTGGACATTCCGAGCATGACGCCATCGCGCGCTTCCACGCGGAGAGGTTCTGGCCCTTGATCTCCCACGCCTGCGGCCTGCCTGCGCATATTGCTGCGCCAGGTTCGGACTGCGTGAGAGGGATCGTTCCGCGGGATTCGAGGACACGCCGAATCAATCGCAACTGCGGGCAATCCCGGACATCCGCGGTGTAGCTGAAACCGCATCGGGCGCAGCGTCCCGAGTTGGTGGGACGGTGCGAGGCAGCACGTTGCAACAGTCCAATGTCTGTAAGTCGAAATAGGTTGCGTGCCGACGACGGTCGGTCGATGTTTCGTGTGGCCAACTCGCGCAAGGCATCTGCGGCTTGGGGGCACAGTGGAGTCGTCCCGGAGAGGGCGAAGTCACATTCGATGCATCGACCGGAATTGGGTACATGTTGTGTAGTGACCCGGAAAAGTTGCAGCGTGGAACGTGTACCGAGCGGGCTTGAGGGCACGCTCGAAAACTTCCTGACGCTCAAAGCGTCAACTAAGGTGTTCATTGCAGAACTCGCTTTCTGCGCTAAGGAAAATGCTGGACGGGCTGGAACCCGTTTGGTGCCGTCCCCCGGTCGTTGTCGCGGCTGGGGGACTTCTTTATGTCGTGGAGGCTTGCGCCTCGGTGATCAGCGTCTTGGAAGTTCGGATACTGTCACCTCCTTCCGCCAAAACATACCTTCTAAAGCAAGCCATATAAAACATGTCTTGTGTGCATACCCTAGTAAGGAGGCGGCAAAGTGTCTAGAGATGAGGACAAGATGGGTAGGGCTCGGTCCGTGAGCCGACGAGTCATGCGGGGATTTCGCCCCGGCAACCTTGCTGCTGCGCGGCGATCGATGGGCATCTCTCGGGCTGAACTCGCTCGCCAAGCTGATATCGGCGGGACGACGATCACTCGATGGGAGAGGGATGAAGCATCCCCTCAGGTCGACCTTTTGGCGCGGGTCGTGAAGGTACTCGGTATCGAGATTTCCGACCTCGTCCAAGTGCCTGTTGCCGAAAGGTTTCCAGGAGACTGGCGCGTCTTGCGGGGGCTCACTCAGCCGCAGTTGGGTGCCGCAGCTGGTACTTCTACCCAAATGGTTGGCAGCGTCGAGCGTGGAGAAATTTCGCTTTCCGATGCGATGGCGAAAAAGCTGTCCGCAGCGTTGGGCATCTCCGAAACTGAGCTGCGAGCCAGTTACGAGCGCGCTCGATCTCGTCCGCATGGAGAGAGTGCATAACCCATGCGCTCCATGCTTGGGGATGCAGATCGAACCCATATGTAACGTCGAGAGCAAATCGGGACGATAGATCCGATAATTGGGCGCAGTCGGCGTAAAAGCGCGATCGCGGTAGTGCGAAGTAGTCATCAGCTGTCCCCTTTTGAGCATCCGAAAGCAGACCCACGATTTGTGGGCCTTCTGCTTCAGGAAGGGAATCGCTCACCGACCAGCGCTGGCAACGAACAAAGTCGTTGCCATCGAGTAGTAAATACCTGTGAAACGCACAGATGCAAACCGCTGTGAAGCCGGTCACAAACGGGACGGTTGACCTTTGTTTCCGATGAATAGTGTTGCAGCACAATCGCTTATGATGCTCGGATGTCAATTCAGGGTACGTGGCTCGCGGTAGACATCATCGGCACTCAGTTCGGAAGAGAGGTCTTCATCCATTCGGCCGCTGGCGAGCGTGTTGCCCGTCCATTGTCGCGCTGCGCCACGAAGCTCGGTCTGGACCGATCAGGTGAGGCAGTTGTTGACGCAGTCGTCAGGTCACTCCTGGACGGCAAGAAGATCCCTAAGGTCGAGGGGCTCGTCGTCGAAAGCCACCAGATCGACGCATCCGACGGAACGCCAGTCGCCTTGATCGTGTGGATCGGCGACCGCGAGCCGGATCCTCGCCCGACCTACAACGTGTGGGTTCTCGACATGACCGCAATGACCACGCGCACAAGTGGCGACGACCCGTCCATGATCGGAGACGGGCGAGAAGCAAACGAGGAACGTCACGTCCAGCATCTCTTCACCTGGCTCAACCCGGAAGACGCCTGGGGCATGGTTGGCGGCTACTACGACGCACTGACGGGAGAGGACGGACTGCTCATCCAGAGCTATTGGAGCTTGCGTCCCGCTGGTACCGAGTGGGTCCACATGTGGTCCTCCTGCCGACTGCGCCTCACCGACGACGGCAACCAGCGCACCCTCTACGGGCTCACCCTGCGGCTGGCCGAACGCGAACTTGAATCCAACATTGCGTCGCTGATCCGCTTCGGTAACGCGACGTTGATGCTCGTGGAGGCTCGAAACCGCATTCCGCTGACCACCGTCGGCAAGCTCGCACCCCTCGGCGAATCCAAGATCGCTCAGGTGCTCGATCAAGTCGACCTCGAACTGCTGGCGAGCCCCGACGATCCAGAAAGTTCCGGACAGCGACTGCTGATCGATGGCGAGCCCTTCATGGCATCGACCTTCAAGCTTCACTCCGCCAGAGAAAAGGAAAAGCACGGCGATCCCGTCGCGATCATCCTTCTCGTAGAAGAAAAAGTGGCAGTCTGACCTGTCACCACCCGCCGTTGAAATTCCTATTCATGCAAGACTTTTGGAGGTTCTACCTGTGCGCGTCTTAGTTACTGGAGCCAACCGAGGAATCGGTGCAGCCATCGCCAGCCACCTTGTTGCCGAAGGTCACACAGTCTGGGGCACACACCGTGGGGCGTCGGTACCTGATGGCGTTCACGGCGTCGAATGCGACGTCACAGACGACGAATCAGTCGATCGTGCGTTCACCCATGTAGAGACAGAAGACGGCCCTATCGAAGCGGTCATCGCCAACGCCGGCATCACCAACGACACGCTGATCATGCGCATGACCACCGAGCAGTTCACTGGTGTCGTCGACACCAACCTCACCGGGGTATTCCGTGTCGTCAAACGCGCAACCCGCAACATGCTCAAGCACCGCGCCGGCCGCATCGTGATCATCGGATCGGCCAGCGGAATGTCGGGAATGCCAGGTCAGGTCAACTACACCGCAGCAAAGGCTGGGGTCATCGGCCTCGCACGCTCGGTAGCCCGTGAACTTGGCTCGCGCGGCATCACTTCCAATGTCATCGCACCCGGATTCACAGAAACGGACATGGCGGCCGCAGTCAGCGACAAAGTCGTCGAAACGGCTCTCTCCCACATTCCTCTCGGACGCTTCGGTAAGCCGGAAGAGATTGCGGCCACTGCTGCTTTCCTGCTCAGCCCAGGCGCCGGCTACATCACGGGCACCGTCATCAACGTCGATGGCGGAATCGGAATGGGTCACTAACTCTAACCCCGACCTACCACCAAAATGCCCGCCCCATCGATCTGGGGGCGGGCATTTGGCATCTGAGCGTGTTGATCGGCCACTGGCGAAAGAAGATTGCCCGTGACCTGCGTAGACGACACGTCCCCGCGCGGTAGAACACATCTGACCTGCTTCCCGCCGGCCGTCCCGCACGGGGACTTTCAGAAGGGGACCGTGAGCCGCGCGGCGAAGCGGTCCTTTACCGCGCCTGCTGTACCTGCTCCAGCGCGGCTTTGGCTTCCGGCAGGCTCGCGGCGTACTTGGTGACCACGTCGTCCCTGTTCGTACTTGTGCGCGAGAACACTCTGTTGCCGGGGTCGTAGCCGCGTGGATCTGCGAACTGGACGGCGACTGCGAACTCGACCGGATCATCGCGGGTTTCGGGCGGCACCGTCGCCGCGACATCCATGAAGTGCTCTACGGCAGCCTCCGTCGCTTGGCCACTTTCTGCGCCACCGGGATAGCTCGATCGCCAACCGAACACGTCGACCGTACTTCGCTTCCCTGCCGCGCCGCCGCTGTTGCCGGCGTACCAGCCGCTCTCAGCTTCCGCGGCAGCGAGCGTGCCAAGCACCATCGTCTCGTCGCCGCCTCGCGCCGTGACGATTCTGACGATCGACTCGACGGTGTAGTAGCGGCGCACGTCGACGGCGTCGTTGACGTCGATGGCAGGAATCTGTGGCGCGATAGAGGTAGTTTCAGGCCGCGGACTGGCATCGCCACCCGCATTGTCGGCTCCACACGCGGTCAAGCCGGCTACGAGCGCGGCCGACGCGACGACGATGCCGATCATGCGGGCGCCTGCGGTAGCCCTTGCGGTGCGCTTCATCTGTATTCCCCTCCGATGGTGAACTGCCGGTATCTGTGCATCCGGTAGTTCTGAAACCGTTTGCGCCTGTGCGATGTTCGGCGCTGCGGTCTTCGTGGATATGAACTTAGTCGATCGACGGGAACTCGCTCTTGGTGCGCTGGTCGCGGGTGTGTCGATCAGTACCGGATGCTGTCGACGAGCCACTGGCCGCCGCCTTTGGTGAGCGTGACCCACACGGTGGTATCCGGTGTGACCCCTGTGGTCTCGTCGCCGGCGATTGCCGTTTGGTGAATGCTGGCCACGCGGTGAATGAGTGTGTCTGTGTCGGTTGGGCAGCCTGAGCATCCGACGCTCACGTCGGCAACGACTTTCGCGTTGTCCGACGCCCATTGCCCCCATTGCGCGCCGGGACCACGCTCGGTGTGGACGTCGACGAGGAGCGATGCGGCAAGTGGCTCGCTGAACCAGTTCCGTGCGCGTGCATAGGCATCGGTGGGGCTGCGATCGGTAGCCGGATACCAGGTGAACGCGATGGAGAGTGCCTGACGCACAGTGTTTTCCGCTGCATCGCTATCGGGGTTCGACGGGACGTCAACAGCTGTCGACGATGTCGGCGATGTCGGCGAGGTCGTCGTTGCGGCCGGCATCGCCGTTGCTTGGACGGGTGTCGCGGTGCCGGCGCCATCGTTGCCGAAGTCGGAAAAGTAGAGCACTACCCCGGCCCCGACCGCGACCGCGACCGCGAGCGCGAGCAGAACGAGCTTGCGTACGTTACTCACATGACTCTCCTGGCTTTCATATCGCTCTGAAACGGTGACTGCTTGACGACATCCCCGGTGGTGGGTGCGTGGATCATCTGACCGCCGCCGATAGCGACTCCGACGTGACCAGGGCCCGTGGATTGCCATCCGCCGAACACTAGATCGCCGGGTTGTGCTTGATCGATCGGGATCTCGACGCCGACTGCCCACTGCTGCTCCGACGTGCGCGGCATGGTGATCTTGTTTCCGCTACCTGCGTAGATGGCGTAGCTGGTCAGTCCTGAGCAGTCGAAACCTCCACCGGTCGGCCCGCCGGTTCCGCCGCCGCCCCACACGTACGGGGTGCCGAGGTACTTGCGGGAGGCTTCGACGGCTTGGGATCCGGATGCGGAGTCGGGGGAGGGGACGAATTCTCCTCGTCCGCCGGGTTGCTCGAACTCGGGGATGAAAGAGAGCACTTTCTGCACGTAGGGCTGGGTTTCGCTGGTGTAGTCGCCGCCGGAGGGCATACCTCCGGCGTCCTTGATTGCGTATTCGCCGGCGTTGTAGCTAGCGATGTAGAGCGAGAGCGGATCGCCTTTGACGGATCCGTCGGCGATCCACCTGTCGACCTGTCTGGCGATTTCGCAGAAGTATCGCCCTTGCGCCATGACCGCGTCACCGACGTCTCCCTGGGATGCGGTGCCGTTGCCGTCGTCATCTTTCCCATAGACCGCCCAGGTCGGATCCATGAACTGGGTGTAGCCCTTCGCACCTTTGGGGCTGACGAGGGCCTGGAATCCGGCTTCGGCTTTGGTGTCCGCGGCGAGAAGTGCCGGGCTGATCTGCGGGCACAGTGACCCTGCTTTGCGGAACCACGGCTCGAATTCCGCTGGCACACTTCCCGGTTTGAGATCGCCGCCGCCGGCGACACCGAACCCCGCGCAGTCGATCGAGGACGACGATGCGGCCAGCTGGATGTTCGGACTGTTGACGTCGACCTCACCAGCAGGTGCGGGTGCGCCGCCGAGCTTGGTCAGCGGATCGACCGCGAATCCACCCTGCAACCGGCCACCTTCCCAGTACTCGAAATGCAGGTGAGGGCCGGTGGATCCGCCGGCATTGCCGATGTTGGCGATATGGTCGCCGGCCTTGACCTGCTGGCCGGGTGTGATCAGGATTCCGTCGGTGAACATGTGCCCGTAGACCGTGCTCACGGGCTTGTCGTCGACCAGGGAGTCGAGAACGATCCAGTTCTCGAAGCCGACGCCGGGACCTTCGCCGGAAGATCCGGCCTTGACCGCGACGCCGTCGAGGGCGGCGTAGATCGGGGTGCCGACGGGTCCGGCGAAGTCGATGCCCTTGTGCTGGGATCCCCCACGAGGACCGAACGGTGAGGTTTGAGTCGTGGTTCCTTCCTTGGTGGGTTGGGTGATCGGTCCCGATGCCTTCAAATCGGTGTTGCCACTCGGGGATTCGCCCTTGCCGCTGCCGCCCTTGTCGCTCTCGCTCGATGAGGTGCTGCCGCAGCGGTTCTTGGGGATGACCGGGTCGAACGCGCATCCGGACAACCCCAGGACGGCAGCGGTGCCGGAGATGAGGATCAGCGCCACCGCGCGGCGCCTCACAATGTCCCCGGCAACGGGGTGTCGAGGTCGGGGATCGGGATAGGTCCGGGCACCGGTACCGGTGCGGGCTCACGGCTTGTGGACGGGGCAGTCGTTGACGTTGACGGTGCCTGCGTGGTGGTAGCCGAGCTGGTGGTCGATTTCGGTGTCGTGGTGGTCGTCCGAGCCTCGGACGTCGGTGCGCTGGTCAGTGGCGGAACGCCGAGCTTGTCGACCTCACTTCTGTCGAGCGTCGGCAACGGCGACTGCACCTGCCACGCCGAAACCTTTTCGTACACAGTCGCTTTGAGAGTGATGCGCAGGTTACCGGCCTGCGTCGGCACGATCACCTGCACCGCACTTTCACCGCCGGTGCCGGCCACAGTTTCACTGCGGGTGGGTCCGGTGATCGCCACGGCTACCAGCGGGCGAGCGCTGACGACCGTCACGCCGGGAGCCTCAGCGGTGTGCTTGCCGAGCTTGGTCTTCCATTCACTGTTCGAGAGCGACCGGTCGATGTAGATGTGCGCGTATGCCATCGCCGTTGCCGGGGCGCTCTCGGAGACGGCAGCGACTGACTTCCCGGCGATCGTGGATTCGGTGACCTCGGTCAACTCGTGGGTGAGATCCCCGGCGACCGCGGGAGCCGCTGTCGTCGTGATGTTCGATGCGGACGCGGTATTTGTCGCGGTGGGGGACTGGCCGAACAGTGATCCGGCGACGAACAAGACGGTGAACGCGGAGACAATCGTGATCGTCAGGTTGGTGCGTGAGTAGAGCACCCATCGCCGGATCGGCGCGAGTACGGGATTTGCTGTGTTGGTGGACATCCGTTACCCCTGGCCGTGATTGGAAGAGCCCGCCGAGGTCAACGACGGCGTCCACAGGTTTTCCGTCGACCGTGGTGGCGTCGAGGAGCTGAATTGGGCTGCGCGTCGCCCCGGTGTCGAATTCTCGGTGGAGGAATCCGCCGAGGACGGAGTGAACACCTTGGTCGGCGCGATGTTCGAGCGCGGACCGCCGTCCCAGGTCTCGC